>JANXRN010000131.1 GCA_025352995.1 Acetobacteraceae bacterium
GGCGTGTTTGGCGGCGCGCATGTGGCGGCGTTGCTCACCCCGATGATCGCCCGCGTGCCGGCGTTGGCGCCGTTTGCGGAAAGCATCGGGCTGGGCGTCGTGGTGGTGCTGATCACCTATTTCACCATGGTCATAGGGGAATTGGTGCCCAAGCAGCTGGCGTTGCGGCGGCCGGAAATCGTTGCCGCTTATGTCGCCGGGCCGTTAGCAAAGCTCGCCACGATCACCCAACCGGTGGTTTATATACTGAGCCTGTCATCGAATTTCGTGCTGCTGCTGTTTGGCGCCCATCGGGCGGCCCCGCAGACGGTCACGGAAGAAGAGCTGAAAGCTATTCTGGTCGAGGGCGAACAGACCGGGGTGATCGAAACCGAAGAGCGCGACATGATCGAGCGCGTGCTGCGCCTGGCCGACAAGCCTGTGCGCGCGATCATGACGCCACGCACCGGCATTCCGTGGATTGATCGTAATGACAGTGCCGAAGAAATCGCCGAGACCCTGAAATCGGCGGGGTTTTCCCGCTTCATCGTCTGCGATGGTGCAGTCGATAATCCGGTTGGCATTGTGCTGGCAAAAGACCTGCTCGATGGGCTGCTTGGGGGCAAGGCCTTGTCGATCGCCGATGCGCTGCGCCATCCGCAGGTCATTCCCGACACTGCAACCGCGATGGATGCGTTGGAACGGCTACGGTCCGACCCGCTCGGCATGGCGTTGGTGCTGGACGAGTATGGCAGTTTCGAGGGCGTGGTCACCGCGACCGACGCGCTGCAGGCGATCGTGGGGGACCCGGAAAACAGCGCGCCCGACCCAGTGACCGGCACCCAGCAAGATGACAGCGCGTTGTTGTTGGAAGGATTGATGCCGGTCGACGAAGTGCAGGCGCGGCTCGATCTGCCGGAACTGCCGGCTGAAGGGTCCTATCATACGCTGGCGGGCTTGATCTTGGCGTTGCTGCGCCGAGTGCCTCGGGAAGGGGACCGGATTGCGTTCGCCGGGTGGTTGTTCGAGGTAACGGCGATGGATGGGCGGCGGGTGGAGAAGGTGCGGGCGAGCCGGGAGAAGTTGGCAGAGTGAAGGCAAAGAAGGTCTTTTTTTTGTGAACAAAAAGAAGCAAAAAAACTTTCTATCCATGGCGCACCACGGCCGGTGCGCACTCCGAACCAAAGTGGGAAAGTTTTTTTGGTTCTTTTTGTTCACAAAAAGAACTGCTTCCTTCCCTTGCCTTTGCCTATAATACCCCCATGCAAAAGGTCGCACGCGCTGGAGAAAGACTATTTCTAATGGGTGGCAGCAACGACGTGCTGCGGCTCTACACCGACGCCGACCTGCTACCGATCGAAGCCTGGCAGGCGAGGATCGCAGCGCGGGAGGCTTTTTTTGCCGGGGTTGGGGTAGAATGGCGCATGCTGCTGGTGCCGGAAAAGCTCAGCGTGCATGGCGATGATCTGTTACCAGTTGGCAGCATCCCGCCGGCGCAACGCATGGTGCATCGGCGTCTGGTGAACCCCACCGCGGCGCTACGGCGGCTGGTTCCGTCCGGGTATGCGAACACCGACAGCCATTGGCTTCCCGAAGGCGCGGCTTGTGGGTTTGCACAGGTGATGGCGGCTTTGGGTTTGGCGTTCGATGCGGCCGCGCCGGAGCGGCTGGCGCTGCGGGAGGTCAGCTTCCATGGCGATTTGTGGGACGATTCGCACGCGGATTTACCACCGGATCGTTTCGCACGCCGCGCCTTGCCGGACAGCGTGCGACGGGTGCACGCCAACCGGATCGTCGCCTTCAAGGAAGCAAACGGGTTGGAGAATGAAACCGGGCTGCATACCGGCAGCCATGTGGTCTGGCGCAATCACGCCGCCCCGCACCAGGCGCGGGTGGTGCTGTTCGGGTCTTCGTTTTCCGACTATCGCGCCGAATGCAGCCTGCTGAGCTTTCTCGCCGCGATCAGTTTCACCGAGGTCCATTTCGTCTGGTCAGCGGACCTCGATCTCGGGCTGATCACCCGGATTGCGCCCGACATCGCCATTTTGGAAATGCCGGAACGCTTCCTGACCCATTGCCCGCGCGATGAATTCGACCTCACCGCGCATGAAGACGCGGTGCTGGCGCGCTATGACAGCTTGGTGGGGGCTTCGTCCTCGTCGTCTTCGTCCTCGTCGTCTTCGTCCTCGTCCTGCTGATCATAGTACCATTCGACGAGTTCATCGTGGAATTCGGGGTCTTTCAGCAGACGGGTGGCGAGGGCGACGATAATTTCGGCGGCGGCGGGCAGTTCGGGGGCGTCTTCCGGCATTTCGGTGCCGGCCACGATGCGGACGGACATGCCTTCGTCTTCTTCGCCAATAATCAGGGCGATTTCGTAGGGTTCGAGTTCGAGCTGGGTTTTGTCAGCCATCGCGAGCGTCCTTTGCAATATTGGGCGCTGTCTAGACCGAAGCGCGGGGAAGGCATAGCCCGGCTGCGGCGGCTATTTACGCACCATCGGCGCCAGATGTTCAAAAACATCGTGCCCGCCTTCCCAGATCAGTTTCAGCGCCACGACCAGCACGATGGCGAGCCCGACCCAGGCGAGCCAGCGATGGCGTTCGAGCAAATTGGCAATCGCCTGCGCGGCCAGACCCATCAGCAGCACCGATAGCACCAGCCCGAACGCCAGAATCCACACCTTGCCGTCGGCTGCACCGGCGACCGCGAGGACGTTATCCAAGCTCATCGACAGATCGGCGAGCAGGATTTGCAGCATCGCCGACCCAAGCGTTTTGGCCGGGGGCTTGCCGTGATCGATGCTCGCGTGGCGCAATTCGCGATAGGATTTCCAGCACACCCACAGCAGCAGCAACCCGCCGGCGAGCAGCAGCCCGACGATGGCGAGCAATTGCACCGTGATGGCACCCAGCCCGATCCGCATGATCGCCGCGCCCGCCAAACCGACGCCGATTGCCCAGCGCCGCTGCTGCGGCGGCAATCCCACAACCGCGAGGCCGACAATCACCGCATTATCGCCCGCCAACGTCACGTCGATCAGCACCACTTGCAGCAGCGCCACTACATCAGCCCAGTTCAACACACGATCCTTGCCACCCAATACAGGCGGTCTTATGCAGGCGATTGCAGGCACAGAGAAGAGATTTCATGATCCCGAGATATAGCCGCCCCGCGATGACCGCCATCTGGGCGCCGGAAAATCGCTATCGTATCTGGTTCGAAATCGAAGCGCTCGCCGCCGAGGCGATGGCCGAACTCGGCGATATTCCGACCGAGGCGGCGCGCAATATCCGCACAAAAGGCGGCGCCAAACTTGCCGCCATCGGGCCGGAAGATGTCGAGCGGATTGACGCGATCGAACGGGTCACCCGCCACGACGTGATTGCCTTCCTGACTTGGCTCGCCGAGGCAATCGGGGAAGACAGCCGCTTCGTTCATCTCGGGATGACGTCGTCCGACGTGCTCGATACCTGCCTGTCGGTGCAACTGACCCAGGCGTGTGACATTCTGATCGAAGATGTCGATGCGTTGCTGGCGGCCTTGAAAGCCCGTGCCTTCGAATACAAATATACGCCCACGATCGGGCGTAGCCATGCGATCCACGCCGAGCCCACTAGCTTTGGGCTGAAACTCGCCGGACATTATGCTGAGTTCGTGCGCAATCGGGCACGCCTGGTTGCCGCGCGGGCGGAAATTGCGGTGGCGGCAATTAGCGGTGCCGTTGGCACCTTTGCCCATCTCGATCTGTCGATTGAAGCGAACGTCGCGGCCAAGCTCGGCCTGGCGGTCGAGCCGGTTTCGACCCAAGTGATCCCGCGCGATCGCCATGCAGCGTTTTTCTGCGCGCTCGCCGTGGTCGCATCAGGGGTCGAGCGGCTGGCGACCGAAGTGCGGCACTTGCAGCGCAGCGAAGTGCGGGAGGCGGAGGAATTCTTCCATCCCGGGCAAAAAGGCAGCTCGGCGATGCCACATAAGCGCAATCCGGTGCTGTCGGAGAATTTGACCGGGCTGGCGCGGCTGGTGCGGTCGGCGGTGGTGCCGGCGCTGGAAAACGTCACCTTATGGCATGAGCGCGACATCAGCCATTCGAGCGTTGAACGCGGCATTGCGCCCGATAC
>JANXRN010000162.1 GCA_025352995.1 Acetobacteraceae bacterium
CAACTGGCGCCCGCGAATACCCAGCTTTGATGCCAGATATGCTGGAGATCGAGATCGAAGGCGTTGGCGTCGTGATACAAAACGCCCGGCAAGGTGAAGCCCGCCGGACGGGCAGCAAAGGCAGCGCGAATGTCAGCCATCGGGACCTCGGGAAATAGCGTGACAGGTCAGGCGGTGAGGGCGGCGACCCCGGGAAGAGTCTTGCCTTCGAGCCACTCCAAAAATGCCCCACCAGCGGACGATACGTAGCTCAATTGATCGATCACCCCGGCGTGACGCAGCGCGGACACGGTATCCCCGCCACCACCGACGCTGCGGAGCTTGCCCGCAACTGTCGCTGCGGCAACCGCCTTCGCCAATACGGTCGTAGCCGCATCGAAAGGCGGGATTTCGAACGCCCCGAGCGGGCCATTCCATACCACCGTCTTCACCGAAGCAAGCCGCGCGACCAGCCCGGCCACGGTTTGTGGCCCTACATCGAGGATCATCGCATCCGCTGGCACCGCGCCGATCGGCACGATCTTGGTCGCCGCATTGGCCTTGAATTCGGTGGCCGTTACCGCATCCACCGGCAGCACAATCTCACACCCCGCCGCTTTCGCACGGGCAACGATTTCGCGCGCGGTCGCGTGCATTTCGGCTTCCTGCAGCGACTTGCCGACGGCCACGCCTTCGGCGGCGACAAAGGTGTTGGCCATCGCCCCGCCGATCACCAGCAGATCGACCTTGGTGACCAAATTGCCGAGCAGTTCGAGCTTCGATGACACTTTCGCCCCACCGACAATCGCCATCACCGGGCGTTCCGGGTGTTCGAGCGCAAGCGTCAGCGCTTCCAATTCCGCCTGCATCAGCCGGCCGGCGTAGGACGGCAGCAAATGGGCAACGCCCTCGGTGCTCGCATGGGCACGGTGGGCGGCGGAAAATGCATCGTTGACGAAAATATCGGCAAGCGACGCCATCGCTTTCGCGAACGCCGGATCGTTGGCTTCTTCCCCGGCATGGAAGCGGGTGTTTTCCAGCACCGCGATGTCGCCATTGCCCAGCGCGTCAATCGCCTGCTCGGCCGGAATGCCGATGCAATCCTCGGCAAAGCGCACCTTGCGGCCGAGCACTTGGCCCAGCGCCATTGCCATCGGGGCGAGCGACATGTCCGGCACCCGCCGCCCCTTCGGCCGATCGAAATGGCTGCACACGATGACGCGCGCGCCTTTTTCCGACAATTCCCGGATCGTCGGGCAGAGCCGTTCGATCCGGGTCAGGTCGGTAATCTTGCCGTCCCGCACCGGAACGTTGAGGTCGGCACGCACAAGCACGCGCTTGCCCGCGACATCCACGCCATCAAGGGTGCGGAACGCCATGGTCAGAGGCTCCCGAACAAAGCAGCCGTATCCGACATGCGGTTGGAGAAGCCCCATTCATTGTCGTACCACGTCATCACCCGCGCCATCGCGCCATCGACGACCGCGGTCTGCGTCGCATCGAACGTCGAAGATGCCGGATTGTGGTTGAAATCGATGCTCACCAGCGGTTCGGTGTTGTAGCCCAGAATGCCCTTCAACGGCCCTGACTGGCTGGCGGCCAGCATCACGGCGTTGATTTCTTCCTTGGTGGCGTGCTTGGCGAGGTTCACGTCAAGCGACACTAGCGACACGTTCGGCGTCGGGATGCGGATCGACGTGCCGTCAAGCTTGCCCTTCAGTTCCGGCATCACCAGGCCCATGGCACGGGCAGCACCGGTGCTGGTCGGGATGGCGGAAACCGCGGCGGCACGGGCGCGATGCAAATCCTTGTGCAGCGTATCAACCGTGTTCTGATCGCCGGTGTAAGCATGAATGGTCAGCATGTAGCCGCGCAGGATGCCGAAATTATCGTGCAGCACCTTGGCCACCGGGGCGAGGCAGTTGGTGGTGCAGGACGCGTTGGAAATGATCGTCATGTCCTTGGTCAGCACGCCGTGGTTCACGCCGTAAACCACCGTCGCATCGACATCATCAGCCGGCGCCGAGATCAGCACCTTGCGCGCGCCGGACGCGAGCAATGCGGAAGCCGCCTTCTTCGAGGTGAAAATGCCGGTGCATTCCAAAGCCACGTCAACGCCCTGATACGGTACTTTGGACGGATCGCGCTCAGCCGACACGGTAATCGGGCCATAAATCCGGCCATTATGGCGGATGGTGATGGTCTGGCCGGAAACTTCAACTTCGCCCGGGAAACGGCCATGCACGCTGTCATAGCGGAACAAATGGGCGTTCGCCTCGACACTGCCGAGATCGTTGATCGCGACCGGCACGACGTCAGTGCGGCCGCTTTCGATGATCGCGCGCAGCACCAGGCGACCAATGCGCCCGAACCCGTTGATGGCAACTTTGACGGCCATGTTGGCTGTTTCCTTTTCAGTAGGCGTTTAAGAAAGAAGTTCTTTTTGTGAACAAAAAGAACCAAAAAAACTTTTTCTCACGTGGTACGGTTGCCGAGGGACTGCGGAGGGACCCAAGCCAACGGCCAGGGAGTAAATTCATGAAGTTTTTTTGCTTCTTTGTTTTCAAACAAAGAAGAATCTTCCTCTCTAAGCAAGCCGCTTCTTAACAGCCGCGACAATAGCCTCCGGCGTAATGCCGAAATGTTTGTACAAATCCTGAAACGGCCCCGAAGCACCAAAGCCGCTCATGCCGATGAAGATCCCGTCTGGCCCGAGCCAGCGGTCCCAGCCCATCGACACGCCGGCTTCCACCCCGACGCGCAGCGCGGTGCCGAGCACGGATGCGCGGTAGCTTTCATCTTGTTGGCCGAACAGTTCCCAGCACGGCATGGACACAACTGCGGCGGTGATGCCTTCAGACGCCAGCGCCATGCGTGCATCCATGGCGATTGCCACTTCGCTGCCGCTGGCCAGGATCGTGACCTGGCGCGCGCCGTCAGCTTCGGCGAGCACGTAGCCACCACGGGCGGTACGATTTTCCGCCATGTCGCCGCGCAGGCTGGGCAGCGTCTGACGGGACAAGGCCAGGATGCTTGGCCCGTCAGCGCGGCGCAGGGCGAGTTCCCAGCATTCGGCCGTTTCCATCGCATCACCTGGGCGGAAGGTGAACAGGCCGGGCATGGCGCGCAGGCTGGCGAGGTGTTCGACCGGCTGATGGGTTGGGCCGTCTTCCCCAAGACCGATCGAATCATG
>JANXRN010000199.1 GCA_025352995.1 Acetobacteraceae bacterium
GCCGCATCCATCACCCGCAAGCCCTCGGGCGTGGTTTCCTTGCCGATGCCGTCGCCGGGGATGACGGCGATGCGGTGGGTTTTGGTCATGGGGCGGCTCCGGAAAAGCAAGGTTGTTCTTTTTGTGAACAAAAAGAACCAAAAAAACTTTCCCACTTTGGTTCCCGGTTCGCACCGGCCAAGGTGCGCCAACGGATAGGAAGTTTTTTTGCTTCTTTTTGTTCACAAAAAGAAGTGCTTACATACCTAGCTTTCCTTGAGGACCCCATGCAAGACCAAGTCACCCAATTCGCCCACCAGTCCATCATCGGCCGCGACGTCTGGATGGAAGAAAACCTCCCACCCGACCTTTTCGCCGCCATGGGTCAGGCCGGCCTGTTTCGCATCGGCCTGCCGGTCGAGTTTGGTGGCACCGGCGGGGGCTATCCGGCGATTGCGGCGGCCGAACAGGCGCTGGTCGCGGCGTGCGGGGTGCCCGGCATGGGCACGATTTTTGGCGGCCACCAGATCACCGCGCAATATTATATGGTCGGCTATGGCAGCGCCGGCCAGAAAGCCGCGTATTTGCCGAAACTCGCCGCCGGCACCTGCACGATGGCGGTGGCGATCTCGGAGCCGGAGGTTGGCGCCCATCCCAAGCTGCTGAACACGGCCGCGCATAAAACCGCGCTCGGCTGGCGGATATCCGGGCGTAAAGCCTATGTCACCAACGGTCCGCTCGCCGATATTTTCATCGTGCTGGCAATTACCTCGGTCGATGCCGGGCGCAAGCGCTATTCGATGTTTCTGGTGCCGCGCGGCGCAGCAGGTCTCGAAATCCATCATGCCCCGACGCCCGCCGGCATGCGCCCATCCGGCCATGTCAGCCTGACCCTCACCGATTGCGTCGTCGGCGCTGACGCCCTTCTCGGGGTCGCCGGCACCGCCTATGAAGACATGGCGCTCGGCTTTCGAGATGCCGAAGACGCGGTGGGCAATTCCGGCCTGATCGGCAAGCTGCTGCACATCATGGGCCTGCTCGCAACCCCTGGCGCGACCGATGATGCAGCCGAAGCCCTCGGCGCGCTTTACGGCCTGGTGTCGGTCGCCTCGGCGGCCGTCGATGCGCTGGTCATCGCGTCCGAGGCCGGGGACGCCGCATCGCCCCGCACCCAGGCCATCACCATCGGCATGCGGCAACTCGCGCTCGACATCGTCCGCCGGGTGCGCGCCTTGAAGCGGGACGATTTGCCCCGCGTCGATGCGCTGCTCGCCAGCATCGAGGGCGGCATGAACGTCGCGCGCGGCCCGCGCCGCGCCCGGATGATCAGGCTTGGGCGGGACGGGTTGGCGTAATCCCGAAAATCTTTTCGAACCGCGCAGCATAGGCCGGCCAGACTTCCGGGTTGAGCACCCGGCTCGGCGCCCGGCCATCGAGCATGTCGAGCAACTGCTCGGCCCCGATCTTGCCGATATTCTGCCGTGCCTCCCGCGTTACCCCCGCCGTGTGCGGGCTGACCACGACGTTATCGAACGCCAGCAGCGGATGATCGAGCGCCGGCGGTTCCGGGTCCCATACATCCAGGCCGGCGCCAGCGAGCCGCTTTTCGGCGAGGGCGCGCGCCAATGCCTGCTCATCATGGATGCCGCCGCGCGCTGTCGTCACGAAATGCGCATCCGGCCGCATCAGCGCGAATTCCCGCGCCCCGATCATGCCCTTGGTGGTCGGGATGCGTGGGCAGTTGATGGAGACATAATCGGCCGTCGCCAGTAGCGTATCGAGGTCGACCTTCTCCCCCCCGCGCGCCGCGATGGTCGCCGTATCCAGCAGCGGATCGCAGGCCAGCACCCGCATCTTGAACAGCCCGCGGCATAATTCCGCCAGGCGCGACCCGACATGCCCGAGACCGACAATCCCCACCGTCTTGCCCAGCAGATCGCGGCCCATATAGTCGTTGCGGTTGATCCCGGCGGTGCGCCGCATCGCCCGGTCGACTTCCACGATGCGCTTGGCCAGGATCAGCATCATGCCCAGCGCGTGCTCGGCCACCGCTTCCTTGTTTCCACCGGCCTGGTTCACCGCCAGCACCCCGGCGCGATTGCAGGCGTCCAGATCGACCGTGTCGTAGCCGGCGCCATTGGTCGATACCATCAGCAAGTTCGGCGCGCGGGCAAACAGCGCGTCAGACGCATAATAAACCGCGTTGATTTCATCGCGTGCGGAGCCGATCTGATAGGCATGCGCGCCGGACAGAGTTTGGTCGGCCTCTGCCGTCGTGCTGGCATTTTCGATCTTGTCCAGCACCACATCGACACGTTTGGCCAAGACGTCATTGAAGCTTTGATCGGCGACGTAGTGGACGAAAAACACGCGTTTAGTGTTGGTGGTCATGGTGGATGGGTTTCCTCACGCTTCTGGCATGACATCATCCGATGCGGCAGGGGAGGTCAACCCGTTGACCGGTGCCGCCAGGGTCCACATAACAGCGTCGCAAGCGACCAACAGGAATGACCATCCATGCCGGCAGATACCACCACCGAAGCGGGGCGCGACTTCATTCGCGATATCATCCAGTCCGACCTTGCATCCGGCCAAACCCAAACCGTCGTGACCCGCTTCCCGCCGGAGCCCAACGGCTATTTGCATATCGGTCACGCCAAATCGATTTGCCTCAATTTCGGCGTCGGCCAGGAATTCGCCGGCCGCACCCATCTGCGCTTTGACGACACCAACCCGACCAAGGAAGAGCAGGAATATATCGACGCCATCCAGGCCGATGTCCGCTGGCTCGGCTATGACTGGGGCGAGAATTTGCATTTCGCCTCGGATTATTTCGAACAGCTTTACGAATGGGCCGTCCATCTGATCGGCAATGGCGATGCCTATGTCGATGACACGCCCGCTGAGGCAATGCGCAGCATGCGCGGCAGCTTAACCGAGGTCGGCACGATTTCGCCGGGTCGCAACCGCTCCGTCGATCAGAACCTGGCTTTGTTCGCCGACATGCGGGCAGGGAAACTGCCCAATGGCGCCTGCGTGCTGCGGGCCAAGATCGACATGGCATCGGGCAACATGAACATGCGCGATCCGGTGCTCTACCGCATCATGCACGCAAATCACCCGCGCACCGGCAATGCGTGGTGCATCTACCCGACTTATGATTACGCGCACGGCCAGTCGGACGCGATCGAGGGTATCACCCATTCGATCTGTACGCTGGAATTCGAGGATCATCGGCCGCTGTATGAGTGGCTGCTGGAAAAGCTGCCGGTGCCGTCGAAGCCGCGGCAATATGAATTCGCGCGGCTCAATCTGACCTACACGCTGCTGTCGAAGCGGG
>JANXRN010000204.1 GCA_025352995.1 Acetobacteraceae bacterium
GTCAAACCGCAGGATGTTGGTGCCGGCTGGCGACTTGATCTCGACGGATTTGGGCGCGATCATCAAAATGATGGTGGCAACATAAGGTTTGCTGAACTGTCCGCTTTGGCACGGTCGGCCACCCGATACCCCGACATGCGCCCCAGCGCGATGGCAAGCCCGGCCACGATACCGCACGCGAAAGCGATCCCGCCCAACGCCAGCCGGAGCGTGCCAACGCAGCCCCACAGCAGCGCGGGGAAGCCATCAATCACCGGTCCGAAATCAAGGCGATAGTTCAAAAGCGCATCCACCCCTGGCGCCATCCTTGCCCCGAAGCCCCGCGGCAGGCAGCGTCTCCGGTTCAAGTTGGCGGGTTTATGGCGGTAAGCGCGTCACAAATCAATAGGTTAACCTATAATCACATGATGATTTGGGGGGCCGCTGGTGATATCATTCATTGTCAGGCCGCCGGGCGCAGGCGGGCGAGCGCGCCTTCGACCCGTCCCCGCAGTTTGCCGATTTGCGCGACGCCTGCCAGGCGTCGATCGAGGAAGGCGAGGGTGGCTGCGCTGTCGTCGCTATGATCGGTGAGCCAGAACAACAAAGTGCTGGTCCAGACCCCGGCGAGAATGGCGCGCTTGGTGTACCAACTGAAATCGGCCGAGGCATCGCCGGCGGCGTGCCAGATCGCGTCCACGCTGCGGGCAACGCAGCGCGCGCCGAGCGGCGCGTAGCGCGGGCGGGCGAACAGGCCCATGGCGCGCCGCACCGCGTCCTTATGTGGGGTAGCGTTGGCGAGGCGGAGGGCGATCAGGCTGCGGACCCGCCGGCTGAGGCGCTGTTCGGCAACCCCTTGGGCGATGGCAGCTTGTTCCATGTCGCGGTCGGATAGCTCGCACCAGGCTTCAAGCAGATCAGCCGTGCCGCCGGGGAACAGCAATTCGGCGTCGAGCCGGTGGTACCCCGCAGCCACCAGGGCGGCGCGGCGCCAGCCATGGGCGGGAACGTGGGGCAGCAAGGCGCGCAGGGCTGCGTCCTGATCTGGGGTCATTGGCGGGCCTGGGCGGCGCGCGCCAGTTCTTCATTGAAGCCGAACAGGGAAAAATCCCGCATCCGCATCGGGTACATGATGCCGTCGAGATGGTCGTATTCATGCTGCACCACGCCGGCGTGAAAGCCGGTAACCTCGCCGCCGACCGGGCGGTTGTCGGTATCGACGCCGCTATAGCGAATGCGCCAGGAGCGAGGCACCGCGGCACGTAGGCCGGGGATCGACAGGCAGCCTTCCCAGCGCAAGCGGACATCCTCGCCAAGCAGTTCCACGGTCGGGTTGATCACCACGCCATGCGGCAGCACAGCGGTATCATCGGCGTCCGCGGTCGCGCGATCAGGGTTGACGCGAAAAACAAACAGCCGGAGCGGGACATGAACCTGCGGGGCGGCGAGGCCGGCGCCTTGCGCGTCTTCCATGGTTTCAATCATATCAGCGACCAGCCGGCGGATTTCCGGGGCGGTGGGGTCTTCAACGGCGGCCGCAGTTTGCAGCAGCACCGGGTGGCCCATGCGGGCGATTTTGAGGATGGGCATGCAATCTCCGAATGCGGGGAAGGGGTTGGAATACGGCAACACCCATGTTATAGCGCGCTCCTTCCTCGACGGGCAGCCGTCTGGGAGCGTTTTTTGCCGCCCCGATACGCGGGGCGTCTCCCTGAAAGGAGCAGTCGGCCCAGTGCAGGTTCTCGTTCGCGACAATAATGTCGATCAGGCGCTCAAGGCGCTCAAGAAAAAGATGCAGCGCGAAGGGATTTTTCGCGAGATGAAGCTGCGCCGCCATTTCGAGAAGCCGTCGGAGCGTCGTGCGCGTGAAGCCGCCGAAGCCGTGCGCCGCGCGCGCAAGATGGAGCGTAAGCGCCTGGAGCGCGAAGGCTTCTAAATTCCGGCGATTGAGCCTGGCCGATTTGCGGCAGTGGAGTGATCCGCTGCCGCTTTTTGTGTTTGAACGATGATTTGCGGCGCTGAATCTAGGGCTGCGCGTTCCCACCCGCCAATTCCGGAAACAACTCCGCCATCGCGCCCGCATCGGCCGCGCAGCGCCCGCGCTCGGTTATCAAGCCGGTCACCAGCCGCGCCGGGGTGACATCGAAGGCCGGATTGGCGGCCGCACTTCCGACCGGCGTTACCCGGATGCGCGCCATCCCGCCGCCCTCGGTTGGGCCGGTCATGAAGCTGACCTCATCGCCGGCGCGTTCCTCAATCGGAATTTCGCGCACCCCATCGCTAATCGCCCAATCGATGGTGGTGGACGGGCAGGCGACCCAGAACGGCACCGCATTGTCGCGCGCGGCAAGCGCCTTGAGGTAGGTGCCGATCTTGTTGGCAACGTCACCCGCGCTGGTGACCCGGTCGGTGCCGACGATCACCAGGTCGACCGCGCCATGCTGCATCAGATGCCCCCCGGCATTGTCGGCGATCACCGTGTGCGGCACCCCGTGGCGCGCCAATTCCCACGCGGTCAGTGACGCACCCTGATTGCGCGGCCGGGTTTCATCGACCCAGACATGAATATCGACGCCTTGCGTTTCGGCGATGTAAATCGGCGCCAGCGCGGTGCCCCAATCGACCGTGGCCAGCCAGCCCGCGTTGCAATGGGTCAAGACATTCACCCGCTTGCCGGTCCGCCCGGCGATGTCGGTGATCAGCCCGACGCCGTGGCGGCCGATTGCCTCGCACTGGGCGACGTCCTCATCGGCAATGGCCGCAGCTTCCTTATAGGAAGCCGCCACCCGATCGGCCGGCGCGATAGGCTGCAAATGGCGGGTCATC
>JANXRN010000217.1 GCA_025352995.1 Acetobacteraceae bacterium
GACAGCAGTCCGCCATGGGTGTTGGTCGGCAGCGCGCCGCCAAGCTTCAAGCGCCCACCTTCAACAAAGGACCCGCCCTCGCCCTTCTTGCAAAAGCCGAGATCTTCCAGCTGGCACAGCACAATATAGGTGAAGCAGTCATAAATCTCGGCGACATCAATATCGGCATGGGTCACCCCGGCCATGGCGAAGACCCGCGCCGCCGCCTGGGCAATGCCGAGCGTGGTCATGTCGGCGCGCTGGGTAATGGTGCTGGGGGAATCTGGGTGGCCCTCGCCAATGCCCAGCACCCGCACTACGGGTTGTTTCATATCAAGCGCGCGGTCCCCCGCGCTCACCACGAACGCCGCGCCGCCATCGCTTTCCAGGCTGCAATCGAGCAGACGGAACGGGTCCGATATCATCCGCGATGCCTGGTGGTCGGCAATCGTCATCGGCCGTTTCATCACCGCGTTATCGCGCAGCATCGCGTGCTCACGCATCGTCACAGCAATTTCGGCAAATTGCCGGCTGGTAGTGCCGTACAACGCCATATGCCGCCGCGCCATCGGGGCATACAGCTGCGCCGGCGCGATTGCCCCCTGCGGCAATTCATGTTCCCCCACCAGATGAAACGCCGGCATCGCGTGGATGCGGATGCTTGCCCGCGCGCTTGCCCCCATCGATGCATTGCGCCCGGCCGGGATCAGCACATGGTTGCAGATCCCGGCCTGCACCACCGCCAGCGCGCATTGCAAAGCCGCCACCGGGCTTGCGCCACCCAACGGGGTGACGGCGGAAAACCGTAGATCGGGAATGCCGAAATTGGTCACCAAAGCCTCGGCCGGCGCGCCTGCCGAGCCGATCAGCACGATTCCGTCGATGTCTTTCGGGGTCAGCCCCGCATCCGCGATTGCCGCCAGCGACGCCCGCACCTGCAGTTTGAAAGGACTGTCAGGCGACCCACGCATATACTCGGTTTCACCGATACCGGTAATGGCGCCCTTGTTCTTGAGTGACATCCTGATTTCCTAAGTGCCCGTCCACAAAGCAGTGCGCACCAGACCCATCATGGTGGAACGCGCGCCGCTGAAATTCGCCACTCATCGCGATAACGTGAGCGCAACACAGACATTCCGCAAGCCTCCGCGACACAGGGTAAGAGATTGAACAAGCCGGGGCAGCGGCGTAGGACGGGGCAACGCCGTCAACGGAGTCCAACGCCATGAACATCACCGAAGCCCGTGCCGCCCTTGCCCCCACCGGGGTGCTGCGCGCCGGCATTAATATGACCAACTTCCTGCTGGTCAGCGGCGGCCTGGTGGATGGTAAGCCGGTCGGCGTTTCCCCCGATCTCGCCGCCATCATCGCCGAACGGCTCGGCGTGCCGTTGCAGCTGGTCCCCTTCCCCAGCCCCGGCGCGCTCGCCGATGTCGCGGGCCAGAATATCTGGGACATCGGCAATATCGGCGCCGAGCCCGCCCGCGCCCAGACCATCGACTTCACCCCTGCCTATGTCGAAATCGAAAGCACCTACCTCGTCCCCGCCGGATCGACCTTGCAAACCATCGCCGATGTCGATCAACCCGGCATCCGCATCGCGTCCACCGCCCGCGCCGCCTATGATCTTTGGCTCGAAGCCAACATCAAGCACGCGACCTTGCATCGCGCCTCCGGCCTCGATGGGGCGTTCGATCTGTTCGTGAACGACAAGCTCGATGCCCTCGCCGGCCTCAAACCGCGGCTGCTGACCGATGTTACCCGCCTGCCCGGCGCCCGCATCCTGCCGGGCCAGTTCGCCGCCGTTCAACAGGCGGTCGGCGTGGCCAAAGGCAATCCCGGTTCGGCCTACCTGATCGATTTCGTCGCTGAAGCCAAAGCGTCCGGCCTGATCGCCGACCTCATCGCCCGCCACAAAGTGGTCGGCCTGTCAGTGGCGCCGTAACAACGCATCGGCTAAGAACCCCCCTCCGCGCCAACCTGGCGCCAGATTTGCAAAGGTTACCAACGTGACTCCGACTGATATTGCGCGCGTGCAAGCCTATCTCCGCGCCACCCTCGCCAATGACCGCATCCATATCGACCCGCCCACCCGCAAAGGCGCCTCGGTCGAAGTGCGCATCGGCACCGAATTCATCGCCACCCTGCATCGCGATGATGAAGATGGCGAGGTGAGCTTCAATATGATTATGACCATTCTTGAAGAAGACCTGCCGAAAGTGGCTTTGGCGCCTAAGCGGTAGGCAAGGCAGCGTCTTCTTTTTGTGAACAAAAAGAAGCAAAAAAACTTTGTCTATTCCTTGCCGTTGGCGTGCGTCCCCCCGCAACAGCGGAGCGCTCTGGACCAAAGTGTTAAAGTTTTTTTGCTCCTTTTTTTTCAAAAAAAGGAGTGCTTTCCCGGCTTCAATCTTCCTGCGACATGAATGCCGGCCAATAGGTCGACGCGGACGGTCGCGGCGGGGTAGACAATGTCTATTATTGCAATTTCGACACGTAAATCAATATTTATGTTGAACGGGCTGCACGAACCCCGGCTGATGGGATACGCTACGCCCATGGGGAAAATTACCGATCGCCACCCGAAACCGAACCGGTCCCCGCCGATCCGCCGACAACGGGCGGATGCGGCCTGATATGCCCACCGTCCTTCGGGCTGATGGCTACCGGTTTTTCTTCTATAGCGACGAAGGAAATCCCCGCGAGCCGCCGCATATCCACGCGGTTGCTGGCGACAAGATCGCAAAATTGTGGCTAGATCCCGTGGAATTGGTTAACAGCAAGCGACTCTCGGCAGCGGAGAT
The DNA here is from genome assembly GCA_025352995.1 of Acetobacteraceae bacterium. Classification (GTDB taxonomy): domain Bacteria; phylum Pseudomonadota; class Alphaproteobacteria; order Acetobacterales; family Acetobacteraceae; genus CAITOL01. The sequence goes on from JANXRN010000217.1 coordinate 2,781, forward strand.
CGGGACCCTGTATCGGCTGGTAACCAAACATCAAGACATTTTCCTGGAGGCATGGCATGCCCATTTTAGCCCTTGAGTCCGAACCCTTGGCGATCGGCGTTACTATTTCGGGCGATGTGTTCCGTGTCTCGCTCGACGACGGACGAGAGCTTTCGGTTCCGTTGGCCTGGTTCCCCCGCCTGCTGAAGGCGACACCCGAACAACTGCGCCATTGGGAACTGGTCGGATTGGGACAAGGCATCCACTGGCCGGACCTGGACGAGGACATATCCGTCGCCGGCATTCTGGCGGGCAGGGGCGACCAGGCGCGAGTCCGCCACGCTGCCGCATAACTGACAAATAAAGCCAATCAAACAAGGACGCCATCCGCGCCCTACCCTGCCACCATCCCCGCCGCCGCATCCGCCACTTGCCCAACCAGCAAACTCACCACCGCCGCCATCGGCAAGCCCGGCATGGCAGGCGCCGTGAGCCGCAATATCTTTGCCACCGGCCGCCCGCGCGCTTCGCGCCGCACCGCCAGTTGCGCCACTAGCACCACATTCCCCACCTCATCGGCATCAAGCCGTTGGATATCAAGCTCGATCACCCGATCCGCCTCGCTGCTGATCCCGCCAGACTCGGCGAACACGCTCGCCCCCGGCAGCCGCTGCACCAGATCTTCGGCAAATACCCGTTCCAGCATCCGCCCGAGCGGTTCCGCCCAGCGTTCCCCTTCCGACACTTGCAAGCGATACGAACTCGGGCTGCGCACAATTTCCGGTCGGTCCAGATACCCCGCCAGCCCAACCCGACGCACCTCAATCGCCAGCGGCAAGCTCCGCTGCGGCGCCCCGGCCACGAACGCCAGCGTATAATAACTCAGCTTCGTCGACGCGCACCCCGCCAATACCAGCACAACCACCAACCATTTCATCACCTGCCGCCCCCGTCCCGCCCGCGCAGCAAGGCGTCGGGATGCGCGTTGAGATAATCCGCCAGCAGCCGCATCGACCGCGCCGCCTCGCCAATCTGGCCCAGCAACCGATCGAGATCGCGCGCAAACGACGACCCAGCGCCGTAGCCGCTATCGACCGAGCCGATCAGCCGGTTGGTCCGGTCAAGGGCGGCCTGCACCCCTTGGGTTAATTGCGGCAATTGCTTCGCCGCCGGCCCAACGCCCGCCTGGACGGCGCGCGCCATGTCACGGGCGGACACCAACGTCTCATTCAGTCGCAAAATCGCCTCGCGCAGTTCCGGCCCGTTGGTCAGGCTGCTCGCCCCTTTCAGGGTTTCCTGCAGCTGCGCCACTAGCCCGTCGAGCGGCAAATTATTCAGCCGGTTGACGAAATTGCCGGCCGCATCGGTCATCCGTTCAAACCCACCGGTCTGGCTCGGCAGCACCACCGCGTCATTTTCCACCGTCACCTCAACCGGCGGCGCGCCCGACACAAAGCGCATCGACAGCGCCAGCTGCCCGGTGATCAAATTTGTCGTATCCAGCTGCATGCGCAAGCCGCGCGCCACCAGCCGCCGCGCCACCGACAACCCATCCACCGCGCCAAGCTGGGTCGGCGCACCCGCCATCGACATACGTTCCGGCTGCACTTCAAACCGCACCGTGACTTGCGAACTCGCCCCCGACGGATCGAAATCGAGCTTCACGTCAGTGACCTCGCCGATCTGGATGCCGTAAATTTCCACCGGCGCGCCGGGTGCAAGGCCGCGCACGCTGCCATCAAACCGGGTCAGCAGCTTGATCTTGTCGCGATAGCCTGATGCGTTGGCCCGCGCCTCATCGGCATAAAGCGGAAACACTGCATCGGGCGCCGGCTTCGGCCCGCTGCGCTCGGCCGCCGGCGTATCAAAGGTAATCCCGCCATTGATCAGCGCCGACAGGCTGCTCACCCGCAGCCGCACCCCTTGCGCCCCAAGATCGAGCGCGAGCCCGGAACTGTTCCAGAACCGCGAGCCGCGCCGCACCAGCGCATCGAACGGCGCGCGAATGAACACGTGCAGGGTGACGTTTTCCTGGTTCGGATCAAGCTGATAGCGCAGCACTTCACCGGCCGGAATATCGTGAAAAAACAATGGCGAGCCGGTGGAGAGTGACCCGATTTGCGAGGTATTCAGCACAAACGTCGTGCCCGGTTCATCCGACCGCACCGCCGGCGGGTCTTCCAGCCCGGTAAAAGCCAGTTTCGCCGTCGGGCTGCGCCCGCCCCCGGGATCGAGCACGATGAACGCGCCCGACAGCAACGTATCCAGCCCGGACACATTGCCCTCGGCAAAGCGCGCCCGCACCACCCAGATGCGGGCGTCTTCGGTCAGCAGTGGCTCCGCCTCGTGCCGCATGCGGATGCGCACGACCACGTTGGACAGATCGTCGGACAGGGTAATCCGATCGACCGTGCCAAGCTCCACGGCTTTGTATTTCACCTTGGTCTGTCCGGCGATCAGCCCTTCGGCGGTATGCCAGGTGACGGTGATGGTCGGCCCGCGTTCGCGCCACGCCTGCCAGCCGAGATAAATCGCCAGTAGCGCTGCCACCACCGGGATCAGCCAGATCAAGCGCAACCCGCGCGGGATGTGAATTTCCGCCTGCGGATGGTCGCTCATGCCGGCACCCGCCGCGCCGCGTCCCACATCAACCGCGGATCGAACCGCATCGCCGCCAGCATGGTCAGCACCACCACGCCGCAGAAACACACCGCCCCCGGCCCCGGCGTAATGGTGGCCAGCCGATCGAGATGGACCAAAGCGGTCAGGATCGAAATCATGAACACATCAATCATCGACCAGCGCCCGATGGCCTCCACCACCCGATAAATCACGCTGCGTTCGCGCAAATACCAAGCCGCCCCCAGCTGAGTGCTGATCAGCAGCAGCGCCATTCCCAGCACTTTCAGCACCGGCACCATGATGGACGCGATGAACACCAAAGCCGCCAGCGGCCACATGCCGGATGCGGCGAGTTCCATCACCCCGCCCAGGATGGTCGAGCCATGCGCATTGCCGAACGTCGCGAGATTGAGCACCGGCAGCAAATTGGCGGGAATATAGAGCATAGCGGCGGCCATCAGCAGCGCCCAACTTTGCGCGATGCTGCCTGGCCGGCGGTGATGCAACGCCGAGCCGCAGCGCGGGCAGTGGCGTTCAGTAGCCACGACCACGAGATCGCAGCAGGAACAGCCGATGACGCGGCCAAGGGGCGCTGGGGCGGGGTGGCCGAGCCGATCCCAGACGGCGGCATCATCCATCATCGCGTCGGTTGCCGCCATGGTCAGCATCAGCGCGCCAAGCGCGTACAACGCGCCGCCGATTTCGACCTGCGCCATGTCGATCAGCTTGGTGTAGGCGACGAACACGCCGAGCAGGAACACTTCGATCATCGACCATGGCGACAGGCGCTCGACGAGCGCGAACACGCGGGCAAGATGGGCGGGCGGGTGCGGCAAGCGGATGCCGATCAGCACCCAAATGGTGGCGAGCAATTTTATCAGCGGCGCACCGATGGTGGTGACCAGGACCGTCGCCGCCATCGGCCAGGCACCGAGCGCGTTGAGCGCTTCGGGGCCGGTCGCAAGGCCCGCGCCCACCGCGTTGGTGCCGATGCGCAGTTCCATGAACGGCATCTGGCTGGCGAGGCCAAACAGCAACAGGCCGGTGACCGCCATGGCGAGTGCGCGGCCATGCGGATCGGTGCGACGCCGGCGCAGCACCGCCTGGCAACGCATGCAGCGAGCCACCGCGCCACGCGGCAAGGCCGGCAGGGATTGCACCAGCCCGCAGGCATGGCACTCCCGCAAGCGACCGGCGCCGTGTTCCTGGTGGATCATGCGGCTGGTGTGCCAGCTATCACGCGCCAGGACAATTATGGCGTTGGCGCGGCAAACATGATAGCGAACGCGCGAAGGCGGGGAGAGTGGCGATGAACAGGATTTGGCAGAACGCGGCTGCATTGCTGATGGTGGCCGGCGGCGCGATGGCGCAGACGCCGAAATCCGGTGGCATCATGAAAATCTATCAGCGCGACAGCCCGGCGAGCGCGTCGATCCACGAAGAAGCGACGTTTTCCAACCAGGTGCCGTTCATGGGCATTTTCAACAATCTGGTGCTATTCCGCCAGGATATGCCGGTTAACACGCCGGAAACCATCGCCCCGGAACTCGCCGATAGCTGGGCGTGGAGCGATGACAAAAAGACCCTGACTTTCAAGCTGCATCCCGGGGTGAAATGGCATGACGGCAAGCCGTTCACGTCGGCCGATGTCAAATGCACCATCGATTTGTTGCAGAACAAGCTGGCCGACAAGTTCCGCAAGAACCCGCGCCGGTCCTGGTATGCCAATGTCGAAGCGGTGGTGCCGAACGGCGATCTCGAAGTCGCCTTCAAGCTCGGCCGGCCACAAATGTCGATGCTGTCGATGCTGGCCTCAGGTTACGCGCCGATGTACCCATGCCATGTTTCAACGCGGGACATGCGCACCAACCCGATCGGCACCGGACCGTTCAAGTTTGTCGAGTTCAAGCAGAACGAGGTTATTCGCCTGGCCAAGAACCCGGATTACTGGCGCCGCGGCAAACCATATCTCGACGGGATTGATTTCCCGATCATCACCAACCGCGCCACCGCCATGCTCGCCTTCATCGCCGGCAAGGTTGACATGACCATGCCGACCGAGGTGACCCAGGCGATCTTGCGCGACATCAAGACCCAGGCGCCGAAGGCCATCTGCAAAATGGTGCCGACCAATGTGCACATCAATCTGATCGTCAATCGCGAAAAACCGCCGTTTGACAATGCCGATTTGCGTCGCGCCATGGCGCTGACGATTGATCGTAAGGCCTTCATTGATATTCTGTTCGAAGGCGATGCCGACATGGGCGGCGCGCTGCTGCCCGGCCCCGAAGGCATCTGGGGTATGCCGAAAGCGATGCTGACCGCCCTGCCCGGCTACAGCCCCGATATTGCCGCCAGCCGCGCCGCCGCGCGCGCCCTGATGGTCAAAGCCGGCTACGGCCCCGACAAGCACCTGGCGATCAAGGTTTCGACCCGCAACATCCCGACCTATCGCGACCCGGCGGTGATTTTGCTTGATCAACTCAAGGAAATTTATGTCGATGCCACGCTCGATATCGTTGAAACCTCGGTTTGGTTCGGCAAAATCGAACGCAAGGATTACGCGGTCGGGTTGAATTTGACCGGCAACGCGGTCGATGATCCCGATCAGGCTTTCTACGAAAATTACGGCTGCGGGTCGGAAAGGAACGTGACGGCTTATTGCAGCCCGGAACTGCAGAAAGCCTTCGACGCGCAGAGCGTGGAAACCGATGTCGCCAAGCGTCGCCAGATGGTGTGGGCAATCGATACGCAATTGCAGAACGATATCGCCCGGCCGGTGATTGTGCATCAGCGCGCCGGCACCTGCTGGTCGCCGGACGTGCATGGCTACACGCAGATGAGCAATTCGTCCTATAATGGTTTCCGTTTTGAAGATGTGTGGCTAGACCGGTGACGGAAGTTTGGGAGTTGGCACGCCAACGGCAAGGAACGGATAAAAAGTTTTTTTGCTTCTTTTTGTTCACAAAAAGAAGAGTCGCTTTCTTATGACTGCCTACTTGGTACGCCGGGTCGGCCTGATGCTGCTGACCCTGCTCGGCATCTCGATCATCATCTTCGTGCTGCTCCGCCTCGTGCCCGGAAACATGGTCGATATTCTGTTCGACAGCGCCGGCATGGTCGACCCGGCGGAGAAAACCCGCATTGCCGCCGAACTCGGCCTGGATAAATCCATCCCGGAACAATATCTGGTCTGGATATCGGGGCTGCTGCACGGCGATCTTGGCTTTTCCTACGTGTCGGAAAAATCCGCGCTGCGTGAAATCCTGCCGCGCATTCCGGTCACCGCCCGCCTCGCGCTCAGCGCCATCGCCTTTGCCGTGCTGCTCGGCGTGCCGTTCGGGGTGATCAGCGCGGTGCGGCAGAACAGCGCAATTGATTACGGTTTGCGGGTGATCTCGCTCGCCGGGCTGTCGATGCCGTCTTTCTGGTTGGGGTTGATGGTGTTGATGGGGTTTGCAGCCCTAACCGGCACGTTGCCGGTTTATACCGAGGCGCCGAAAACCACCCTCGATGCAGTTCTGTTGGTGGCGGTGCCGGCGATGACGGTCGGCTTCCGGTCATCGGCGCTGATCATGCGGCTGACCCGATCGGCGATGCTGGAAGTGCTGCGGCAGGATTACGTCCGCACCGCGCGCGCCAAGGGGGCGGGGGCGGGACGGGTCAATTTTCACCATGCCCTGCGCAACGCGCTGCTGCCGGTCATCACCGTGATCGGGCTTGAAACCGCCTTCCTGATCGGCGGGCTGATCGTCACCGAAACCGTGTTCAATATTCCCGGGCTGGCCCGCTTCCTCGTCGAGTCAATCCGTAACCGAGACTATCCCATCGTGCAAAATCTGGTGATGCTGACGGCCTTTATCGTGGTCATGATCAATTTCCTGGTCGATCTGCTTTACGCCGCACTTGATCCGCGCGTCCGGCTCGGGGCATAGCGCATGGCCGAAACCTACAGCCGCGAACTGCACCGCGCCGGCGCTGACGCCACCAGCCGCCTCGCCCGCTTCCGCCTGCTGCTGCGGCGCTATCCGCTGGGGGCGGCCGGTGCGTTCATCCTCGTCGTTTTCGTGCTGGCAGCGATTTTTGCCGATGCGATCACCTTGCTTGACCCGCTGAAGACCAACGCGCCGGAGAAGTTACTGCGCCCGGGCGGCGGCCACTGGTTCGGCTCGGACGTTATGGGCCGTGACATCTACAGCCGCATCATTTACGGCGCGCGGATTTCGCTCGCCGTTAGTCTCGGCGCCACCGCCATCGGCTCCCTGCTCGGCGTCGCCATCGGGTTGGCCAGCGGCTATCTCGGCGGCAATTTTGATTTATTCGTCCAGCGCATCATGGATATTCTGCAAGCCCTGCCCCTGCTGGTGCTGGCGCTGGTGACCTCGGCCGCCCTCGGCCCGTCGCTGCAGAACACCATCATCGCCATCGCCATCCCGATGATCCCGGCCTCGGCCCGTGTCATCCGCGCCAACACATTGTCGTTGCGCGAAGCCGCCTATATTGAAGCCGCCCAAATCCAGGGCATGAGCGAGTGGCGCATCGCGCTGCGCCACATCCTGCCCAACACCGTCGCGCCCCTGATCGTGCTGGCAACCGCGCAGTTGGGATCAGCCATTTTGACCGAGGCATCCTTGTCCTTCCTTGGCCTCGGCGTGCCGGAACCAGCGCCCAGCTGGGGCCGGATGCTGTCGGATTCAGCGGCCGAATATATGCGCACTGCCCCTTGGCTGGTGATCTTCCCTGGTGCTGCGATCAGCCTGATGGTGTTCGGCACCAATTTGCTCGGGGACGCGCTGCGCGACATTTTGGACCCGAGGCAGCGCGGATGATTGCTGACCCCATCCTCGAAGTCGAAGGCCTGCGCACGGTCTTTTTCACCGCTGCCGGGCTGGTGCGCGCGGTCGAAGACGTGTCCTTCACCTTGCGCCGCGGCGAAGTGCTGGCCGTGGTCGGCGAAAGCGGCTGCGGCAAGTCGATCACCGCCTTGTCGCTGATGCGGCTGGTGCCAACGCCGCCGGGCCGGATTGTAGCCGGAACAGTGAAGCTCGCCGGGCGCGATTTGCTGGCGATATCGGAAGCCGAGATGCGCGACGTGCGCGGCAACGCCATGTCGATGATTTTTCAGGAACCGATGACCAGCCTCAACCCGGTGCTGACCATCGGCGACCAGATCGCCGAAACCGTGCGGCTCCATCGCAAAGTTACGCGCGCGCAAGCCTGGGACCGCGCGGTGGAAATGCTGCGTCTGGTACGCATCCCCGAGCCCGCGCAACGCGCACGGGAATATCCGCACCAATTATCCGGCGGCATGCGCCAGCGCGCGATGATCGCCATCGCCCTTGCCTGCGACCCGCAAGTGTTGATCGCCGACGAACCTACCACCGCGCTCGATGTCACCATTCAGGCGCAAATTCTTGATCTGATCTTGCAATTGCAGCGCGAAACCGGAACCTCCGTCCTGCTGATCACCCACGATCTTGGGGTCGTTGCTGAAACTGCGCAACGCGTGGTGGTGATGTATGCCGGCCGCAAGATCGAGGAAGCAACGGTCGAAGATCTGTTCGAATTCCCGCTCCACCCCTACACAAACGGCCTGCTCGGCTCGATCCCGCATCTGGCCGCGATCAGCGGCGCGGTTGCCGAACGCCTGCAGGAAATTCCCGGCATGGTGCCAGCACTGAGCAATTTGCCCGCCGGTTGCGCCTTCGCCGCCCGCTGCGCCCGCGCCGACGACAAATGCAATGACGTGCCGCCGCTGGTCGAACTCCGCCCCGACCATATCGTCGCCTGCTGGCATGCCGGAGCCACGCCATGACTCCAGTTTTGCAAGTCGAGAACCTCAAGAAGCATTATCCGGTGAAGTCAGGCTTCCTGCGCCGCACCACCGGCCAGGTTTTCGCCGTCGATGGCGTCAGCTTTTCCATCGCCCCGGGCCAAACCCTTGGTCTGGTCGGCGAAAGCGGCTGCGGCAAATCCACCGTAGCGCGCGCGGTGATGCGGCTGGTAGCCCCCACCTCCGGCCGGGTGCTGGTCGAAGGCACTGACATCGCCACCTTGTCCAAAGCCGAGCTACGCCCCTATCGCCGCCAGATGCAGATGGTGTTCCAGGACCCGTTTTCGTCGCTTAACCCGCGCATGTCGGCCGGCGATATCGTTGCTGAACCATTATTGGTGCACGGCGTCGCGCACGGTGACGAAGCCCGCGCTCGGGTCGCCGCCCTGTTCGCCCAGGTCGGGCTGCGGCCGGCGCAGATGGGCAACTTCCCCCATCAGTTCAGCGGCGGCCAGCGCCAGCGCATCAGCATCGCCCGCGCGCTCGCGCTCAATCCGCGGCTGATCGTTGCCGACGAACCGGTCTCCGCGCTCGATGTGTCAATCCAGGCGCAAGTGATCAATTTGCTGATGGATTTGCAGCGCGATCAGGGCCTGGCCTATTTGTTCATCGCCCATGACCTTGCGGTGGTCGAACACATCGCCCATCAGGTCGCGGTAATGTATCTTGGGCGGATTGTCGAAATTGCCGACAAGGTCACGCTGTTTCGCAACCCGACCCATCCCTACACCCGGGCGCTGCTGTCCGCGGTGCCGGTGCCCAATCCGAAGCTGAAACGGAAAAAGCAGCTGCTGGAAGGCGATGTCCCCAGCCCGATGCGCCCGCCGCCCGGCTGCCCGTTCCACACGCGCTGTCCGATTGCAGTGGCACGCTGTTCGGTGGACGTGCCGGTCTTGAAAGAACGTGATACTGGGCATCTTGCGGCATGCCATTTGGCGGACGGGTAAGCGCGTTGGTGAAGTCCGCGCCAGCATTGGCAAGCGCGATCGGCGAAATGGTGAAGGTCAGAATGGTATCGACCTTGTTGACCGCAAGCCATTGGCGGGTCAGCGAGACGCCGATATCAGGCTTGTTCTGGTCGTCACCGATCACCAGTTCGATCGGCCGGCCGAGCACGCTGCCGCCGAAATCTTCGATCGCCATGCGGGCGGCGAGCGCCGAATCTGGCCCGCCATTATCGGCGTAGGGACCGGACTGGTCGCCCATCACCCCAATTTTCAGCGGTTGGGCAGCCAACGGCGCGGCGGGCAAGTTTCATGCCTGTGATATTCACCGCCGCCGCTTACAGGCTTTGACAATCCCCCCAGCCATTCACCACACCAGGGCAACTCTTGTGGAGGATAGGACGATGAAGTTCGGCGTGTTCTGCGAATTGCAGCTGCCGCGCCCTTGGACGGCGGATTCCGAATACAACATCGTCCAGCAGGCGCTCGATCAGATCGAGCTTGCCGACAGACTCGGCTTCGATTGCGTCTGGGAAGTCGAACATCACTTCCTGGAAGAATATTCGCATTTGTCGGCGCCGGAAGTGTTCCTCGCGGCGTGCACCCAGCGGACCAAGAATATCCGCATCGGGCACGGCATTAACCTCACCGCACCGAAATACAACCAGCCGCAGCGTGTCGCCGAACGGGTGGCGATGCTCGATCTGCTGTCCAACGGCCGGATCGAATGGGGCAGTGGGGAATCTGGATCGCTGATGGAAATGGACGGCTTTGGCATCGATCCCAAGGACAAGGGCGCGATGTGGCGCGAAGGTACCGAACAGGCCGCCAACATGATGGTGATGACGCCATATCCGGGGTTTGAGGGCGAGCATTTTTCCATGCCGACGCGCAACATGGTGCCCAAGCCACGGCAAAATCCGCACCCGCCGCTGTGGCTTGCGTGTTCGCGCCGCGACAGCATTTTGCGCGCCGCGCGTAACGGCATGGGCGCGCTGGTATTCGGCTTCGTGACACCGGAACAGGCGGACGAGTGGATCAAGGAATATTACGACATCATTAAGTCCGATGAATGCGTGCCGCTCGGCCACAGCGTCAACGCCAATTTCGCCTGCCTGGCCGGCATGTCGGTGCATCAAGACGCCGACGAGGCCGCGCGGCGCGGCACCGATGGGTTCCGGTTTTTTGGCTACTCGCTGGCACATTACGCAATTTTCGGCACCCATCAGCCGGGCGTGACCAATGTCTGGGAACGGTTCGAGGACGTGCGCGACCAGATGCCGCCCACCCCGGGTGAATGCGCGATCGGCACCCCGGAAGCAGTGAAAGCCAATCTGAAAGCCTTTGCCGATGCCGGCGTTGACCAGATGATTTTCATCCAGCAATGCGGCAAGAACCAGCACGGCCACATCATCGACGCGATGCAGTTGTTTGCGTCTGACGTGATGCCCGATTTCAAAGCCGCCGAACCTGCACGCGAAGCGGCCAAACAGGCTGAACTCGCGCCCTATTTTGCCACCGCTTTGGCGCGCAAAAAGAAAATGGCGCCGCTGGCCGAGGTGCCGGAAGTGATGGCGCTCGGCCGCAAGCTGCAACTGGAAAGCGGGATGGACTATTCCAATGCTGGCGGGGTTTATTCCGACAAAACCCGCGGTGGGTCGATCCCGGTGCCAATGTCCGATCCGGCGCTGCTGAAAGCCAAGGGGTAACGATCATGGAACTCACCGCCGCCCAACAGAAATTCAAGGAAGATTACATCCGTGAACGCGGCTACTGGGTCGCTTTCAATGACGGCTTGCTGAAATACAGCCAGGCCTTTCTTGAAACCTATTTGCGCTATGCTGCCCTGCCCACACGCACCGGCCCGCTCAGCCCGCGCATGTGCGAACTGATTTACGTCGCGGTCGATGCAAGTTCGACGCATTTATTTGCCGAAGGTCTGAAGGTCCATGTCCGCCGGGCGCTCGATCTCGGGGCGAGCGCGACGGATGTGATCGAAGCCTTGCAGTTGGCGACTGCCCAGGGTCTTGAAGGGGTCAATATGGGGGTGGAAATCCTGGTCGAGGAGCTGAGGGCGGCAGGCCAGGACACCAGCTTCCTCGATGGCGGATTGACCGCCGAGCAGGAAAAGCTGCGCGCTGCCTATACCGACCGTTTCGGCGACTGGCCGGCATTCGCCAACCAGTTGCTGCGCCTGTCGCCAGCGTATTTCGAGGTGATGACCGAACTGCTCGCCGCCCCTTCAGTCACCGGCGCGCTGTCCTATGCCGAACAATGCCTGATCAACGTCGCGCTCAATGCCTGCCTCACCCATCAGAACCCGGCCGGCACGCGGTTGCATATCGCGCGCGCCATCCGTGCCGGCGCCAGCAAGGAGGAAATTCTCGAGGCGATCCAGTTGACCGCCCATCTCGGCGTGCATGCCTGCGTGCTCGGCGTGCCGATGCTGGTCAGCGCGGCCGAACGGCCATGAACCTCGCCTTCAGTGCCGACGATCTGGCGTTCCGTGACGACATGCGCGCCCTTTTTGCCGCCAACAAGATGTTCTGCCTGGTGCGCACCAAACAGCGTCGGCGCCGCCAGGAAGGCAAGCAGTTCTTTTTGTGAACAAAAAGAACCAAAAAAACTTTTTATCCGTTCCTTGCCGTTGGCGTGCGTCCCCCCGAAACCGCGAAGCGCTCCGAACCAAAGTGGAAAAGTTTTTTTGCTCCTTTTTTTCAAAAAAAGGAGTGCTTTCTTGGCCTTAGTTTTCCAACAGCAAGTTTCGGAACGAAGCCGTTTGAACAGATGATGATCTAGCTAAACGCGTTGGTTATCCCGCCATCGACCAGCATGACGCTGCCGGTGACGAAGCGGCTGCGGTCGGACGCCAGGAACAAGGCGGCTTCGGCGATGTCCTCAACCTCGCCCATGCGGCGCAGGGGCGCGCGGGCTTCGCGGGCAGCGACCATGGCGTCATCCAGCATGCCCATCACCGCTTCGGTTTTGGTGGAACCGGGTGCCACCGCATTCACCCGGATGCCCTGCGGACCCAGGTCATTGGCGGCTGATCTTGTGAGGCCGGTGACGCCGGCCTTGATGCCGCAATAAACCAGCGCGTTCGGCATGCCGAGGAAAGCCGCGGATGAAGCGATATTGACGATGGCGCCCCCTTTGGTGCCCATCGCCTCGGCGGCGGCCTGCATGCCCCAGACCACGCCGGAAAACCCGATGGCCACCATGCGATCGAGAGTCTTCTCGCTGATATCAGCGATTTTCTCGTAGCGCACCCAAGCGGCGTTGTTGACCATGATGTCAAAACGGCCATGGCGGGCGGCCATATCGAGCACGGCGGCGCGAATTTCGGTGCGCGATGACGCGTCCGCCGGCACGTCATCGGCCACGCCGCCAGCATCGCGGATCAGCTTGATGGTGGCTGCCGTCAGTCCCGACCGGCGATCATTCACCCCGACAATCGCGCCTTCGCGCGCGAACAAGCAGGCGATGCCTTGCCCGATGCCGCTGCCCGAGCCGGTCACCAGCACCACGCGCCCCGCCAAACAACCTGTCATATCTGCCCCTTCTGGTTTTGCCGGCGGACTGTCGAAACATCGCGCGCGGCGGTCAAGCGATGCGGCAATCGTGGGGAAATATCAGAAGGGTGAAATGCGCGCCGCGCCGACCGCATGCCTGCCCAACCGCCACCGGGTTGCAAAATCGTGACAAAGCCTGGGCATAATGGAAGCTCAGTTTCGCCTTGGGGTCCGATGATGCAGAAAACCGTTGCCGATTACGCGCCGCCCACCATTGCCCCGACGGCAACCGGCCTTCCGACCACCACGGTGTTCCCGATCCTGTTCGCGCTCAGCTTCTGCCACATGCTGAACGACATGATGCAGTCGCTGATTTCGGCTTTGTTTCCGATGATCAAGTCCGACTTCAACCTCGATTACGGGCAGATCGGGCTGATCACTTTGGCGTTCCAGTTGACCGCGTCACTGCTGCAGCCGTTGGTCGGCATTGCGACCGATAAGCGGCCGATGCCCTATTCGATTTCGATCGGCATGGGATCGACCTTGATCGGGCTGATCTTGCTGAGCCGGGCGCATAGTTATGGCGCGCTGATTTTTGCCGCAGCGATGGTCGGTGTTGGCTCGGCGATTTTCCATCCGGAATCATCGCGGGTGGCGCGGGCGGCGTCGGGCGGGCGGTTTGGCCTGGCGCAATCTTTGTTCCAGGTTGGCGGCAACGCCGGTTCGGCAATCGGGCCGCTGATGGCGGCCTGGGTGGTGTTGCCGCGCGGGCAAGGATCGATCGCCTGGTTTTCCGGCACCGCGCTGCTGGCGATGCTGGTGCTGTTCCTGGTCGGCAGTTGGTACAGCCGGCGCGGCCTGGCGGTGGTGGCCAAAAAGCGCGCCGCCGGCGATATGTCCGGCCATGGGTTGAGCCGCGGCAGGATCGGCTTTGCGATTTTCATTCTGGTGGCGCTGATTTTCTCCAAGAACGTCTATTCGGCGTCACTCGGCAGCTATTACACGTTCTATCTGATCGAGAAATTCGGCCTCACCGTTTCCAACGCGCAAGTAATGTTGTTCGTTTATATGGGTGCGGTGGCGGCCGGCACCTTGATCGGCGGGCCGATCGGCGACCGGATTGGGCGCAAGGCGGTGATGTGGGTGTCAATCCTGGGCGTGCTGCCCTTTACCCTGCTGCTGCCGCATGTTGGGCTGGAAATGACGGCGGCGCTGACGGTGATCATCGGGCTGATCATGGCGTCATCTTTCCCGGCCATCCTGGTTTACGCGCAGGAATTGCTGCCGGGCCGGGTGGGCATGGTGTCAGGCATATTTTTCGGCTTTGCCTTCGGGCTGGGCGGGCTGGGGGCGGCGGCACTGGGCGAACTGGCTGACATCACCAGCATCCAGTTCGTTTACAACGTGACCGCGTTTCTGCCGGCGATCGGGGTGCTGACGGCGCTGCTGCCGAATGTGAGCAAACGCTTCAGCTGACCACGCCAACATAGCCATCGCGCTGCGGATCGGCGCCGCCGTCCAACTGCCCGTCCCAGAAGCTGATGCCATGCACGCCGGCGAACGGGAACGTCGCCGCGCTGCGATTGACCGCATAGCCCATCGCTTCCAGCCCACGCTGGGTGGCGCGCGGGATGCGGTTGCCGATGTCGATAGCGTCAGTCGTCGCGGAAAAGCGCGGCGCCATCACCGCTTCCTGCATGCCCATGCCGAAATCGAGCAAATTGAGCAGGGCTTGCAGCACCGCCACGCCAATCCACGCCCCGCCGGGCGCGCCCAACGTTGCTACCGGCTTGCCGCCTTCAAACACGATCGTTGGCGTCATCGATGAAAACCGCCGCTTGCCGGGGGCGATCGAGCCGGCGCGGCCCGGACGTGGATCGTACCAGTTCATCGCGCCGTTAAGCATGAAGCCCGCGCCCGGCACGATCACTCCGGACGGCACGCCAAGCGTGTGGGTGACGGAAACAACCATCCCGTTACGATCGACGCAGGAAATTGTCGTGGTGCCGCGGCTGTCAGCAAGCGTGCGGGTCAGCGCCGCTTTTTCCCCGCGCTTGATCCGGGCGGCGCAATCATCGGCATAAGCGTCCGACAGCAGGTGTTCCAACGGCGGGACGACAAAATCCGGATCGCCGATATGCTCGTCCTTGTCGCGCCCGGCGATTTTCATCGCCTCGGCCACCACCCGCATATAGTCGGGCGCGTTATGGCCGAGCGCCACCAGATCAAACCGTTCCAGGATGCGCAGCATTTCGGCGACCATGATCCCGCCGGCCGGCGGCGCGGGCACTGCGATCTGCCGGCCGCGATAGTCAACCCGGATCGGCGCGGCAGTCCTGGGGGTGAAGCCGGCAAGATCGGCAGCTGACAACAACCCGCCATGCGCCTGCATATCGGCAACGATATTGGCGGCGATGGCACCAGTATAGAAGCTTTCCGCGCCATCGCGAGCGATGCTGGCAAGGGTTGCCGCCAGCGCCGGATTGCGCACGACATCGCCGAGCCGCTTCGGCGAACCATCCGGACGACAATAGAGCGCCGCGCCGTCAGCCGTATATTTCAGCTTCTGCACATAAGGCCGGCGCCCATAGCTAGCTTCATCGGTCGCAAACACCCCCGCCACATGCGGCCGCACAATCCAACCATCGCGCGCGAACCCGATCGCCCCTTCAAACAAATCCCCCCATGGCCGGCTACCATAGCTTGCATGGGCGAGGGCAAAATTCCGCAAAATCCCCGGCGTGGTGACCGCCCGATGGCCCAACTCATTGGCCGCATCGCGCACCCGATAGCCATAACCGTCCGTGCATTCGCCCTCAAAATCCGCCGCCCACATATCCTCGGTGCACGCCGCCGGGCAGGTCGAAAGCCCGTCCAACACCTCATGCCGCCCCGTCGCGGGATCGTAAACATGGATCACCCCCAAGCCGCCAATGCCGCACATCAGCGGATCAACCACCCCCTGGGTGAAGGCGCAGGCGAGCATGGCATCCATTGCGTTGCCGCCGGCTTCGAGCATGGCGGTGCCGACCTCCACCGCTTCGGGCTGCGGGGCGACGATCATGGCGCTTGGTTTGGGGAGGTTTCGGGTGGGGCGCATGAAGGGAAGACTCCAGGAAGGAAGGTCTTCTTTTTGTGAACAAAAAGAAGCAAAAAAACTTTCACACTTTGGTTCCGAGTTCGCACCGGCAGCGGTGCGCCGTGGACAAAAAGAACTGCTTTCTTATCGCTTGCCTTGAAAACTCATATTCGCATCGGGTTCGGCGTCGCTCGTGGCAAGGTAAGGCTTGATATCAACCAACGGCGTCCCGTCCACACAATCCAGATACCGCACCAGCAGCACACCAGGTGCCGCAATACCATCGAACTTCACCACCGAAAGCCCGATCGGGTTCGGCCGCCGAGGTGTCCGGGTAGCGAACACCCCCCGCGGTTCGCTGCCGCGTGGCGGGGTGAAGATCATTTCGGGCTTGGTCGACAGATGCAGCCAGTAGAGCAAGATCAGATGGCTATAGCCTTCGATGCTGTGCAGCCCATCGATGAATTCCGGATCGAGTTCAACCCGACATTGCGGCGGCGGATCGGCGCGGCGGCCACTTCTTGGGCATTCGCTGGTGGTTTGCCAGGGCGTGCGCAGCCGGCCGATGGGCCTGACTTCAAACATCCAGTGGCGGGCGCGCGCTGGCCCAGGGCAGGGCAGCTTCAAACACTGCGGACGCTTGCAGCACCCCAAGATCGTCAAAGCGCCGCCCGACGATTTGCATACCCACCGGCAAACCGCCGCTGGTGAAGCCGCACGGCAGGCTCGCCGCCGGGTTCCACGACATGTTGAACGGGTAGGAAAATTCCGCCCAGCTCATCCAGTCCCAATCATGCGTGGGCCAGTCGGACGGCATTAATTGTTCGGCGGGGAAGGCCGCGACCGAAACCGACGGGGTGATCAGGAAATCCCAGTCCTGGAACCAGCGATGGATGGCGGCGACATAGTCCATCTTGCGCAGGCGTAATTCCTGGTAGTCGGCCATGGAAACCGTCCCGCCAGCGCGAATGCAGGCGACCAGACCCGGGTCCATGCGGGTTTCAAACTGCGGCACGTATTTGGCGAGGCGGGTCAGATGCGCCGACCACATGCCGCGCCCGATCTCTGGCCCAAGCTTGCCCCAATCGGGCGTCACGTCCTGCAGTTCGTTGCCGGATGCGCGGGCAAAGGCCTCGGCGGCCTTGCGCACCAAGGCGGCAACTTCCGGATCAACCCGCGCATGGCCAAGATCGGCACTGAACGCGATTTTGCGGCCTGCCACCCCTTCCCCCAGCCGCGCCGGATAATCCGCGGGCCAGGCTTCAAGCGAGGTGTGATCGAGCGCCGCCGGCCCTGCCATCACCTGCAGCATCAGCGCGCTGTCCCCGACCGAGCGGGTCATCGGGCCATTATGGCTGGTGTAGTCGCCGGTGCCGGCCACCGGGTAGGACGGCACGCGGCCATAGCTCGGCTTCAAGCCAAACACACCACAGAAATGCGCCGGCATGCGGATCGATCCGGCGCCGTCACTGCCCTGATGCAGCGGGCCGTAGCCGGCTGCCGAAGCAACCCCCGCGCCCGCCGACGACGCCCCGGCATTATAGCCGCGCTTCCACGGGTTGTGGGTGATGCCGGTCAGCGGGCTGCGCGATACCCCGGTCCAGCCGAATTCGGACGTGGTAGTTTTGCCAAGAATAACCGCCCCCGCATCACGCAGCCGCGCCACGAATGGCGTATCGGCCGCCGGCATCGTGCCGGCGGTGATGTGGCTGCCTGAATCCATCTTGATGTTGGCGACGGCGGCGAGGTCCTTGATCGTTACCGGCACGCCATGCAGCGGCCCGAGCGTCGCGCCGGCCATCAGTGCTTTTTCCGCCGCCCGCGCCGCATCCATCGCCTGATCGGCGGCAAGCGTGGCAAATGCGTTGAGCTGCGGTTCGAGCTTTTCAACCCGCCGCAGCACCGCGCTTGCCACTTCCACCGGCGAAATCTGCTTGGCCCGGATCATCGGGATCAGCTTGGTCGCCGGCAAATACCCGAGATCGGCGTCATTCATGACAATTCGCCCTCGGCCTTGAGCATCGCCAGCGCTTCACTGAAGGCCGCCACCGTCTCGGCCACGTCGGCGGCGGTGTGGGTCGCAGAAGCAAAGCCACCGAGGCGCGGGTTAAGATCGACACCATTGACCAGCATCGCCAGCCGCATGCGGTTATTGAGCCGCGCGTCCTGGTTTTTCAGTTCGTCAAAGCCCGCCGTCGCAGGATCGAACCCATGCGGCGTGACCGCGCGATTGTCCGGGTTCATGAACAGATGGAACCCCGACGACGTGCCGTACACCGACCAGGCGACGCCGGCTTTGGTCAGCGCGTCATTCAGCCCGGTGCGCAAATCGGCCGCCGTTGCGGCAACTTTGGCCACCGCGTCGGTTTCCGCCAGGATCGTCAGGCACGCGATCCCCGCCGCCGCTGAGACCGGGTTGGCGTTGAAGGTGCCGGGATGGCCGATTTTCTCCCGCCCGGCCGCAGCGCTCACCTGGAAATCGAGATAGTCGAGGATATCTTTGCGCCCCACCACCGCAGCGCCCGGCAGGCCACCGGCGACGATTTTGGCGAAGCTCGACAAATCTGGGTGGATGCCGAACGCGACTTGCGCGCCGCCAGGGGAAACGCGGAAGCCGGTCACCACCTCATCGAGAATCAGCAGCACGCCGTGCAGCGTGGTCAGCCGGCGCAGCCCGTGGAGGAATTCCGGGGTCACCGGCACCTGCCCGAACGACGAACCGGTCGGCTCCAAAATCACTGCCGCAATATCGGGATTGGTGGCCAGCGCTGCTCCCACCCCGGCGAGATCGCCCGGCGCCACCAGCACTGACTGGCGGGCAACGTCGTTCAAGACGCCCGGCGTCGGGGTGCCATCGAAATGATTGCTGTAGCCGCTGG
Source organism: Acetobacteraceae bacterium (assembly GCA_025352995.1). Lineage (GTDB taxonomy): Bacteria > Pseudomonadota > Alphaproteobacteria > Acetobacterales > Acetobacteraceae > CAITOL01. The sequence goes on from JANXRN010000217.1 coordinate 21,629, forward strand.
TCATCTGATCATGCCAACCGTGGAAATGGCCCTTGAAGCGCAAAATCGCCTGGCGCCCGGTGAAAGCGCGCGCCAGGCGCACCGCCATCAAGGTCGCCTCGGTGCCGGATGAGGTGAAGCGCACCCGTTCCGCCGATGGCACCAGCCGCTGGATCGCCTTTGCCCAGCCGATTTCGCGCGGATGGCTTGACCCGAACTGGGTGCCTTCCGCCATCGCCGCCTCGGCGGCACCTGTTACCGTCGGGTTCGAGTGCCCCAGAATCAACGCGCCATGCCCGCCGAAATAATCGACATATTTGTTGCCATCGACGTCCCATTTATGCGGGCCAAACGCGCGGGCAATGTAGGTGCCATAGGGATCGACATTGCGCGCATCATGCGCAATGCCGCTCGGGAGCAGCTCCCTGGCTTGGGCGGCGAGGTCGGCCGAGCCCGGGGTCTTGGCCCGGTAGGCGGCGACGATGCCGGAGTTCAGCCTTGGGTTTTCCAGCACCGTGTCGGTCATTGTTGGCTCCTGAGTGAGGAAGGAAGCGCTTCTTTTTTT
>JANXRN010000297.1 GCA_025352995.1 Acetobacteraceae bacterium
CTGACACCGGAGGCATCGGCGCCATCCTGCGTCGCGAGGGCCTTTACTCCTCAGCCGTCGCGTTGCTCGGGCGCCAGTGCCATCACCGCATCGCGATCGCGTTCCATCCGCCGACGATACTGGCGCCGCGTGCTTTCGGCCAGATGTCGATCGTGTCGTAGCGGGCCGCAAGCCGGTGGTCGCCCGCGCCCAGTCCGGCCTGGTAATGGGCGCAGCAGACCGGACGCGCGATCACCGTCCCGTCGGGGTTTACCACCAACGCCCGCCCGCCGCCTTTGCGTCCCAGGCTACCCTTGCGCGGACCTTCTCGCCTGGACTTGTCACCAGTATTGGCCTTCTGGCCCTGCGAGGGCGGAACCGACGAGTTGTCCGGCGTCTTCGGCGGCCCACCGAGCCGGGATTCCAGTTCCTCCACCCGCACCGTCGATATCTGCACCTGCGCCCAGAACGCCCGGATCAGCGCGTCCGTCTCGTCGTGCGACAGAGTGCTGAGGTTCGGAAGATCGGTCACTCAAAGCTTGAATCTTGGCAGCCGTGGTCACGTCAACCGACTATCGACTCGATGGCTTTTCAGCCGGCAAACCGAGCGAGTTGAGCAGATACGCACCAACTATCCGGCGGCATCACCGAGGATACGGGCAACTCCTTCCGGATCGTCGATCATCAGATCATGTCCACCCTTCAGGGTGAGTGTTGTCCATGATGGATCGCCTCGGAATTTCTCATAGAACCGTGCGTTGCGTCCTTCGGCCAAGACATAGACACGCTTGCGTACCCGTGCGTGTGCCCCTGTCAGGCGGATAGCTTGGGCAATAGAAGCGAACGGATGGGCCGTCACCTTGCTTCGGACCCAGTCAATATCCGTTTCGTTTATGTTGAACATCGCGACATCTGGTGACGGAGCGTCGGTGCCGCCGAGCGCCGCCACTCCTTTCAGGATGATCTGCTGGCGCGCTGGCGGCACCATGTCCATGGTCGTTTCGCCATCTTCTGGAACGAAGGCATCCACATAGACTAGCGCGGCGATCTTCTCGGGAATCGCATCGGCAACGCCGGTGATGACCATGCCGCCATAGGAATGGCCGCACAAAACGACGTCTTGCAGGTCCTCCCAAAGAATGACGTTCCGGACGTCCTCGATATGTGTATCGAGGTTGACGTTCAGACCCCGTAGATGCGATCGCTCACCGACGCCAGTGAGCGTCGGTGTAAACACGTCGTGCCCTTGCCCGCGGAGGATTCTCGCCACCTTCCGATAGCTCCATCCACCGTGCCAGGCCCCATGGACGAGAACGAATGTAGCCATACCTGCCCCCAATATTTCGTGTTCCTTTGCAATAATGTTACATGAATGAAACCGGAGGGGAAGCGCATTTGCTTGGCATCTCTATCCTTGAGCCTAAATTGACGGTCGCTGCTCTCGTGCGTTGCACAATCAAGTTTTTCATCAGTCGGATCGGCCGGAAGCGACCTCCCTACGGACCTTTCCGGCCGCGAGTTCGATAGCGTGCGAAAGGGTGCTGAGGTTCGGAAGATCGGTCACCCAAAGCTTGAATCCTGGCAGCCGTGGTCACGTCAACCGCCTATCGACTCGATGGCTTTTCAGCCGGCAAACCGAGGGAGTTGAGCAGATACACAAAAAGAAGATTCTTCCTCGCCTAATACTTCCGCAACAACCCAATCAACTTCCCCTGCACCTTCACCCGATCCGCCGGATAAATCTGAACCTTGTGGGTGACATTCGCAGGCTCCAGCGCCACTGACTGTCCGCGGCGACGCAGTCTTTTCAGCGTCACTTCTTCATCATCGACCAACGCCACAATAATTTCCCCGGTATCGGCATTATCGGTACGGCGGATGATCACCGTGTCGCCATCCTGAATGCCGGCATCGAGCATCGAATCGCCAGCAACTTCCAGCGCGAAATGTTCGCCGCTGCCAAGCATCGAAACCGGGATATCAACATGATGCCCGCTATCCTGCATCGCCTCGATCGGCATGCCCGCGGCAATCCGGCCATAAAGCGGCAACTGGATGGAGCCGGACGTCGCGGCTGACCGCACCCCGGCAAGCCGTGGGCTGAAATCGCCCTGGATCACCTTGGGCGCGAACGGCGCCGGCGCCGGCGTTGCGGTTTGCTGCATCATCGCGTCCGGCAGCTTCATCACTTCCAGCGCCCGCGCACGATGATGCCGACGGGCCAGAAAGCCACGTTCTTCCAGCGCCGAAATCAACCGGTGGATGCCGGATTTCGATCGCAGGTTCAACGCTGCTTTCATTTCCTCGAAACTTGGGGAAAAGCCAGTGGCACGCAAATGGCCATCGATGAAAACCAGCAATTCATGTTGCTTACGGGTGAGCATTCGGCATCTCCTGCGGACGGGTTGGGCGGCGCCCGATTAGAACAAAGCAGCAACCTTAGCGATGTTCTACTTAAGTTCTTCGAATCCGGTCAAGCAAAACAATCACTGCCTCGCAAAGATCGCAAATCGGCGCTATTTTCCGGCGATGTCTGCCGCATTCACCCGCCGAACCCTGCTTGCAACCGCTGCCGCCAGCCTGGCCGCGCCGGCGCATGCCGCCCCCCTGCGCCCGCTGCGGTTTGTGCCGGCCGGGGCGGTTGCGCGCCCCGATCCCGCGCTGGCCAACCCGGTGGCGCGGGCACAAACCAACATGATCTGGGACATGCTGTACGGCCAGACCGCAGCCGGTCTCGCCACGCCGCAAATGGTTGCCGGGCATGATGTGTCCCAGGACGAACTGACCTGGCGTTTCCGCCTGCGCAGCGGGTTGCGCTTTCATGATGGCAGCAAGGTCCGTGCGGCCGATTGCGTCGCCTCCATCCAGCGCTGGGCCAAGCGGCGGGCGTTTGGCGAGCGATTGCTGCGGCAAACCGAGCAAATCCGCGCGCTCGACGATAATACGTTCGAACTCCGCCTCACCAAGCCGTTCCCACTGATGCTGACCGCGTTGGGCGGTGATATTTGCGTGGTGCTGCCCGAACGCCTCGCCCTCGGCGATCCGCAGGCCCCGCCCGATGAGATCATTGGCAGCGGCCCGTTCCGTTACGCGCCTGGTGCGGACGGGCAACCCGGCTTTGACCGTTTCCCCGCCTATCGCCCCGCACAGGGCCCGGCCGAGTTCACCAGCGGCGGCAAGCAAGCCAATGTCGATCGGGTGGACTGGCTCGCGTTGACCGATCCGGCCGGGATTGCCGCTGCCCTGCAACGCGGGGACATCGATTGGTGGCACGACCCACTGGTCGAATTACTGCCATCCTTGCGCGCCGCACCGGGCGTTCGGGTCAGCGTTGGCGATCCCACCGGGGTGATGCCGATCCTCTGTTTCAATCATACCCAGGCGCCGTTCAACAATCCGCGCCTGCGCCGCGCCATCTTGCTGGCGGTCGATCAGGATGAATTCCTCCAGGCCGCGATGGGTAGTGAGCCGGAAATGACCCGCGCTGGCATCGGCGTCTTCACCCCCGGCCAGCCCTTCGCCAACGATGCCGGCTTGGACGTGCTGACCTCGCCCCGCGATATCGACCTGGTGCGCAAGCTCGTCGTGCAAAGCGGCTATCGCGGCGAACCCGTGGTGCTGCTGTCCCCCAGCGACATCCCGCGCATCCAGGCGTTGACCCAGGTTGCCAATGACATGTTCGAGCGCATCGGCCTCAAGGTCGATTATATCAGCCTGGAATGGCAGGCGCTGATCCAGCGCCGCACCAGCAAAGCCCCGGCCAGCGCCGGCGGCTGGGGCGCTTTTTGCACCAGCTATTCCGGCCTTGCCACTGCATCGCCGGCCACCCATCTGCCCTTGCGCGCGACTGGCGAACAGGCCGTCACGGGCTGGCCGACCAGCCGCCGCCTCGAATCCCTGCGTGAGGATTGGTTCGATGCCACCGACCTCGTCAGCCAGCAAACCATCTGCCGCGCCATCCAGCGCGTGGTATGGGAAGACGTGCCCTATATCCCGCTCGGGCAGTGGTTCACCCCCACCGCCACCCGGGCCGATATGGCGGGAATTGTGCGGGCGCCGTTTCCGGTTTTCTGGGGGGTGGAAAGATCGAAGTAGGCAGCCCTATGCGATCTTCCAGCCTGGATAAAGCGCGTCCTGCAAGACCCGCAACACAGCGACCCCCTTGCCCACCAGCCGCCGCAGCATCGGCGCGCCCGGCCGAACTTTGACCGCAGGCGTGGTGACCTGATCGATCGCCGCGCGCACCCGGCCACGCGCCCGATGCAGCAGTACACGCTGGTTTTCCGGGCTGATGGCCAACATCTCACACGCCGTTGCCGCGTCGTGCCCCTCCATGTCGCGCAGCACCAGTACCGCGCGCTGGCTTGCCGGCATGGCGGCGATGGCGATCTGGACATGTTCCCACAACTGCTTGCCGCCATAGATGCGTTCGGGGTCAAGTTCGTCCCACAGGCGCGGCGCTTCGAGCCAATGACCGTTATCCTTGAACTGGCGCAGATCAACGGCGCGATCCGGGCCTTCCTCAATCGGCAATGCGGTCAGCCGCCCTTCCTGGCCGATGCGGGTGCGGGCGCGGTTGAGCACGATGGTGAAAATCCAGCTGGCGAGGCTGGCACGGCCCTCAAATTTGGCGATCCCGTTGAAGACCGCGAGCCAGGAATCTTGCACGACTTCTTCGGCCTGGGCGCGGCTGCCGATGATGCCTGATGCGGTGCCGACCAGGGCGCCGTGATAGCGGCGGATCAACTGGCGGAAAGCGCGATCGTCGCCGGCGCGCAGGCGGGCAAGGAAATCCGGGGCGTCGAATTCAGCATCCGTCATATAAAGATGGCCCCAGACTTGCGCGTCATCGTCAGTGTAACACCCAACCATTACGATGGTCACCCTGTGGCAGATGCAAGCGCTGCAACGCGACGGAGATCTAAGTGCTGAAATGCCGTGATGTCACTGAACTGACCACCGACTTCATGGAGGGCGCGTTGCCACCGGTGCGGTGGCTGGCAATGCGCTGGCATCTGATGCTCTGCCCGCCCTGTAGTGCGTTTGTTGGCCAGATGCGGCGCACCACCGCACTGCTCGGGCACCTGCATCTGCCAGTGTCACCGGAGACCGAGGCCGCGATCGCCAACCGCCTCGCCGCCGCAAAGGATCAATTGCCATGAGCGCACTTCGGGCGTCGACCAGCGATGATTACGGCTTGCGCCATGCGCGCGGGAACGATGCCGCGCGCGCCCATTTCAGCCGGGCAACGCGCGGGCTGCTGGCATATCGGCCTGATATGTTGGCGGCGATTGACGACGCGCTGGCCGAAGAACCCGATTTGCCCGCGGCGCACGCCTTGCGCGGGCTGGCGATGTTGATGGCGGCGCGGCGGGAAACCCTGGACGCGGCGGCAATCTGCCTTCGCGACGCCCATGCCGCGCGGGCAGAAACCGCTGACGAAATCGCCTTGACCCGCGCCTTGCAAGCTGGGCTTTGCGCCGGGATGACGGCCGCGGCCGATGTGCTCGATGCGCGCTTGCTGGCGCAGCCGCAGGCAGCGTTGCTGGTGAAATTATCCACCGGGCTACGCTTTGTCGGCGGCGATGCGGCGGGCATGCGGGCAACGACGGCAATGGTCTTGCCAGCCTGGGACGCCTTGGCGCCGGGCTACAGCCATGTGCTGGGCTGCCACGCTTTCGGGCTCGAGGAAGCTGGGTGCTTCGCCGAGGCCGAGGCCGCCGGGCGTGCAGCGGTGGCACTTGACCCAGATGATCCGTGGGCGATCCACGCGGTGGCCCATGTGCTCGAAATGACCAACCGGCCGGCCGACGGGCTGGCCTGGACCGAGGGCTTGCGACCGCATTGGCAGAACGGCAACCCGTTTGGCCGCCATGTTGCCTGGCACCAGGCGCTGTTTCGCCTGGAAGGAAACGGCGCCGAAGCGGTGCTGGCGATGTATGACCAGGAAATCCGGCCCGATCGATCGGAAGATAATCGCGACCTGGCCAATGCCGTGTCGCTGCTGTGGCGACTGCGTCAGATGGGGGTCAATGTCGGCGACCGCTGGGTTGAACTCGGCGAAATCGCGGCGCGACGGCGGGATGAAACCCATCTGGTGTTCGCGACCTTGCACCGCTTGCTGGCGCTGATCGCGGTTGGCGATCGGGACAGCGCCCAGGCCACGATGCGGGCGCTGGCAGCGTCGGCGCAAAGCGGCAGCGCCGAGCAATCCTGGGTGGCGGCAGCCGTTGGGCTGCCCTTGGCGCGGGCATTGCTGGGGCTGCTGGACTCTGGCGCCCCGAGCAGCCTGCCCCCAATGAGCCTACCACTGTGTCGGATCGCGGCATCGATGGAGCCAATGGGCGGCAGCTATGCCCAGCGCGACGTGTTTCTGCGCAGCCTGATCGGCGCCTGCGCCGCGCGCGGGGATCAGGCGATGCTGGCACGGCTGCTGAATTTGCGCCGGCAGTTGAAATGCGATGATGCATTTGTGGATTTGATCAGGGCTTAGCGTTCGCGAGCGCCTGCTCCAGCGCCATCCGGATAAAACGCTGATAGGGCATCCCGGCTTTTTCCGCCTGGCCGCGTACGGCGTCGAGCAGGGGCGCGGGAAGCCGCAGATTGATGCTGCGGTCCTTGGGACGAAGTTCGAAACGTACCAGACGTCCCCCAGAAAGGTCGTATTCGGTTAGATCGGCCGTTGCGACGAAGTCTTCAGCTTCTTCGTCAGTGTAAAATGTCGGCATAGGTTTTAGCATAGAATTCGACCTCTCGCTGGTGCATGTAGCGGGCACTGATAGGGCGTACTAGCTCCCCCGAACGTCCGGGCCGGAAGGTAAACACCACAAAAGCAGTTCGACCGTCCAACGTTGAGCCGATGGCACGAAATCGTCGCTCGATCGAAGAATTTCCGGTATCCGGCAGGATAATCACGTTGCCGGCAAACACGCTCTCGATCTCGGCACTCGAAACGCCATGCTTTTGGCATTTGTCCCGGTTGCCAGCATCCCACTCAAAGCCGTCAAACTTCATCGCCACTACTCCGTCGCAGTATAGGCGTTTGTATAGGCAAATGTAAACAACGTCCTTTGCCCAGCCGCCAAAAAAGTTGAAGGCCCCGGAGGGAAACCCTCCGAGGCCTTCACATTGTCAGGCCGCGCGCGGCGAGACGTGGACTAGCCAGCCACCTGTTTCGAGACGCCAGCAATCCGAACGCCCATAGCGGGACGCAGCCGAAAACAATGAGACACTGGATCACCTCCTTTCAGTTGGTTACAGGCGCAGGCTGCCCGGAAACATTGAGTCCGCGCAAGCAAAATCTTCGCGGCAGGCTAAATTCGTCCTAAGCTCGCCGCCACCAGCACCGCCAGCCGATCGCCCAACCCACGCGGACGCAGCGGCCCGCCAATCCGGCGCAAATCACGCCGCGCAAGAACCGCCGGCAGTGCGGCCGCACTCGGCAAGCGGCCGCCGGCTTCGCGCAACATCGCCCTGCCCTTTTCCGCAAGGCCCCGCACCACCGCCAACAACCGATCCGGGTGCCGATGGGCAAGCACGTCATGCACGGTCAAATCACCCGCCGCCAACGCATCTTCCGGCAATTGGCACCGCCCCGCCCGCGCCAACACGCCGACTGACCGCAACTGCCCCGCAATCCCATAAGCCGTCCCCAACGTACGCAACCGATCCAGATCGTCGGCGCCCAGCAAACGTCCCGCCGCCAGCATCAACCGCCCGGCAATTGCATCGAGATAGGCAAGCCAATCGGCGGTGGTGGCAAAAGCGCCCTCCGCCTCAGCCTCCCGCCCATCAATCATCGCCCGCAAATCCCCCGGCAACAGCAAACCCTGCGCGATCGCCGCCGACACAGGCGTCGCCACCTCATGCCGCTTCAACCCGCCCTCAACCACCTCCCGCCACCACTGCAGCCGGATCAGCGCCAAGGTCGGCTCGGACGCAACCTCCCGCGCCCGCGCCAATTCGTGATTGAACGCATACAAGGTGAACAACCCCTCCCGCCGCGCCACCGGCGCAAACAAGGCGCAGTAAAACCGGTCCGGATCATGCCGACGGACCAAAATACCCATCGCGGACAACCCACCCGCTTGACCAAGCGTCGCACCAGTCATAGTACCCTCATCCAAGCAACCAGGAGAATTCCCATGGCTTTCGAACTCCCCGCCCTCCCCTATACCACCGCCGCCCTCGCCGCCCGCGGCATGTGCCAGGAAACCCTGGAACTGCACCACGGCAAACACCACCAAGCCTATGTCACCGCGCTGAACGGCTTCGTTGCCGCCAACGCAGCCCTATCAGGCAAAACCCTCGAAGAAATCGTCCTGCTGTCAAACGGCAAAGCCGACATGGCGCCGGTCTTCAACAACGCCGGCCAACACTGGAACCACATGCTGTTCTGGACCAATATGTCAGCCACCGGCGGCGGCATCCCCGGCAAACTCGAAGCCAAACTGATCGCCGACTTCGGCAGCGTCCAAGCCTTCAAAGACGCCTTTAAAACCGCCGCCACCACCCAATTCGGCTCCGGCTGGGCCTGGCTCATCATGGGCAGCGACGGCAAACTGAAATGCACCAAAACCCCCAACGGATCCAACCCCCTCGCCACCGGCGAAGGTCAAGCGCTGCTGGGCTGCGATGTCTGGGAACACTCCTACTACCTCGACTTCCGCAACCGCCGGCCCGACTATGTGACCAACTGGCTCGACAACCTGGCGAACTATGAAGGGGTTAGCCTGTAAGGGAAGAAAGGCCAGGGGCGCTGCCCCTGGACCCCGCCAGGGAAGGTCCCTGGACGCCAAACCCTTAAGGGTAAGTCGCAATGAGAAAGGGGGCTGAGGTACTGG
>JANXRN010000380.1 GCA_025352995.1 Acetobacteraceae bacterium
GATCGGGTATTTGAACTCGGGCCCAACAATGCGCTGATTGGCGCTGGCAACCGTGCCGCCGGCGGGATCGTGGCGATGCGGCAGGCCTTCAAACGGGATGTAGCCTTGCCATTGATCTTGCGGATTGTTGGCATCACGCACACCGGGCCACATGCGGCCACGGATCGGGATACGGCCCGACATCTGGTAGCCGATATGGCCGTTGCGATCGGCATAGATGTAGTTGAACACCGCGACCGACCAATCGCGCAGCACAGTGCGAAATCCGTCCCAGCTTTTGACCCGGCCTAACCCCAAAATCGCGCGCAGATCGTCGAGATGTTCCATCCCGACCCAGCGCAGCGACATTGGCGGATCGCCGGCCAGATCAAGCGCCGGTACCAGCGCATTGACCACCGGTCCGCGCGTGGTGGATCGGATGATGAGCGTGCGGGATGTCTCCCCACGCACATTGATGTCCACTGTGCGGGTCTGAAAATTCTTCCAGCCGGCACCGTCGCGATATTGATTGGGGTCGGCCGGGTTGATCTGTTCGCGATAGAGATCGCGTGTCGAGGCCATGTTATTGGTCAGACTCCAGGCGGCAATTCCGTTGCTGCCGTACCAAAAGCCGGGAATGCCGGGATGGCCACAGCCGGCGGCGTTGTCTTCCGGGCCGTGCAGGGCGAATTCGTACCAACTGGCTGGAATCCAGAACGGCTGGTGCGGGTCGCCGGCGATGATTGGATAACCTTCGGCAGCCCGCTTACCAGATATCGCCCAGTTATTGCTGCCGGTCGCATCGTCAGTGCCCGCGGGCTGGATGTGCGGGGTCGGGTCGGCGAGCACCAGGTTTTCCGATGCCTCGGGCGTCAAATAGGCGGTTTGCAGGTGGTCGGGCAGCAGGCGAGACGCTTCGGCGGCGATCAGGCGATCGATGCGGCCATTGAGCGACCACCAAAAACCGCGCGCGATAGCAATAACGTCGCGCACGCTGAAGGCTTCAGGTGTGTAGTCCAGCATGCGGAATTCGACCGGCAAGGCAGCGCCCATCGCAGCGATCCCGGCATTGATGCCGGCGACGAAGGCTTCCACGATCGATTTGGTCGCCGGGTCGATCAGTGCGACTTCCCGCGTGCAAATCTCATCCAGCCCCACCGTCAGATGGGCAATATCGGCATCAACATAGGCCGCGCCCAGGATTTCCGCCTGACGGCCGAGCGCCCGGCGACGCAGGCGGTCCATCTGCCACAAGCGGTCTTCGGCCATCGCAAGGCCGAGGCCGAAATAAACGTCAGCAGTGTGGGCCGCGAAAATATGCGGCACCCCGGCATGGTCACGCAGAATCTCGACCTTGCCTTTGACAGCCGCGTGCAGCTTGCGGTCACCCAAGGACGCCTGGTGCGACAGCCAGGCATTGGCCGCTTCGTCGATCGGACGGTCACCACGCAAGGCGGCCAGGATTGCATCATCTTCGCGCGGCATTGCGTGGGTCCTTCCAGGGTCGATTTTGGAAGATCATATAGCGCTTGGCGAGAAAGGCGAGGCCGGGCCAGACGATCCGGCTTGACTCGTCGGTCGGTCCGCTCGATGATTGCGTTAACATTGTCGCGCGGCACGCACGGCACATAAATCAGGGGACCGTCCATGGCACGTCACATGAAGCGTCGGGTTGCGTTGATCGGGTTGGCGGCGGGCGCTGGCGTGCTGGCGACGGGCACGACGGTTCTGGCGCAGGCCGGGCGCTACAAGGAAGCGGCGTCGGTTACCGAATTGGTGCGCGCGGGCAAGCTGCCGGCGATTGAGGCGCGTTTGCCGGAAAACCCGCTGGTGGTGCCCGTGGTCGAACGGGTGGGCGACTATGGCGGCACCTGGCGCCGAGCGTTCCTCGGGCCGGCCGACGCGAACAACTATATCCGCGTGGTTTATGACTCGCTGTTCCGCTTTTCCCCCGACGGCGCCAAGATCGAACCGAAAATTGCCGCCGGCGCCGAATCATCGGCCGACTTCAAAGTCTGGACGATCAATTTGCGCAAAGGGTCGCGCTGGTCGGACGGCGCGCCATTCGGCGCCGATGATATTCTGTTCTGGTATAATGACGTTCTGCTCAACAAGGAGCTAACGCCGACCCTGCCGGGCTGGATCCGCAATGCCGATGGCACCGCTGCCAAGGTCGAGAAAGTCGATGCCAGCACGGTGCGCTTCACCTACCAGGCGCCGGCAACCTTGTTCCTGACTGCGGTTGCTAACCAGGACGGCGCGGATCGCACGTTCGCGATGTTCCTGCCGGCGCATTATCTGAAGAAATTCCACCCGACATATGCCGCCAAGGCCGACATCGACAAAGCCGCCGCAGCGGCCGGCTTCAAGACCTGGACGGAGCTTTTTGCCAATCGCAATGCACCGCCGGAAAACCCGGAACGCCCGACCATGGCAGCCTGGGCGCCGATTTCACGGGCCTCCGATCCGGTCTTCACCTTGCGGCGCAACCCGTATTATATCGGGGTCGATACGGCTGGCAATCAGCTGCCCTATATTGATGAAGTGCGCTTCACCTTCTTTGCTGATGTGCAGGCGTTGAATCTCGCGGCGATTGCCGGGAATTTCGACATGCAGGAACGCCACATCAACATGACCAACTATCCGGTGTTAAAGGACCAGGAAAAGTCGGGCAAGTATCGCATCATCACCTGGCCCACCTTTGGTGGCGCGGACGCAGTGATCGCGATCAACCAGACCTACACTGCCGATCCGGTGATGGGCAAAGTAATGGCGACCAAGGATTTCCGGGTCGCCTTGTCGCTTGCGATCAATCGCGATCAAATCAAGGAAAGCGTGTTCCTCGGCCTCGGCGAAGCGCGTCAGGGCGTGCCGGCGCCATGGCATCCGTATTTCCCGGGCGCGGAATGGGCGCAGAAATACACCGAATTCAAGCGCGACGAAGCCAACAAGCTGCTTGATGGCATCGGCCTGACCAAGAAGGACGCGCAGGGTTTCCGCTTGCTGTCGAACGGCAAGCCGGCGACGATTGAAATCAGCGTGGTGCCGGCCTTCGGCGCCTGGCCCGACGTGGCGCTGCTGGTCGGCAAGGATTGGGAAGCGGTTGGTGTCAAAACCATCGTGCAAATCCGCGAACGCGCGCTTCATTTCAAGATGGGCGAAAATAACGAGCTGATGGCCGAAATCTGGAACGAAGATACTAGCGCGTTCCCTTATACCGGCAACGCCAAGGTCGATCCGCGCAATGCGCCAATCCTGACCATGGGGCCGCTGTGGCGCCGCTGGTATGCGACCAATGGCAAAGACGGCATGGAGCCGACGCCGGAAATGAAGCGCATCGTCGAAATCATTGACAAAGCACGCACCGTCGGGCCGGACGAACAGGTGAAATTGTCGCAGGAGCTTTATCGCAACTGGGCTGACAATGTTTACGAAATTGGTACGGTCGGGCTGACCCCGATGGTGCAGGGCGTAGTGGTCGCGGGCGCGAAATTCCGCAACGTGCCGACCACATTGGGCAATGACTGGCCGCTGCGCAGCCCGGGGAATGCGCGCACCGAACAATTTTTCTTCGCCAAGTGACACGGTATATCGCCCAACGCCTGCTGATTTTGCCGTTCTTGATGGTCATCTACTCGTTCGTTATTTTCGTGATCATCCAGGCACCGCCTGGGGATTTTTTAACCGCTTATGTCGCGACCCTGGCATCGTCAGGGTCGTCGATATCGGCGGACCAGATCGCGGCGTTGCGGCATCAATACGGCCTCGATCAGTCGTTCGTGGTGCAATATTTTCTGTGGATGCAGAATTTGTTCCACGGCGATTTCGGGCTGTCGCTGGAATATCAGCGCCCGAACGCCGATCTGATCGGCGAACAGCTTGGGCTGACGGTGGCGCTGGCGCTGTTTTCCTTTGTGCTGACCTGGGCAATCGCGGTGCCGGCAGGGATTTATTCGGCAACCCATCCGCGGTCGCTGATCGATCATACGCTGACGGTGATCAATTATGTCGGGGTGGCCACACCCAACTTCATGCTGGCGCTGATGCTGATGTGGGGGGCATTCGCCTATTTCGACATCAATGTTACCGGATTATTCTCGCCGGAGTTTGTCGACGCACCGTGGTCCTTCGCGCGGGTCGGCGATCTGCTGTTCCATATCTGGCTGCCCGGCCTGGTGCTCGGCATTGCCGGAACCGCCCGGCTCAGCCGGATCATGCGGGCGAATTTGCTTGATGAGCTCAACAAGCCCTACGTGGTGACCGCGCGCGCCAAGGGCATGCGGGAATGGCGGCTGGTGCTGCGCTATCCGGTGCGGTTGGCGTTCAATCCGCTGGTCAGCACCATCGGCTGGTATTTGCCGGCCCTGTTTTCCGGCAGCTTGATTGTGGCCACGGTGATGAATTTGCCCAATATCGGGCCGCTGCTGCTGCGGGCACTGATCAACCAGGACATGTATCTTGCCGGTGGTATTTTGCTGATTTACTCGTTCCTGACCATCGTTGGCACGCTGTTGTCCGACGTTTTGCTTGCGCTGATCGATCCCCGCATTCGGGTGGAAAGCTAGATGGCGGTCGCCGGCGATATTGCCGAAGGTCGCGTCGCAGTCGCATCGAACTGGCGGCTGGTCTGGTGGCGCTTTCGCCGCCATCGGCTGGCGATGATCAGCGCCGGGTTACTGATTTTCCTCTATCTGATCGTGCTGGCCCCGGATTTCTTTTCGGTGCAGGACCCGGAACGCACCGATGCGCGTCAGGCCTTCATTCCGGTGCAGATGGTGCATTTCCTCGATGACGGCAGCTTGTCACCTTGGGTGCCGGCGATTACCGGCAAGCGCCATCCGGTGACGTTGCGGATGGAATGGGTCGCCGATCCGACCCGCAAAGTCGGGGTGCGATTCTTTGCTCGCGGCTATTCTTATCGCGTGCTGGGGATGTTCGAAACCAATTTCCACCTGATCGCGCCAGCCGATCCGGCGCAGCGGATTTTCCTTCTGGGATCGGACCGGTTGGGCCGTGACCAATGGTCGCGCATCATGCACGGCACGCAAACATCGATGACCGTCGGGCTGGTGGCAGTCGCGCTCAGCGTCATCCTCGGCGTCGTGCTCGGCGGCTTGTCAGGCTATGTCGGCGGCAAGACCGATCAGGTGATCCAGCGGGTGATCGAATTGCTGCAATCGGTCCCAACAATCCCGATCTGGTTGGCGCTGTCAGCGGCTTTGCCCCGCGACTGGACGCCGATCCAGGTGTTTTTCGCCATCACCGTGATCTTGTCGCTGGTCGGCTGGACCACCTTGGGCCGGGAAGTGCGTGGCCGGTTTTTGGCGCTGCGAGAGGAGGATTTTGTCCTCGCCGCCCGCCTGGCCGGCTGTTCGCGGATGCGGATCATCTTGCGCCACATGGTGCCGACCTTTGCCAGCCACATCATCGCCACCAGTTCGCTGGCAATCCCGGTGATGATTATCAATGAAACGTCGCTGTCGTTCCTCGGCCTCGGCATTCGTCCCCCCGCCATCAGCTGGGGGGTGTTGTTGCAAGAAGCGCAGAATATCCAGACCCTGGCACTCGCGCCCTGGTTGCTGACACCAGGGCTGGTGGTAATCGTGGCCGTGCTCGCCTTCAATCTGGTGGGGGACGGGTTGCGCGACGCCGCTGACCCGTACAGCAATTGACCCCGCTTTTATCCGTCCGCGATTTACGCGTGTCGTTTCAGCTTGATGAAGGCGTGGTGCGCGCGGTCGACGGCACCAGCTTTGATGTCCAGCCCGGCCAGGTGCTCGGCATCGTTGGCGAAAGCGGCTGCGGCAAAAGCGTAACGATGAAGGCGATCTTGCAACTGGTCGATCGACCCGGCCAGATTGACACCGGCGAAATCAGCTTCGCCCGCCCGAACGGCGAAATCGTCGATCTGGCAAAATTGTCCCCGCGTGGTGCCACCATGCGCGAAATCCGTGGCGGCGAAATCGCGTTGATCCCGCAGGAGCCGATGGCGTCGTTCAGCCCGGTGCACACGGTCGGCGACCAGATCATTGAGGCGATTTTGCTGCACAGCCATCGCTGGGAGCAGGACGGGCGCAAGATCACCCGACGCGACGCCCGCGATATCACGGTCGGGCTATTCCGCGATGTCGGGATTTCGATGCCGGAACAACGGGTCGATGCCTATTCCTGGCAACTCTCCGGCGGATTGCGCCAACGCGCGATGATCGCCATGGCGCTGTCCTGCAAGCCGCGTCTGCTGATCGCTGACGAACCGACCACGGCCATTGACGTCACCACCCAAGCCCAGGTGCTGGCGCTGCTGCGGGATTTGCAGGCGAAATATAACACCGCGATCATTTTCATCACCCACGATCTCGGGGTGATCGCACAAATGGCGAGCTATGTCGTGGTGATGTATCTCGGCAAGGTCATGGAACAGGGGCCGGTAGATGCGATTTTCCACAGCCCGAAGCATCCTTACACGCGGGCGCTGCTGCGCTCGATCCCGAGCATGTATGGGCAAACAAGGGTGGCGCTGCCGGTGATCAGCGGGGCGCTGCCGCATCCGTTCAACCGCCCGCCGGGCTGTCCGTTCCATCCGCGCTGCCCGGATGTGATGGCCGTCTGTTCGGTCGGGGTGCCGCGCCTGCTGCCGGCGGGGGATGACCAGTTGGCCAGCTGTTTCCTGCATCACACTGCGGCGGAACCGGTATGAACGCTGTCGCCCAAAAGCTGCTCGATGTGCGCGGCCTGCAGAAATTCTTCCCGATCAACAAGGGCTTCCTGCAACGCACGGTCGGCCATGTCCGCGCCGTCGATGGGGTGGATTTCACCCTGCACGAAGGCGAAACGCTCGGGCTGGTCGGGGAAAGCGGCTGCGGCAAAACCACCGCATCCCGCTGCATCTTGCGCGCGATTGACCCGACCGGCGGCGAAATCCACTACCAGACCAAAACCGGGGCGGTGGTTGATCTTGCCAAGCTGACGCCGGCGGAATTGCGGCCCTTGCGCGCCGAAATCCAGATGATTTTCCAGGATCCGTTCGGCTCGCTCAATCCCCGTATGACCTTGCTCGACAATGTCGGCGAACCGCTGCTGGTCAACGGCATCGGCAACCGAAGCGAACGGGCGGACCGGGTGGCAGAATTGCTGCGCCTGGTCGGGCTGCGGCCCGAATTCATGCATCGTTTTCCACACGCTTTCAGCGGCGGGCAGCGCCAGCGCATCGGCATTGCCCGGGCCTTGGCGACCAGCCCGCGGCTGGTGGTGGCGGATGAACCGGTGTCCGCACTCGATGTGTCCGTCCAGGCGCAGGTGCTGAATTTGCTGCTGGAACTCCAGGCGCAGATGAAGCTCACCTTCCTGTTCGTCGCGCATGATCTGTCGGTGGTGCGCCATATCTCCGACCGGATCGCGGTGATGTATGTCGGGCAGTTGGTGGAACTGGCGCCCACCGATGCGCTGTTCCGCGCCCCGCAGCATCCTTACACCGCAGCCCTGATGCGGGCGGTGTAAGGATGCTGCGGTGTAAGGATGCTTACAGCCCTGATGCGGGCGGTGCCGGTCGCGGACCCGCGGGTCAGCACAATCGACGGGATTCTCGGCGGCGAAGTGCCCAGCCCCGCCGCCCCACCATCGGGCTGCTATTTCCATCCGCGCTGCCGCCACGCCACCGCGCAATGCCGGGCCGAGGCGCCAGTATTGCGCGAAATCATGCCGGGGCATTTTACCCGCTGCCATCTCGCCGGGAGCGGCGCATTCTGATACGCATATCCCGGCAACCGACCGGGAGGGCTCAATCATGCGCGGGAAATTCTGGACATTACTGGCGCTGATGGCGTCGCTCACCGCCCCCGCATGGGCGCTCGATGCACGCTACAAGGACGCCGATGGCGATCTGGTGGCCGACGTGCCGACCGATCCGAAAGAATGGATCGATCCTGCGACCCTGATCTTCGCCTACACCCCGGTTGAGGACCCCGAAGTTTATCGCAAGGTCTGGGATGATTTCCTCAAGCATATGTCCGTCGTCACCGGCAAAAAGGTCAATTTCTTCGCGGTGCAGTCCAACGCGGCGCAAATCGAGGCGATGCGCGCCGGGCGCTTGCATGTCGCCGGCTTTAACACCGGATCGAACCCGATCGCGGTCAACTGCGCCGGATTTGTGCCGTTTGCGATGATGGCGTCCAAGCAGGATGAATTCGGCTACGAAATGGAAATCATCGTCCAGGCTGACGGGCCGATCCGCAAGATCGAGGACCTCAAAGGCCGCACCGTGGCCTTCACCGATCCCAATTCCAATTCCGGCTTCAAGGCGCCATCGGCTATCCTGGCGGAAAAATACGGCCTGCTCGCCGATCGTGACTTCAAAGCAACGTTTTCCGGCAAGCACGATAATTCCATCATCGGCGTTGCCAATCGCGACTATGATGCCGCAGCCATTGCCAATGCGGTGATGACCCGCATGGTGGCGCGCAAAGTGGTGGATGGCAGCAAGCTGCGCTCGATCTACAAATCCGAAACCTTCCCGACCACCGGCTACGGCACAGTCTATAACCTCAAGCCCGAACTCGCAGCCAAAATCCGTGAGGCATTTTTCAGCTTCAAATGGGAAGGCACCGCGCTGTTGAAGGAGTACCAACTGTCGCAGCCACCGCAGGAGAAGTTCATCCCTATTTCGTATCAGAAACACTGGGCGGTGGTGCGCGACATCGATGCGGCGATGAAAGTGTCCTACGCGTGCAAATAATGGTCCGATGCTAACCATCCGCGGGCTGACCAAAACCTATCGCGGTGGCGACCGGGCGCTCGACAGCGTTGATCTCGACGTGCCGGCGGGGCAGTTGATGGCGCTGATCGGGCCATCAGGCGCAGGCAAAAGCACGCTGATCCGTTGCGTCAACCGACTGGTCGAACCGACCGCCGGGTCAGTTGAAGTTGATGGCACTATGGTCACTGGCAGTGGCACCGGGGCGTTGCGGCTGGCGCGGCGGCGGATGGGAATGATTTTCCAGGAATACGCACTGGTCGAACGGCTGTCGGTGATGGAAAACGTGCTGTCCGGTCGGCTCGGCTATGTCGGCTTCTGGGCCAGCTGGTTGCGGCGCTTCCCGCAGACGGACGTGGATGAGGCGTTTCGCCTGCTCGATCGCGCGGGCCTCACCGGCATGCAGGATAAGCGCGCCGACCAATTATCCGGTGGGCAGCGCCAGCGCGTCGGGATTTGCCGGGCGCTGATCCAGAACCCCGCGCTGCTGCTGGTCGATGAACCGACAGCGAGCCTCGATCCCAAGACATCGCGCCAGATCATGCGGCTGCTGGTGGAACTCTGCGCGGAACGATCGCTCGCCGCGATCGTCAACATCCATGACGTCGCGCTCGCCCGCATGTTCGTCCAGCGTATCGTCGGCCTGCGCGCTGGCCGCATCGTGTTTGACGGTCCGCCCGAGGCGTTGACGGACGCAATGCTGACCGAGATTTACGGCGAGGAAGACTGGGCCGCCAGCGCGCCACCGGCGGATGACGAAACCGCATGAACGGCTGGGCGCCCGCACCACTCATCGCCAATCCCTGGGCACGTTGGGGCTTTTATTCCGGCGCGGCGCTCTATCTAATGCTGGCACTCGGCAGCGTGCAGGTGAACTGGGCGCGACTGGCCGAAGGGCTGAAGCGCGGCGGGTCCTTTGTCGGCGCCTTCGCCCATCCCGATTTCGTCAGCCGGGCAGCCGAAATCAGCGAAGGCTTCATCGAAAGTCTGACGATGACGGTGGTCGCCACCGCCGTCGGCGTGGTGCTGGCCATTCCGGTCGGCATCGGCGCGGCGCGCAACCTGGCGCCCCTGCCGATCTACGGATTTTGCCGCGCCTTGATCGCGCTGTCGCGCACCTTCCCGGAGATCATCATTGCGATTTTGCTGGTGAAAATGTTCGGCTTCGGGCCATTGGCCGGCATGCTGACCTTGGCCTTCGCCACCATCGGCTTCATGGCCAAACTGCTGGCCGAAGATCTGGAAGATATCGACGAAGCCCAAGTTGAAGCCATTCGGGCCAGCGGGGCGAGTGCCGCGCAAGTGTTGGTTTATGCAGTGCAGCCGCAGGTAATGGCGCGCTTCGTTGGGCTATCGATTTATCGCCTCGACATCAATTTCCGCGAAAGTGCCGTGATCGGCATTGTCGGCGCCGGCGGGATTGGCGCGACCCTGAATACCTCGTTCGATCGCTACGAATTCGATACCACTGCGGCGATTTTGTTGCTGATCATCGGCATCGTGATGGCGGCCGAATATGGCTCCGGCATCATTCGCAAACGGTTGCAGTAGTGCCTAACAGCGAACTTTCCCAGGGCCGCATCGGCTGGCAGCGCCGCACCGGCCGCGCGCGCCTCGCAATCTGGTTCGCCTGGCTGGTCGGCGTGCTGTTCATTGTCCAGTGCTGGGACATCATGAACGCCGAAACCATCTGGGATTTCGTCTGGGACGCGCCGCAGCAGGCCGGCGATCTGCTCGGCCGGATGTGGCCGCCGCGCTGGTCGGTGCTCAACCGGCTGTGGGGGCCGCTGTGGGACACCATCAATATGGCGACCCTCGGCACCTTGCTCGGCATTGTGCTCGGCGCCCCGGTCGCGTTCCTGGCGGCACGCACCACCACGCCAAGCCTGCTGATAGCGCGCCCGATCGCGCTGCTGATCATTGTATCGTCGCGGTCCATCAACGCGCTGATCTGGGCACTGCTGCTGGTAACCATCCTCGGGCCCGGGGTGCTGGCCGGCATTATCGCAATTGCGCTGCGGTCGATCGGCTTCGTCGGCAAGCTGCTCTATGAAGCGCTGGAGGAAACTGACGCAAGCCAGATCGAAGCCATCACCGCCACCGGCGCAACACGCGGACAGCGGCTGATTTTTGGCTTCCTGCCGCAGATCATGCCGGTCTTCGCCGGGATTTCGGTTTATCGCTGGGACATCAACATCCGCGAATCAACCGTGCTGGGCCTGGTTGGCGCCGGCGGAATTGGCTTGCAGCTCAACGCCAGCGTATCCCGGCTGGCCTGGCCGGAAGTAACCGTGATGTTCGCCGCCATCCTGGTAACGGTGATCGTTTCGGAATATGTGTCGGCGAAAGTGCGCGCCCATATCATCTGATTGCCTTGCTGTTGCCATCGACATCGGCTTTGCTGCGCCTGGATCAAGGGGGAAATGTCACATGGTCGGCGGCTGGCGTGGAGTGGGTGTTGCCTGCGTGATCGCGCTTTGCGTCGGCGGGCAATCGGTGCGGGCCGCAGGTGACACTGAAATCCTGACCTTTGACAAAGGCGGGATGTATATCGGCGCCGTGCGCGACGGAAAACCCAGCGGTTTCGGCACCTTCAAATTTCCCAGCGGGGAAAAATACCAGGGCGAATTTGTCGACGGCAAATATCACGGGCGCGGCACGCTGATTTTTGCCAATGGCGACCAATATGTCGGCGACTTCCGCAATGACCGCCGCGACGGCGCCGGCACTTATATTTATGCCAGTGGTGAGAAATTCGTCGGGCACTATCGCGACGGCAAACGCAACGGCATCGGCACCCGGTATGCCCCCAACGGCACCCTGCTGGCCACCGGCAACTGGGTTGATGGCACGCTGGCCGGCGGTACCGCCCCCAGACAAGCGGCCCCGCCAGTGATCGCAAGCGTCGCCCCGACCGCGCCTGCGCCGCCTGCGACCTCCCCTACAGGACGTAGTGAAATCGGGGTTAAGAAACGCGGCGGCACCTTCGCCGTACCGGTTGAAGTCAACAACGCCATGACGCTCGATTTCACCATCGATAGCGGGGCGGCCGATGTCAGCGTACCCAATAAAGTGGTGGCGCAATTGCTACGCAGCGGCGCACTGCGGCGGAGTGATTTCGAAGGCACCCAAGACTACCGGCTGGCAGACGGATCAACCGTGACCTCACGAACCTTCCGCCTGCGGCAGTTGAAAGTCGGCGATCGGGTGATAGAAAACGTGCTGGCGAGTGAGGGCGGGGAAACCGGCAGCCTGCTGCTGGGGCAGAGCTTTCTGAGCAGGTTCAAATCTTGGTCGATTAATAATCAGAAGCAGGTTTTAGTGTTAGAGTAGGAAAGACTTTTCTCTTTGTGAACGAAAAGAAACGGAGGATTCAAGTTTCGTGGCGAACACCGGCACCGGGCTTATTATTTTCCGGCTGCAGACGCGACGAAAAGGTTCGGGCCAGGGTAGCCAATTTGAAGGAGTGGGACAGCGTCCGGGTTTTGCATATCACCACGATCACAGAGGATGGAGGACGGCAGAAGCGGGTCAAGACAGCAAGCTCACGGCGGATGGTACTGCTGCATCAAACCTTGATCGACTTGGGCTTGCCCCGACATGTCGATGACCTCGGACGCCGGGGGGAATTGCACCTGTTCCCCGCGATCGACCAGAGGGTCAAGGAACCGACTGGGTCGTTCGGAAAATGGTTTGATCGCTACTGCGAGCGGTTCGCGGAGTGCCCGGCAAAACTGGAATAGATCCACCCATACGGACATTTCAATCATTCCGGCATCCGTTTAAACACGCATGTCGAGATGCGGAGATCACTCAGGGTCTGTCCGTAAGATTTATTTGGAATTGCCGGTTCTTCTCAGTAGCATTCGGATGGATGCCAAGCGCAGAAACGCCACCGCCATTCGGGTCAGATTCTCGAAATCCTTTGCAAGTCGGCGGCTGCGATTTGGCCAGGCCAGCGTTCGTTCAACCACCCACCGCTTCGGAATGACCTCAAATCCCTTTGCCTGATCGGACCGCTTCACGATTTCGACCGAGAGTTGCGGCATCACCATCGGCAAACAGCTCGCGCCGGAATGGATATTGTCCAAACAGCGTCGAGATCACCAGCCCCCCCACCAACCCGGTCCTGAATATCAGCCGGATGAACAACCGCGTGCAGCTTCAGTCCTATCGTATCGACAAGGATATGTCGCTTCTTGCCCTTGATTTTCTTGCCCGCATCATAGCCGCGCTCTTGACGCTCTGGCTGTCGATCACGCACGCGGTGGGGCTGGCCTCGCGTCCAGCTTGTTCGCGGCATGACATGTAGAGCACATGGTGGATTTTCGATAGTGTGCCGTCATAGTTCCATAGATCAAGATAGTCATGCAGCGTGCTTTTCGGCGGCAAATCCTTCGGGATATACCGCCACTGACAGCCGGTGCTGAGCACATACATCAACCCATTGACG
>JANXRN010000413.1 GCA_025352995.1 Acetobacteraceae bacterium
CAGCACCACGATCAGCGGCGCCAGCAGGAACAGCAGCACTGCAACCGCGTAAATCCGCAGCAGGGTTTTCATCGCCAGCCCCGCCGCGGCACCGCGAGCGCGGCGGCCCCGACCAGAAGAAGGGTGCCGAGCAGCAGCCATAGCGAAATCGCCGCCGCCATGCCCCAGTTCAAAGTGACATTGACGTAGGTGGCGATGCTGGCGCTGACCATCTGATCGCCCGGCCCGCCGAGCAAGGCCGGGGTGATGTAAAAGCCGGTGGCCAGCATGAAAGTGATCAGCGCGCCGGCGCCGATCCCCGGCAAGGTCAGCGGCAGATAAACCGACAGGAAGCGCCGCCATCTCGGCGCGCCGAGGCTGGCGGCCGCCCGCAACAAGGCCGGGTCGATCCGCCGCATCACCACCACCAACGGCAGGATAACGAAGGGCAGCAGCACATGGACCATCGCCAGCAGCACCGCGAAACGGGAACATCAACTGTAGCGGCACGTCGGTCACGCCGGCCCAGACCAGCAAAGCGTTGGCTGGGCCGTCGCGTTGCAGCACGATGAACCAGGCGGTGGTGCGGACCAGAATCGAAATCCAGAACGGGACCAGCACCAGGGCGAGGGCGAGTTGCGACCATTTACGCGTCATCCCGGCAATTGCCTGGGCCACCGGGTAGCCGATCAGCGTACAGAGTGCAGTGACGGTGATGGCGATAGCAAAGCTGCGGCTGAACAGCACCAGAAACACCGATTGGTCGGCCGGCATGGGCTGGATGCTGCCATCGTCGGCAATATCGAAATCCAGGCTGCGCAGCAAATAGAGCGGCGTCACTCCCAAACTCGCCCGCCGCAGCAGATGCCAGATCGTTGGATCGGCCCATTGTGGGTCGAGCGCCGGCAGGGCCATGCTGAACGGGGCGGCAGGGTGGGCGCGCGCGGTGCGTAGCAGCAAGGCGCGCATGCCCGCCCGTTCGAAATTGAGCCGGCTGGCGACGCTGCCGATAAACTGGCCGTCAGCAGCCGCAGCCAGTTCGGCACCCAGGGCGGCGAAAACTTCCTCGTCCGGCAGGCCCGTTCCGTCCCAGGCGCGCAATAATGCGGCGCTGCGCGGCAAGGCGCTTGACATTTCGGGGTCGCGTACCGATGTTAATAACATAAACCCAAGCGGCAGCAGCAATGCTAAGCCCACCAGCGCCAGCGCCGGAAGGCTCAGCAGCCAGGCGCGGGTGGTCGGTGATTGTGTCAGCGTGCCACCCAGGCGGCAAAGCGGCGTTCCAGATCGTCGCCGTGCTGGACCCAGAATTCGGTGTCGATGAACATGCCGTCCTCGGCATGCTCGGCGACCATCGCCGGGTTCTTGGCGCGAACGACCGGGTCCTGGGCGACCGCGATGGTTGCCGGGGAAACCGCCCAATCCTTGGCGAGGTCGCGCAAGGGGCCCGCGTCGGTCATGTAGTCGATCATCTTCATCGCCTGAGGGGTGTTGGGGGAGCCTTTCACCACCGTCCAGAAATCAAAGGAGAACAGCAAGGTTTGCCACAGCAACGGATAGGCGCCGCCATCCTGAACCGCCCGCGCGGTGCGCCCGACAAAGCCGACCGCGAAGGCGACATCGCCGGAGCCCACCAGTTGCAGCGGCTGGGCGCCGGATTTCCACCACATCAGATCCGGCTTGATCGCATCGAGCTTGGCGAATGCCCGATCCTGCCCGACTTTGGTCGCCAACACCTTATAGATGTCAGCGCGCGACACGCCATCGGCCAGCAGGGCAATTTCCAAGGTGGTTTTGGCGCTGTTGCGCAGCAGCCGCTTGCCCGGCCAGGTTTTGGTGTCCCATAATTGCGCGTAGGTCATTGGCCCGTTGGCGATGCGCTTTTTGTCGTAGAACAGCGCGACCCCCCAGCCGACCGCGCCGGCGCCGCAGGTAGCAGTGCCGTTGGGAATGAATTTCGCTCGGTTGACGATGGTCCAGTCGATTTTCTCGTACAGCCCGTCTTCGCAGCCGCGGATCATTTCGGGGGCTTCAACCATCACCACGTCCCAGGTCACGTCATGGGTTTTGACCATGGCGGCGATCCGCGCCTGCTCGCCGTCATAGACGTCGTCCTTGACCGGCAGGCCGGAGGCGCCGGCAAATCCCTGGAACAAATGCTTGCGGGCATTGTCCTGGAAGCCACCGCCGAACCCGACGACCGTCAGATCGCGGGCCTGGGCACCGGCGATCAGGGCAAGGAAGGTCAAGGCGGAAAGGCGGAGCATGATGGGGTACTTTCGAGCGGACGTTATACTCAGTATTTCCCACGGCGAGGATTTCGTCCAACATCGATCTTTCGGAGTGGGACATTTGCATGAGTGACACCCCAGCGCCTGGTCTGACCAACGCGCCCCGCCGGACAAAATCGGTGGTGCTGACCTCCCACCCGCGCAATGCGACTGGCCGGACGTTGAAAATCGCCTGGGGCGCGGGCGACGCAAAAACCCGCGGTCCGATCGTCGGCACTTTGCAAAACCCGGGCGAGCGCAATGCTATCGGCACCCATGCCGGGGCCTATTCGCTGTATCGCGCTTTGGCGGTTGCAGCCGGGCAGCTCGATCCGCAGCATCGCCCCGATCTGACCGACACTGCCCCGGCGGCCCAGATCGGGCCTTTCCCGCAATGGTTTGACCCTGACAAGATCGTTTCCATCGACCCGTGGGGCCATCTTGGCACCCAGCAATTCGCCGGACTGATGGAAGAAGGTTGGGACATCCGCCCGACCATCGCGGTCACCAAGGCGCGGATCAACATGCCGGAAATCCGCGACGCGCTGGTCGCCGGCCGGCTGCGCGCCGATGGCGATATTCTGACCGAGGCGGGCGACGCACGGGTCACCAAAGTCGCCATCGAACCGGTCTGGTACTTGCCCGGCATTGCCCGCCGCTTCGGGATATCGGTCCCGGATTTGCGCCATGCGCTGTTCGAGCAGACCGGGGGGATGTTCCCCGAACTGGTGACCCGCCCGGACCTGGACGCGTTTTTGCCGCCGATCGGCGGGATGACGGTCTATTTGTTTGGTGATGTATCTGGCTTGGGCAAACCGGCGACCAAGATCGCCTGCCGGGTGCATGATGAATGCAATGGCTCGGACGTATTCGGGTCCGACATCTGCACCTGCCGGCCCTATCTGGCGCACGGGATTGAGGTTTGCATCGAAACCGCCCAGCACGGCGGGGTGGGCGTGATCGTCTATAACCGCAAGGAAGGCCGGGCGCTGGGGGAGGTCACCAAATTCCTGGTCTATAACGCCCGCAAACGCCAGGTTGGCGGCGATCGGGCGGAGGCTTATTTCCTGCGCACCGAATGCGTTGCCGGCGTCAGCGACATGCGGTTTCAGGAATTGATGCCCGACGTGCTGCACTGGCTCGGCATCAGCCGCATCGATCGGCTGGTGTCGATGTCAAACATGAAATACGCCCCGATTGTTGCGGGCGGCATCAAGGTGGTGGAGCGGGTGCCGATCCCCGATGCGCTGATCCCACCCGACGCCAGCGTCGAAATGGATGCCAAGAAGGCCGCCGGCTACTTCACCGATGCGGTGCCCGATGCGGCGGAACTCAGCAAGGCCAAGGGCCGGGGATTGAACGAATGAGCAAATCTGTGACCGTGCTTGCCCACCCGTTGGTGCAGCACAAACTCAGCCTGCTGCGCGACAAGGACACCAGCACCAACAGCTTTCGCCGCCTGGCGCGGGAGATCAGCTTGTTGCTGGCCTATGAGGTGACAAGCGACCTCAAGCTCGAACTGGTGACGGTTGAAACCCCGCTGGAAGTGATGCAGGCACCGATGCTGGCGGGGAAGAAGATGTGCTTCATTTCCATCTTGCGGGCGGGTAACGGCATTCTGGACGGCATGCTCGATCTGGTGCCGGCGGCCCGCGTCGGCCATGTCGGGCTGTATCGCGATCCGCATACGCTGACCCCGGTGGAATATTATTTGAAGCTGCCCGACGATATGGCGGAGCGGGTGGCGGTGGTAGTGGACCCGATGCTGGCGACCGGCAATTCGGCGGCGGCGGCGGTGGCGCGGATCAAGCAGGCGGGGGCGACCGACATCCGCTTTGTGTGCCTGCTGGCAGCGCCGGAAGGTCTGGCGGCCTTTCACTTGGAACATCCCGATGTGCCGGTGTTCACCTGTGCGGTGGATCGCGGGTTGGATGAGCATGGCTATATCAGGCCTGGGCTGGGGGATGCCGGCGATCGGCTCTACGGGACGAAGTAGCGCGCCTGTCGCTGCAGGCTGACATCTGGTAGATCGCGCGGATGCCCCCCACCCCGCCCGGCTTGATGCGTGCCCATTTGCTGCGGCTATGGCGGGAACAGGTCGCGCCACATCGCGGTTTGTTGATGCTGATCGTCGCGCTCACCCTGGTGATGGCGGCGAGCCAGGCGTTTTATCCCCTGGTCATGGGCCAGGCGGTGGACCGGTTCGGCCGCGCAGACGACCGTATCCTTTATCAGTTGCCCGCGCTGGTGATCATTGTCACGTCGGTGAAATCACTCGCCCAGTATTTCCAGACCGTGCTGGCGCAGCGGCTGGTGCTGTTCACCATTCGCGGCTTGCAGGAACGCATGTTCGCGAGCCTGACGCGCGGCGATCTGGCGCCGGTTGAGCAGGACGCCCCGGCGGCCCTGGCGGCCCGCTTCACCAGCGATGCCGCCGCCATCCGCGATGCGTTTGGCCGCGCGGTTGGCACGGTTGGCGATGCGGTAAAAATCATCGGGCTGGTGGGCACGATGATTTACCTCGATTGGAAGATGAGCATTGTGGCGTTGGTGCTGCTGCCGCTCGCCGCCGCCCCGATCCAGCGCATCGGCAAGCGCATCAGGCGCAACGCCGGCAATATGCAGGAGCAGGTCGGCGCCACGGCGGCCCTATTGAACGAAAGCATCGCCCAGGCGCGCACGGTGCGAGTTTATCAGCTGGAACAAGCTGAAATGACCCGCGCCAACAAGGCCTTTGATGAGCTTTACCGGGTGATGATGCGGATCAATCGTGCGCGCAGCCGAATTGATCCGCTGCTGGAGGTGATCGCCGGCACCGCGATCGCCCTGGTCTTCGGGGTTGCAGGCTGGCAGGCCGCACGCACTGGGCAGACGATCGGCGATTTTACCGGCTTTCTTGGCGCGTTGATGCTGATGTCGCAACCGCTGCGGGCGATGGGCAACCTCAATGCCGCCGTGCAGGAAGGTTATGCGGGCTTGGAGCGGGTTTATGCAGTCATCGACACGCCGATCACCGTCCGTGAGGCGGCTGATGCGGTCAGCCTGCCGGCCGGCCGGGGCCAGGTCGTGTTCGACTCGGTTGAATTCACCTACCCGGATGGACGGGTTGGCCTCGCCGGGCTGAGTTTCGTCGCCGAGCCGGGTCTGACTATTGCCTTGGTTGGTCCGTCGGGGGGCGGCAAATCCACTGCGCTGACCTTGATCCCGCGGCTGCGCGACGCGGCCGCTGGCGCAGTGCGGATCGATGGGATTGATGTCCGGGCGCTGACCATCGCGAGCTTGCGGGATGCGATCGCCTATGTCGGCCAGGACAGTTTGCTGTTCGATGACACGATTGCGGCCAACATCGCGATGGGACGCAAGGGCGCCAGCACCGTCGAGATCGAAGCCGCCGCCGAGGCTGCGGCTGGTGGCTTCATCGCCGATCTACCCGCCGGACTTGCAACCCGAGTGGGGCCCGGCGGGCTGCATTTGTCCGGGGGCCAACGGCAACGGGTTGCACTCGCGCGCGCGTTGCTGCGCAACCCGCGCATCTTGTTGCTCGATGAGGCTACGAGTGCGCTGGACACGGAGAGTGAGGCGTTGGTGCAGGCGGCGCTGGCTCGGCTGCGCCAAGGGCGCACGACCATTGTCGTCGCCCATCGGCTTTCGACGGTGCGCGATGCCGATCTGGTGGTGGCGCTGGCCGATGGGGTCGCGGTTGAGCAGGGCAGCCACAACGATCTGCTGGCGCTAGATGGGCTGTACGCGCGGCTGGTAAAATCGCAGGTGCTGCCGGACGTTTAGTCCGCCGCCGACAAGGCTTCGGCGAGCCCGTTTTCGGCGCGCTTGGCTCCGGACGCTGCCATCGCTTCGAACATCGGCGTATTTGGCGAGGGACCCCCCGCGCCGCGTCGCGGGTGGGCGAGATGCAGCACCACTGGCCCGTGATCGCCGAGCTTGCGGGCGATTCCGGCGTGGATCAGGCGCAGCACGAAGTCCGAATCTTCCAGCCCATGGGCTTCATAGCGGTTGTCGAAGCCATTCACCGCGAGGATATCTGACCGGAACGCGCCCAGATTGCAGGCTTGCGCCTTGCGCCATTCCTGGGCGCGGCGATCGCGCCAGGCGCCATCTGGCAGGGCCAGGAATTCCGCCGGCCGCGTGCAATGATTGCGCAGGCTGTGCCAAAGCCAGCGGCCTCGACCCCAATCCGGCGCCACTGCGTCAGCCATAATAAGCTGGGTTAAAGCCGGACGCAGATAGCTCCTTTTGCCGGACACGAACTTGCTGTGGGTGGCCAACTGGCGATGCCGGGCGATGAAATCGCTGAGCACGAAGCAATCGCCATCGAGAAAGATCACATAGTCGCCAACGCAGGCCCCGATCGCCAGATTGCGAATGCGGGACAGGCGGAAGCCGCGGTCGGCGTGGCGCACATGTTTGATCGGCAGCGAACTCCGTGCCCGTGCGTCCGTGATCGTCTGCGCCGTGCGCGGGTCCGATCCATCATCGGCCACGACGATTTCGAAGCCATTGTCGGTTTGCCGCTGAAATGACGACAAGGATACCAACAGAAATTCCGGCGCGTTATAGGTCGAAATCACCACAGAAATAATGCCGCCTAGCATCGCTGTATGCCCCGTCCCTGAATGCATTCGCGACCATTGTGGCATCGCGCTTGCCGGCCTGATAGGTCTCAGCCATGGAAGGGTTCGGCCGTATCGTCTCCGAAGTCGGTACGATTCTGATCGTCGGCGGCAATATCGATGGTGTTACCTGTACCATGACTGCAGCAATTGCGTTGGAAACCAGCAAAGGTAATCTGGGTTTGGCGCTTGCGCTAGGCGATGTGCTGATCGCCACCAGCATGGGCATCAGCACCGGCGTGCTGTGGTTGACCGGAAGGCAGGACCGATGATCCGATTTGTGTTGGCGATGTGGCTGCTGGCCAAACTTGCGTTGGCCGAGACACTCATCCTCGCCTCGACCAATTCGGTGGAAAATTCCGGCCTGCTCCCCCGGATTCTGCCGGAGCTCACCGTCGGATTGGGGATTGAGGCTCGGGAGATCGCCCTGCGCACCTGGCTTGCGTTCGGCAATCGCCGTGATCTGATCGAACTGGTCGTGGGCGATCCGGCGTTGATCAACCGCTACAATGTGATTGAGCTGAACCCGCAAACCCACCCGGCCGCCAAAGCCCAGCCCGCCCATCGTCTGGCGGCTTGGCTGATGTCGCACGCCGGGCAGGCGGCAATCGGCCGATATATGATCGGTGGTGAGCAGCTGTTTCATCCCAGCGCCCGATAGCGAGGCACCGTGCGCCCACAGACCGCGATCCTGATTCTCGCCCACCGTCCCGCAGCCTTGGCCAGCCTGCTGCGCCTGCTTGATAATCGGGCGCTGGCAAACCGTTTTCATCTGTTCATCCACATCGATGCCAAAACCGACTATCTCGCCGCCGGTCTGCGCCTGCCGCCACACGTGACCCTGATAACCCCACGCCTTCCGGTTTTCTGGGGCGGCTGGTCGATGATGCGCGCCACGCTCGCGCTGATGGAGGCGGCGCGTGGCTATCAGCGCATGATCCTGATCAGCGGCGACGCCCTGCCGGTGCGCCCGCTGTCTGAAATCGACCGGCTGATGTCGGACCTCGACACCGAATATATCGAACTGCTCGAAGTTCAGGATGACCCCAGCCTCGCCGGCGTCGATCCCAAACGCGCCATCGAACGCTATGGCTGGGTGCAGCCCTGGCGCCGCTATAACCATGTTTTCTGGGACCATCCGCTGCTGAACCCGATGCAGTCCGCACCGTCGGCCGCCCGCTACGGCGTGCCGCGCGATCGCATGGACTGGATCCGGGGGGAGGCCGAACATCTGGTCCGCGAAATTCTTGCGGAAATTCCGCCGCGTGCGCCCCTGTTCGAGCGCTTCTACTACGGCTCGCAATGGTGGGCGCTGACCGGCGCCACGGTGGAGGCCATGTTGCCGACCCTGCACGAACCGGCAATCCAGCGCTATTTCCGCCATATGCAAGTGCCGGACGAGCATATGATCCAGACCATTCTCGGCAATGCGCCGCACCTGATGGCCGGCAAGAAACGCCGTGGCACGCCGATGTTCGCCGACCACGCCAGACGCGCCGATGGTGACGACACGCTTGACCTGGCTGGCTTTCAGTCCGCCACGGCGACAGCTTTGTTCGCCCGCAAGTTCAATCCGGAAACCGCACCTGATATCGCGGAAGCGATTGCCGAGGGAAGCTACTGGCGGCTTCTGATCACCCCCGGTTAAGGCTCAATCGGCATTCGTCGATAAACCAGGATTGTGTAGCTGTTCGCCACGATCCTGGTCGTCACCGGAACATCACTTTGCGGCGGCACGGTGCGGACCAGATCGGCGGCCACCAGGAAGACCCGTCCGGTCCGACTATCGACTGCGATGTCCTGAGCCAAAGCCCGAGTGCTGATCTGTTCAACGGCCTCGTAGCGATCCGCGCCGCGCGGTCGAACAACGGTCAGGTTCGCCTCGGCGCCGGACGCGAAATACAGCAGCCCTTCGCGTGGGTCGCTGGCGATCTGCCCCGCCTGATTGCCGGTCCGCATGGTTGCTGCCACTTTCCCGGTCAGCACATCCACCGCCATCGCAATCCCCGGCGCCCCGCCGCACATCATCACCAGCCGGAAACTCAGGCGCTCGAACCCAATCACGCCGGGTTGCCGGCATGGTGCCGTCGACCAGGTGCCAAGCACTTCGCCGGTCACCAAGTTAAAAATTGCGATGCTGTCCTTGTCGGGCAAAGTGACGAACAACCGGCCGCGCCCATCGATTGCCATGCCGCCCGGGGCGGGCGTTGCGACAGCGAGTCGCTTGATCACATCCAACTTCACGGGGTCGATCAGGAAGATTGTACTGGTTGGTCCGCTCGGCTCGGCCAGCACCGCCAAACGCTGGCTTCCGCCATCATACACCAAGGCCGCTGGGTTAAAATCCAACGTCACCTTGGCGACCGTCCGATAGGTGGCGAGATCGAAGGCGGTCAGGCTTTTCTCCCCCGCGTCGCTATTCGCGCTGAAGCCGCGCCCGGCGGGGCTGCCGACCCCAGGTGCTATAGCGACCGCCACCGCGCCTTTTGCATCGGGGATTTCAGCCAACGGTTTCAGCGTGTCGACATTATAGACGCTGACCCCGGCCGAACGGCGCGCCAGGAACAGCTTCCGGCCGCCTTCATCGAGCGTGATCCGGCCCCACGCCGTTGGCGGGGAGCGCAGGCTGAGTGCACCCTCGAGTCGCAAACTAAGGGGTGGAGCAGGGTTGGCAGCAGGCGGAGGTCCTGGAACCGGCGCTGGTTGGGCGGTCGCTGCCCCACCGGCGAGCATAGCCAGCAGCGCCCAAACGCGGCATGCCAACCGGGTCAAGCCAAATTCGCGATGTGACTGGCAAATGTCGCGGCATCGGTGTTGCTGCCGCACAGCAGGATACCCACCCGTTTCCCCGCCAGGCTGTCCCGCAACGGCCCAAGCACCGCCGCCGTCGCGACAGCGCAGGCCGGCTCGATCGCAAGTTTCAGCTCCTCGAACAGAAAGCGCATCGCGCCGCGGATCATCGTGTCATCGACGGTCGTGAGCCGATTGATCGCCCGCTGGCACAGGCCATAGCTATAGGTCTCGGTATGCGGGGCCATCAGGCTGTCAGCGATGCTTTGCATCGCGCCCATTTTGATCGGCCCATCTTCGGCAAAGCTGCGCGCCATCGATGCCGCGCCAACCGGTTCGACGCCAATGATCTCGACATCGGGTTGCAGCAACCTGAATGCCGTCGCCACGCCCGCGGCCAGGCCGCCGCCACCGATTGGCAGCACAACCGCATCGAGTCGACCTGCCTGGCGCGCCCATTCGGCCCCCAGCGTTGCCGTGCCGAGGATCGTCCGATAGCCATTGAACGGATGCACGAAGAAGCGCCCTTCCTCGGCTTCGATCTGATGGACTCGGGCAAAACCCGATGCCCCATCGGATTCCATGAGAATATCCGCGCCGAATTTGTGGCACAACGCCACCCGGGCAGGGTTGGCGGTGGCCAACATCACGACCTTGGCCGAAATACCTAGCACCATCGCCGCGTAAGCGACCGCGACCGCGTGATTGCCGGCGGAAATGCAGGTAACCCCCGCCGCGCGTTGTGCATCGTCCAATCCGAGCAGGTTGGAAAATGCCCCGCGCGCCTTGAAGGTGCCACTGGCCTGCAGCATTTCCATTTTGAACACCGCGTCCTGGCCGGTCGGCAAGACAGCCTCAAACACCGGGGTTGATCGGATATAGGGTTTCAATGCCACCTGGGTCCGCTCAATCGCGGGCAAATCCGGCACATCTATTCCGTCAATCTGGCGATCGCTCATTCAAAACTGTCCTTCCGCTATCCCGCTATGATGACAAGCGGGCGCCACGCTGACCAGCGGCGGTGTTATGCGCGTCGCTTCGCCGCCTCGGCTGGAGGGGGGCCGTTCAACGCCGCGACGATAAGATCGATGCCCTGGGCATGCCAGCGCTGGACGGCCTTGTGATCAGCGCCAAGCATGGTCCCGAGTCGGCGCCAGGGGAAAAGATGTTTGTCGGTCAGCGGGTTGACCAGGCTTCGGGCGCCCACGATTCGGCGTAGCACATACCGGTCCTGGGGGATACATTGCACCCAGCGCAAAGCGACATCCATGCGGCTTATGTGCTGTGCACTCGGTACGGCGGGGCGCAACGTCCCGCCCTCCCAGCCATAGGCTTCGACGGCGCTTCGCACCACGTCGAGATTGAAGCTGCGCATCTTGGTGGAATACCCGCCGGCCGGGAGTGCCAGCAACGTGCGACCACATTCCTCGAGTCGTAAGATCACGGCAGCCGCGTCCAGCGGGGAATTGTCATTGGATTGTGGTGTCATTGTTCAAACCTCGTGCGCAAGGGGAGGCCACGGATATGTTTGTCCGCGCAGGGTCGTTTCGGCGGTAAGCGCCCCCCAACTGGCGTGATGGCCGGCAGGAAGCGGCGCGCGCCCTCCGTCGGGGGCAGGCGGTTCGTCGGCGGCGCGCTTGAGCACGCCGAAAATACGCCCGCGTTCGATAACACACCGGCGACTGAGGCGAAGCTCGGTTGCAATTTCATCCCAGCTTGCCCCTTCAATGCGCATGCGGCGCATTTGGAGGTCACGTGGCGGTGACCAGATCAATCGTTCGGGCATTGCGCAGACTCCTGTTGGTCATCGAAAGTTAATTTATGTGATTTTAAAAGTCAATTAAAAATAACATTGCGTCGTTAGTTTTTCTTGCTAAAATCGCTGGATGATCATTCCCACACCCAGCTTCGTCCTCGCGGGCGCGCGAATTCGTGATGCCCGCAAGGCTCTTGGAATGACCCAGGGCGATTTGGCTCGGGCCGTCGGGGTCAGTCGCAGTGCCGTTGCGCAATGGGAAACCGATCGGGCCGGCCAGGTGCGCGGCAATTTATCCAAAATTGCCACGGTGTTGCGTGTGTCCGTGGCGTATCTTTTTGATGGTGGGCAGGACCAGACCGCTGAAATCGCGGCGGAAGGAGCAGTCGAGCATGCGCTTCTGCGGCTTTTCCGCGCTTGTAGCGATGATGATCGTGCGTTTCTGCTCCGTACCGCGGTTCGTCTTGCGCGGGAAAGCGACAAAGCTTCACCGATTTCGGATAATGGCAACGCGGTATAGGCGCTGCTTCTAGTGATGGTGCGTTAGCGAAGGGCGCGAAATTCGCGCTACACTGCGATAAAGTGTTTGTAACTGTTGGATAAATTTGAACTTGCTAGAATTGTTCGTCTCCTATTATAATGCTGCGCTGCCGCATTTCGCCCTCGTAAATCTACGTTTTATGGACGCGTATCATTTTTTCTTCATCTTTGTCACATGTTGATACTTGCATAATGCTCGAACACCGGCTAAAACACGTTCAACAGACGCTTAACCGCTTTTCCATGCTGGGATCGACACATGGCCGAAACCACTCTTGTAGCCTCCGCAGGTACGATTACGATATCGCTGCCGGTGTCGGCCGATCCAAGCAATTCCATCGCTACCAGCGCTCTTGCTGCGTTGACCTCTCAGGTCAGCTCAGGGTCGCTTAATCTTCAATCGTACAACCCCAACTCAACGGTTCCGATCAGCACCGTGCCAGCGACGGTGGCCCAAACCGTTGCAACTACCGTCGCTGGAACGGTAAATGGCACGGTCACCAGCCCTGCAACGACCGTGGTCAGCACGATTGCGGCCACTGTAGCGACGGCATTGGTGGTACAGTCCATATCTTCCTCGACGGTGGTCGCGACCGTTGCATCCACCGTTGCTGGCTCGACCGTGACGACCACAGTGGCAGCGACACAGGCTATCGCGAACCTCGGAACCCTGTCGAATAACACGAACGAGGTTATCAACACGAATACCTCGGGTGGCACGGTCGCGGTTGTTAGTGCGACGGTCGCATCCACGCTGATTGCCGGCGGCGGTAGCAACACCGCCTATGTGAACCGTTCCAGCAGCGGCAGCGTGCTGCTGACCGGTGGTAACAGCTACATCGGCAACTCCGGCACTAATTCTTCGACCAGCACGACCCTTACGGGTGGTCAATCGCTGGGTGATGGCCGCGCGTATGTCGATGCGACGGTTGGCACCTCGAATGTGACAATCGGGAACAACGGGCTCATCAACGTCAATACGAATAGCAGCACCAGTGCGAATGTGGTTGCGCAAAGCGGCACCGTGGTTATCGCGGTTTCCAGCGCGACCGTGCCCGCCGGCTCCAGTACTATTCCGGCGGTCGTGAGCATATCTGGCGCAACGGCAGTTGGTGCCAGCGGGTCGCGTCTTATCTACATTCAAAACGGTGGCAACGCCTTCATCAATCCCAACGCCTCTGACGTGGTGGTATTGGCTGGATCCAATACAGGGTCCGAAACCATAGCCGGTGGTACTGGAAGCACGACTGTATTTGGCGGGCGTGGGATGTTCACTGCCGGCAGCGGCGGGGGAATTATGCTGACCAGCTCGGTCAATGGCGTCACAACCTTGATCGGTGGTGCTGGGAACGACCAGCTTTTCGCTATGGCAGGTGGTGATCTTCTGATTGCGGCCGGCGGGAGTGACGTTCTGGCGGGTTTTGGGGGCTTTAACGCGACCGGCAACACTTTCCGCACTGGAACCGGTAGCACAACCGTGCTCGGTGGTGCGGGTGGCGCGAACACTGTTCAGCTTGGCTCGGGGTCAGCTATCATCTACGGGCAGCACGGTTCGGTCGTCGCAAGTAGCGTCAACGCCGATACATATCAGCTCTATGCGGCTGGTGGGTCCGATACGATTGGTGACTTCGTGGTGGGCGTCGATGTGTTCAAGCTCTCTGCTGGTTACGCATCGGGTGGTACGTTGGCCGCGCCCAGCGTTGTTGCCAGCTTGGTGACGGTGACTTCGGGCAATTTGGGTGTGACTTTGTCTGACGGAACTAAGCTTACCTTCCTCGGCATCAACAACACGAATACGGGTAATATCTTCACCTAAACGCTGAGTTGGTTTCAGGTCAAAACGCCCGCTGTCGGTCCGACAGCGGGCGTTTGTTTTGCGGCGTAATCCCCCATAAAGCGTTCTCGCTCCTGCACTATGCCTCAAGCATTTCGTGCCAGTTGGTGAAGCGTATGGAGAACATCCGCTCGGAAGGACATGGTTCCAAGGCAATGAGGCCGCTGCCATTCGTCCAGCGCCATCGCCGAGGCGCATCACCTTCAATTGGATAGAAGCCAGACACTAAGCCCGGCGCATCCAACGGAACCGAGATTGCATCCGAGCTCAGTTCCACCACCGCAATACCAAATCTCTTCTGCTCAACGGTGCTTCCATTTTGACCGGGAGGAAGCAGCGCTGGCGAAATGATGCGAAGCCAGCGTGCGTGCATCGGGAGCCGGCACCGTATAACGATGTCGTCATCAACAATCTTCGGCGGAAAGGTCTCGGCCTCATATCCATCCGATATCAAGCGGACCATGGAAGTG
Source organism: Acetobacteraceae bacterium (assembly GCA_025352995.1). GTDB lineage: Bacteria > Pseudomonadota > Alphaproteobacteria > Acetobacterales > Acetobacteraceae > CAITOL01. The sequence continues at coordinate 14,268 of JANXRN010000413.1, forward strand.
CCGCTGTCCCCCCGATCGGGTTCATACCGCCCCCATCGAAAGATAGATGGGCCACCCCAGATTGCCCCTGCGGCTATGGATGACTGCCCAACGCCCGCTAGCCAAATGCCGCCCCATGCAATTGGTTGCAATGCCACTATCGACACAGCCGGCGCACGCCGTGGCCAAGTTTCCCGCCGGATTGAGGAGCCATTTACGAGGCCCGCCGCCGCTGACATCTGGTGCTCCGTGCCCACGGCCCGAAAGCCCACCAGCGTTTCGGGCGCTAGCCGCAATTGCACGCTGGGCACATCCGGGAACAAGCTGCCAGTGTCGAAAACAACCGATCGGGCAGGCGGTAAGCAGCGGTGGACCGTTAGAGCGCTATCGGCAAGTTGCTCGTGTGCGTCAGCTTGGAGTGTGATCCTCACCGGGTTGGTCCGAAATGACGGCAACCTCGCGTTACCGTCACCGCTTGCTCAGGCATCCACCCGAACCAAGGTTACCCGCGCGATGCCGCGGGTCAGTATTCCAAGCTCCTTGGCGGCCGCACGCGATAGGTCGATAATCCGCGCTTTGGTGCCGGGGCGATCATTGATCGTGACAATCACGGCATGATCCGTGCCAATCACGGTAACTTTCACCCGCGCTCCGATCGGCAAGGTGGCGTGGGCGGCGGTCAATGCGTTCTGATCATAGAGCGTCCCACCGGACGTTAGCTTGCCCTGCCACCGTTCGCCGCCATACCAGGATGCCATGCCGCTCTGTTCCCACTTGGCCGTACCGACAAGTGCTTCCTCCGCAGGGCCAGCTACGACAACCGGACCACGCGGCACAACACGGGCAACCTGTTTGCGTGCGGCCGGAGCCGGTTTACGCACGCCAGCGGGTGCAATCCGCGCGGTGGTCCCGCCCGTCGGGCCATCGGCGGCCATCGCCAATCCGGGGGCCGCGAGCATCAGCGAAAACACCATTCGCGGAAAAGCACGGCGAGCGCACGCAATCATCCTGTCTCCTAACTTTACTGCGCCGCACCACGGCCCATCTTTCTCCTGCTAACCCGAGAATGCGGCAACATTGCGCCAGTATTCCCGAACCGCAGCTGGCAAGTCAGGGCATAGAACCCGAAGCAGATTAAAATATCAATTTTCTCGACTCGTCAAACGGGCTTTTTCTGCGTCGAACGAGGGTAAGGCACGATTTTATTCGGTGACTAACATTCTATATCTCCATGTAATTAAAATATTTATTGTAGTGCGCTCCTTCAGCCACCTAACCGCACTATGCACAACAGACTTAGCCCATCTGTACCTTCCAAGCTCCCACGGAGCCGCTGACCAGACTCGCAATCCCACCAGGATCATTAAAAATACAATTTTGTAGGAAAAATAGCTTCCCATTTGCCCCGTTTTGGACTATAAACCTTTTCATGGTCAGAGGCGTGCGCGGGACACCGTGTGCGCCTCTTTTGCGTTTTAGGAAGGGGATGGACCGGGATGACAGATCGGCCCGCCCGATCGCGATCAGATACGACGACAGATGCTACCTCAACCCCCAAGCGACGCCGAGGAAAAATCATACCACCGACCGAGAAGCCGGCTGAGGCCTCCAAAGCCCTTGCCTCGCTAGGCCAATGGGCCGAACACGTCCTGGCGCCGCTCCGCCAAACCCCAGCGCCGCATCATCGGCTTCTCCTCGACCACCTTGAACAAGTCACCCTAGGCAACATCGATCGCCTCCTGGTCCTGATGCCGCCGGGCAGCGCGAAGTCAACTTATAGCTCAACGATTTTCCCGGCCTGGTGGTTTCGCCATCATCAAAACTCATCAGTGATTGCGGCCAGCCACACGGCTGATCTATCCGAACATTTCGGGCGACGGTTGCGCAATCTCATCGACGAACATCAATCCGTGCTCGGGTACGGATTGGCCCCAGACAGCCACGCTGCGTACCGATTTGGAACGACCGAAAAAGGCGATTATTTCGCCACCGGCGTCCATGGGCCGGTGATCGGCCGACGCGCGGATTTGATCCTGATCGATGATCCGATCAAGAACCATGCAGATGCCGACAGCGCGCTTGCCCGGGATCATCTATGGAACTGGTATCGATCCGAGCTCATCACCCGTCTCAAACCGAAAGGGCGGATCGTTCTGATCATGACGCGGTGGCATCCCGACGATCTCGGCGGTCGTCTGCTCGCCAGCGGGGATAATTGGCGTCAGCTTCGCTTGCCTGCGCTGGCCGAACCCGATGATCCGCTCGGGCGGAACCCGGGGGAAGCGCTGTGGCCGGAATGGGAGGATGCGGCGGCCCTTCACCGCAAGCGTGCAACCGTCGGCTCGCGCATCTGGGCGGCACATTATCAGCAATCACCGATCTCGGAGACCGGCGGCCTGTTTCCGGTGGCACAGGTGCTGATCGCAGACGCTCTGCCGCCCCAATTGCGCGCGGTTCGGGCTTGGGACCTTGCGGCGACTCAGGCTGATGCGGGGCGCGATCCAGACTGGACGGTAGGGGTGAAGCTTGCGCGCGACCTCGAAGGTCACTGCTATGTGATCGATGTTGTGCGCTTGCGCGCGGGCCCACATGAAGTCAGTGAAACCGTCGTCGCGACCGCCCGCCGTGACGGTGGCGCGGTAACAGTCGGCTTACCGCAGGACCCAGGTCAGGCTGGCAAGCAACAGGTCGCCTGGCTCTCCACCCAGTTACACGGTTTTACCGTCGTTGCATCTCCGGAAACCGGGGCCAAGGTGACCCGCGCAGCCCCGGTTGCAGCACAGGTTGAAGCGGGTCGCTTAACCCTGATGCGGGCGCCCTGGAATGCCGCCTTCCTTGAAGAACTGCGCGACTTTCCGCACGGCCGCAAGGATGACCAGGTCGACGCGCTTGCCCGTGCATTCTCGCTTCTTGCCAATGTCGCGCAGCCGTCACGCAGGTTGCAAGTCCCGATTTTCGTCCGCTAGCCGCCTACCGCAATATCCTATCGCCAATGTCCATCGGCCGACCCGGCCGCTGGCATGAAAGGAAACTATGTTCGCAACGATATGCGGTCTCATTCCTCCCGATCCGTCGTATCTACCTCGTACCAATCGTCTGGAGATATTGTCGCGGGTTCTCGATGGATCACTTTACGATGTGCTGCCCTACGAGTTCCATGAGGAACGTTCCGCTAACGGAGACTATATCCCGCTCCGGCTTCGCCGCCCGAGCGTTCGCTATCCGATGGCGCGGATTATTGTCGATGACAGTCTGGCACTGGTTTTTTCCGATGGCCACTTCCCAACTTACAACTGCCCTGACCCCACAGTGTCAGCCGCACTTGCCGCGATCGCGCGTGACGCTGGTCTGAACCAGACGATGCAAGAAGCTGCACTTCGCGGCAGTATTGGGTCGGTTGCGATTTTGTTGCGTGTCCTTAAAAGCCGGATTTTCTTTCAAGTTCTGCAATCGCAATATTTGACTCCGGTCTGGGATCAGGAAGCACCAGACCAGCTTTCGTCACTGACTGAAAAATACAAAGTCTCGGGAACCCATCTTCGCGCGCTGGGCTACGATGTTACGGACTTGCAAGCCCAGTATTGGTTCATGCGTAAATGGGATACCGAAACAGAATTATGGTTCCTGCCCTGGCCGAGCGCCGCGGACAACGCACCAATCCTCGATCACAGCCGGACGGTTCGGCACGGCCTTGGCTTCGTACCCATTGTGTGGGTCCGAAATCTGCCCGGCGGCGATGAGATCGACGGTGGTTGCACGTTCAGATCGGCGGTGGAAACCAATATTGAGATCGACTATCAGTTGAGCCAAGCTGGTCGTGGCCTCAAATATAGTTCAGACCCCACGCTGCTCATCCGAGAACCCGCTTTCGCCGATAGCGAAATCATTCGCGGTGGCGGCAATGCCCTCGTGGTCAGTGAAAAAGGTGACGCGAAACTCCTCGAGATCGGTGGCACCGCAGCCGCCGCGGTGATCGAGTACGTGCGCACGCTCCGGGAGTTCGCGCTCGAAGGCGTGCACGCTAATCGCGCCAGTCCTGAACGGCTGTCCGGCGCCCAATCAGGACGGGCGTTGGAATTGATGAACCAAGGCCTGATCTGGCTCGCCGACAATCTCCGCGTCGCTTACGGGCGCGGCATGCTGCAACTCGCCCGAATGATGGTGACGGCATCCAATCTCTATCAGCTTCGTGCCGATGGCGATCTACTGCCAGCCCTCGATCCAAACTGCCGGATCACGTTGTCGTGGCCGCGCTGGTACGCGCCTGGCTCGCAAGATCGCCAGGCGGACGCGCAAACTTTGCAAACACTGGTCAACGCAAAACTAATGAGCCGCGAAACCGCCATCCGGGCAATTGCCGATGTTTACGCCATCCAGGACGTGCCAACCGAATTATTGCGTATAGATACCGAGGAGACCGTATGACCGACCAACCCCACGATCCGATAGCCATTGATCACGCGGCACGCAATGCCGAGCTCGAGCAACGGCTATTACAACTGGAAACCGACGGGCGCCGCCGCCTGATCCACGCGGAACTCAAATCTGAAGCGCTGCGGGCGGGTATGATCGATCTCGACGGACTCAAGCTCGTTGATCTCACTCAGGTCGAACTCGATCCGAATGGGGACGTCAAGGGCGCCACAAATTTGATGCGTGATCTGCGGCGCAACAAACCTTGGCTGTTTGGCGGCGAAAATTCCTCAGCGCCTTCCACACCGCCATCAGCCCAGCCGGCGAAGGCTCGAAGCGCTACCGAAATGACTGAAGCTGAATGGCGTGCCGCGCGGGCCGAGCTTACCCGGACCCGCTAGTCCGCTTCTACCCACACTCTACTCAACATACTTGAAGGACCTAACATGGGCATTCAGAATTTTCCGACTGCGCTGCAACCCATCATCCAACAGGGTTTTCTGGAACGGGAATTCCAGCAGGCGATGCACTCCCGGCTAGGGTATCGCGCGGTTGCCGATCGGATGCAGTTCGCGGTGGGCATTGGTGAAACCCTCACTAAAACCCGCGCCGGCCTGAAGCCGAGCGTGACCACGCCGCTGGCGCCTGCGACGAACACCAATTTTGACAATGGTCTCACCTCCACCAGCTTTGGGGTAGAGCAATTTACCATTACCATCAACCACTACGCTGCGACCACTGACCTCAACATGGTCACCAGCCGGGTCGGGATTGCCAGCCAGTTCTTGCTGAATGCGACGATCAATGGTGAACAGGCCGCGCGGTCCCTGGACGAGTTGGCCCGCAACGCGCTTTTCGCGCCGTATTTCGGTGGCAATACCCGGGTGCGGACCACGCTCGCTTCCGCCGGCCCGACGATTTCAGTAGACGACGTGCGCGGGTTTCAGAACGTGTTCGTCAATGGCGTTCAGACGGCGGTCGGCGGCGGCACTTCCATGACGGTTGCTGTCGGTTCGAATAATTACACCCTGATTGGGGTGTCGGTCGACGTTCCCACCGCATCGTCCGCGCCAAGTGGAATATCGGGAACGCTCACTTTCAGCAACTCGGTGCTGACCAGTGATGCGACTGCCGGCGTCAGCGTTATCGCGTCCACCGCCAGTTCCATCCAGCGCCCCAACAACCGTACCAATACCAACCAGCTGGTGGCCGGTGACAACCTGACCATGGCGTCCCTACTCAATGCGGTCGCGACTTTGCGGCAGAACGCCGTTCCGGAAATCGATGGCGTATTCAATTGCTATCTCGATCCGGTCTCGGCCCGCCAATTGTTCGCCGACAATGATTTCCGCCAGCTTTTTATCGGCGCAACCTCGGCGAACCAAGTGTTCAAGCGCGGCATGATCAATGACTTCCTTGGCCTTCGTTTTATCCCGACAACGGAAGCCTATGTTCAAAGCCACCCTGCCAACAATGGTTTGATCGTCCGCCGGCCCATCGTATGCGGTGCCGGTGCCTTGATCGAGGGTGACTTTGACGGCATGGCAGACGCAAGTGTCGCACCGTCAGACAGCATCGTCTCGATTGTCGATGGCGTCGCAATGGTCACGCGGGAACCGATTGACCGCCTGCAGCAGATCATTGCGCAATCATGGTATTGGATCGGCGGTTTTGCCGCGCCTTCCGACACGACGACCAACCCCACCACCGTGCCGACCGCGACCAACGCCGCCTTCAAACGCTGCGTGATGATCGAGCATATCGGCTGAAGCCCAAGCAGCCCGGACGAACAAGTCCGGGCTGCGCCACGATGGAAGGGGTGTGCGAATGGCCTTCACCGAAGCCGAACGAACCGATATTCGCCGTTTCTGCGGCTACCCGGCCTATGGTGCGGGCAATCAGGGCTTCCAAGGCTGGCGCTTCTACCAGGTCTATGGGTTGCTTGAATTCCGTCTCGGCCACCTCACCGGCAGCGAGGAAGCCACCGCCAGACGTTATCTTGCCACCCTAACGGGTCTCGAACAGGCCATTCCCGCGTCGGGTAGCAATCTCGATACCGACCAGGCGGCGGTCTGGACCCGGAACCGGGACGAGGTCGGTGACCGGGTCCGCCTGTTTGACGGATGGTGCCGCCGGCTCTGTGGCTTTCTCGGCATCCCGCCCGGTCCGGCGCTGGCGTCCAATCAACCCGCGTTGGTGGTCTGACATGCAGCCTGGCACACTCACTGACCGGATCAGCCGGGGTTACGGAAGTGCGGCACGGATGATCGGCGCGTGGTGCGACGTCTATCGCCCGACGACCGCCGAACAGCCTCTGAATGGCCGCAACCACCTTATGCGTCTGTCTGCCGCCTTCCTGCCTCTGGACGGTCGTACGCGCGCCCCTGTGACCCATGGCCACGTCATCTGGCAGGGTGTGTTCGACGCTGCCTACACAAGCCCGGGTGATTTCATCGTCCGAAATGCCTCGCGTCCTGGTGCACTGGATGGCGCGACCTTTTTCATTGCCGCCCAGCAACCGCTGCTCCCGTCGCTATGCGTTCGCACTTCGGCGACTATTCAGGCAGTCCGATCGATTGTCTCAAACACCGCCGGCGCCGCCGACTATGGCGGGGCAGGGGCGCTGACCTCGACCACCATCTTATCCGATTGGCCGGCATCCATCGTCCACGCCACCGGCACCGGGCTTAACCCGCTGGATTTGCCCGCGACAGTTGCGCCAGGGAGTTGGGAATTGTTGTTCCCCACAGTGCCCGGCTTGGTCCTGCGCACAAATGATCGCATCAGCGATGATATCGGCCGCTCCGCCCTCGTCACCGCCGCCGAACTCAGCGACCTCGGCTGGCGCGTGATTGCAAAAGAAATAGCGAGTTGAAATGGCCGACCAATCAGATGTTGAAGTGGCTTTGGTCCAGGCCATTGCCACGGTGCTTTATCCCGCAGGCACCTCCGCCCCAAGCGCAGTCGGGGCGCAATGCCGCATCTTTCGTGGCTGGCCGACCGCGACAGCACTTAACGCCGATCTTCTGGCTGGGGTGGTAAATATCACTATCTTCCCCGATGGCAGCCACCAGCATGATACCACCCGCTATCCAGACGACTTGAAGCTTACCACTCAGAACATCCCAACGCTTGCTATCAACACCATCGGCACGACCGCGACGGTGTCCGGTGTTGCGGATCTCGGCCAGGTTGCCGGTATTCTGGTGGACAACATCGCCGTCGTGCATCGAACCCAAAGTGGCGATACGCCAGACCTTGTTGCCGCCACCTTGGGCGCATATTTGCGGACCCGCCGGCTCACCACTGTCGCGGGGGCCATCATTACAATTCCGAACGCGCGTGCGGTCATTGGCCGCGTCGTATGCGACCAGACCGCGCAGCGCGAAATACGGCGGCAGCGGCAAGGCTTTCGGGTCACTATGTGGTGCCCTAACCCGACCTTGCGCGACCTCGTCGCCAGGTTCATCGATCAGGCCTTGGCGGACAGCAACTGGCTGGCACTGCCCGACGGCACGGCGGGCTTCGTCCGCACCGCCCATTCCAAAGTGTTTGACCAAAGTCAGAACGCCAATCTCTATCGTCGCGACATCGTCTATAATATCGAATATCCAACAACTATTTCTCTGACATTGCCGTCAATGATCTTCGGCAATCTCAATTTCGCCCCGGCCGATGCCGGTTCGGTCCTCACCCTGTTGGCCTGACGGAGAACTCCCACGCCATGAACATCCATCTCGTGGTCGTCGCCGCGTTTGCGACGTACCCAAAAGGCGCGCTCATTACCAATGCCGACCTCATTGAGCAGGTGCTCGCCTCCGAAAATCGCAAATGCGTCGTTCGGATTTCCGCTACGCCACAGCAGGGGGGCTAATCATGCCAATTGTCCAGCAAGGCAATATCAACACCACAGCCCTGGTGGTTCCCGATCTCTACGTGCAGATCGTCCCGCCGCAAAACCTTATCCTGAACGGCGTGCCAACCAACATCGTCGGCGTGGTGGGCACCGCATCGTGGGGGCCGGTCGGGTCGCCGGTGGTTATCGGCACAATGTCTGACTATGCCCATACTTTCGGCCCGATCATGGCCCGTAAATATGATCTCGGCACCCCGGTGGCGATCGCCGTGCAGCAAGGCGCGTGGAATTTCCGTTGTGTTCGGATAACAGATGGCACCGACACTGCAGCGGCATTCCAGCTGCCGAACACGACGACCCTGTTCACCGCGCTCCATACCGGCACGCTGGGCAGCCGGATCAACGTCGCGCTGAGCACTGGATCGAAAGCCGCGAGCTGGCGTCTGACGGTGTCGTTGCCGGGCCTGCAGCCGGAAGTATTTGACAACATCACCGGCGCAGGCGCCGCTTTCTGGGCGGCTCTCGCTGCTGCGGTGAACCATGGCCTTGGGCCGCAGCGCGGGCCAAGCCAGATCATCGTCATGACTGCCGGCGCTACCGTCGCCGATCCGGTCGCGTTTTCATGGGGCTTCAGCTACGGCGTTCCAGGCAGCGATGGTGCGGCGGCGATCAATGCGGCAACCCTGGTGGGCATCGATACATTGCCGCGCACCGGCATGTATGCGCTGCGTGGACAGGGGTGCAGCCTGGCAATGCTGTCCGATGCTGATGAAGCGGCCCAATGGGGTACCCAGGCCGAATTTGGCCTTTCCGAAGGCGCTTACATGATCATGACGACCCCTGCCGGGGACAATATCGGCAGTGCCGTCTTTGCCAAGCAGTCCTGGGGCCTTGATACCTATGCGGTGAAGCTGATGTTCGGCGATTGGGTCTGGTGGACCGATTTGGTCAATCAGACTGTTCGCCTGGTCAGCCCACAGGGCTTCGTTATCGGTCGCCTGGCCAATTTGTCGCCGGAACAATCCAGCCTCAACAAACCGCTTTATGGCGTTGCTGGTACCCAGAAATCCGGCACGCCGGGCAGCGGCCAGTTGGCGACCTATTCTACGGCTGAACTGTCCACCTTGCTCAGCGCCGGGATCGATATGATTGCTAACCCGCAGCCGGGCGGAAACTTCTGGGGCGTGCGTGGTGGCCACAATGCCAGCAGCAACGCGGCAACCAATGGCGATAACTATACCCGCCTGACCAACTATATCGCCGCAACTCTTGCATCCGGCATGGGCCAGTATGTTGGCCAGGTGGTCAACGCCCACCTGTTCCGGCGTATCCGTGCGACCCAACTCAGCTTCTTGCAGGGGATGTTGAGCCAGGGCTTGCTCGGCAGCACCGACGGCAGTGTACCGTTTAGCGTTGTCTGCGATGCCAGCAACAATCCCCTGGTGCGCACCGGCCTCGGCTACGTCCAATCCGATGCCCAGGTGCAATACCAGGCGATCAACGAGAAATTTATCGTCAATCTCGAAGGCGGCCAAACCGTCCAGGTACAACGCCAAATTCTGCCAACCACGCCCGGCGCGCTCGCGGCATAAGGAGGCTATTCAATGTCAATCAATACATTCTCCGTCGGCCGCGACTGCCAGCTTGTGGTCATGGGGCCTTTCGGGCGCCTGGACCTTACCCATGTCACTGGCTTCGACAGCCGCCAGCGCACCGCGGCGGTTCGCATCGATCGCATCGATGGCACCCAGCTGGGCGCCGAACTTCCCAAAGGGTGGGAAGGGTATTTCGAAATCGAACGCGGATCATCGGCGGTGGACGACCTTATCGCAAAGATGGAGCAGACCTATTACGCGGGCGGCGCCATTCCGGTCGGGTCGCTCTACCAATATGTCAGCGAGGCCGATGGCTCGACCAGCACCTATCAATATGATGGCGCCGTCTTCAAGCTCAGCCAGGCTGGTACTTGGCGGGGCGACCAGAGCGTGAAGCAGCGGCTGGAATTCTTCGCAAGTTCGCGCAAACGGATCTGACGCCAGGAGTATTCATGGAAACCATGATGAATGCGCCGCAGCCGGCGGCCACGGTCACAGATGGGCTCGGGCGTGTGGTGAATTTCCGGCGGCTCGGGCCGCTGGATCGGCTGCGTGTGTTTGAAGCCGCTGGTGCCGAGCTCTCGCGCAATGATCGCTGGCTTGGCGTTGCGCTGCTGGCATGTTCGGCAACCGCCATTGACGGGGTACCGTATCCGTTCCCCAACAATAAATCCGCCATCGAAGCAATGGTGCAGCGCCTAGGCGATGCCGGGCATCAGGCGCTTGTTCGCGCGCTCGCGCCTGAACCGGCAGCCGATCAGGCCATGGCGGGAAACTGAGCCGGCACCCCGATCTTCTCGACCCGCTCTTTCTTTGTATGAACGGGGTGCCGTTTGATGTTGCGTTCTCCCTCTCCCCGACTGCCCGCCTGGCGTGGGTGGTGGCGGTTGGCACGCTCAAAGGGCGCGTGTTTGATTGGTCGAACGCAAAATGGGTCGAGAATTAGCTGCGCCGGCGAGTAGTCATTCCAGGCAGGTGGGCATTATGGATATTGCTGAAATACTACGGCCCGTCCTGCAGTCCGAAGCCGAACAGCTTGTGCTGGCGGCCAAAGAACATCTGCTGCACGCAACCGGGGATGAAAGTCGCTTTCGCTGGCTGCGGAAATCCGCCATTGCCGAAACGATCGGCGCGGTCGTTTCGGATGCCGGCATCAGCGTCAGCGCCGCCGGGGCAAATGCCCGCACGGCGGAACACGGTGATCTGCATCAGGCACCAGCGCCATTTATGCGTCCCGCGCTGGCCGCAAGGGCCGCGCCGTTCAAGCAGGCGCTTGGTGCGGCCATCTCGCAGGCGGTTGCTGATGCAATGGCCAGGAGACGCTGATGGAAGACGACATTACGGTCGGCGTTCAACTTCTTCTCGAAGATGGCATTTCCGACACGCTCGCCACGATCATGCAGCAACTTGCGGCAGCCGATCAGGCAATAGCGGTAACGTCCGCCAAATGGGATGGGCTAGTGCCAGGGAAAGCTGCCCAGCTTAGCCCTGTCCCGATATCGCCGGAAACACCGGCCACCACGTCACCAGACAGTACGGCGTTGGATTTTGACAGCCCGGATGGGCCTGGTTCACCCCCCGAACAAGCACCTATCGCCGCCCCAACCGTTGCACTGGTGCCGCGTGCGCCATTGGACGGGCACCCACTAGGCCCTGAGGCCACGCGGGCGAGCTTCGCGCCAGTGCCGCCCGACTTTTCGGGACCCAGCGACGCATGGGCGGCCCCACCGACGCTCCCTAGCGATCTCGGCAATGATCCCGCACCCGCTTTTGCGCCGCTTCCGTCAGTTCCTGTTGATAGAGACTATGGGCTGCCAGTACAGCCATCGGCTTTGAGCACGCCGCCCGTCAGTCTCCCGATATTGTCGGCGGCACCGATCCCGCCAGAGGATCGTTCAACCGCGCCGCCGCCCCAGGCGCTAAGCCCAAACTGGCCAGCCGAGCCGCCAACCGGGGTTGCGCCCACGTTCCCGCTCCCCGGTGCCAGCGTTGCGCCGAGGGAAACCGAACCTGCGCCGGCCACCCCATCTGCATCCGACCTCTCCCCGTCCGGCGGAAACGCCGTTGACGCGATGGCCACGGCCCCACTAGCCGATGCGGGTGGCGCGGAAGGCCAGCTTTTGCTGGACGGCAGTTTGCTCGGCCGCTGGATCATCGATCACCTGTCGCGGGAAGCCGATCGCCCCCCCGCAGGCGGAACTTCTTTCGATCCTCGCCAAGCCCGCCATGCTTTCCTCAACTAGCCGGATTTATATGAACCAAGCCCGGCGCAATGATTTGCCCGGGCTGTGGAAAATAAGGACAGGTCTGCGATGTCAGATTACGTACTGATCGGGCCGGTGCTGCTTCAGGGCTTTGAATTGCCCGACCACATCTCCTGGGGCGGTGGCCAGCGTCTGATCGTCCACCGTTTGCCCGGCGGTGCTCGGGTTATCGACAGCCTTGGCCGGGACGATGCCGATATTACCTGGACCGGCGTTTTCACCGGTGCGGACGCCGGGTTGCGCGCCCGCCTGATCGATCTCATGCGCGCCGGGGGCCGCCCCTGGCCGCTCACCTGGTCAAGCTTCTTCTACTCAGTGATCATCAAAAGCTTCGATGTGGACTACCGGAAGGAAAATTGGCTGCCCTATCGCCTGACCTGCACTGTCGCACGTGATGAGGTAGAAGCGGTTATCGAAACCGTCCTTTCGACCGCCGAAGCCGTACTTGCCGATTTGGCGAGTGCCAATTCCATCGGTGCGGGCATCGATCTTAGTTCCGCAATGGCGGCGATCGCCGAAACTGGGGCCGCAACCTTTGGGACGATTGCCAACCTCAATGCCCGATCGAGCCTGACCGGGGCCAATAACGCGATCGACAGCGGTATCTCCGGTCAGCAAGCGGTGTTGACCAGTACCCCGATGAATTCGGCGGAAAACGTGGTCAGCAATACCACTGCGGCCGGGCAACTCGCGTCTCTGACCTCGGCACAGGGCTATGTGCGTCGGGCCGAGGTTAACACTGAAGGTTTCGCTCGTTAGCCATCGACCAGAAGATCGGAAATCCAATGCGCAACTTCACCACCGTCGGCGGCAATTTGTTTCGCCTCGCGGCTGAGCAGCTTGGCGATGCCACCCAGTGGATACGGATTGCCCAGGCCAACGCCCTCATCGATCCGGTCGTCATTGGGGTAGCCAACCTTGTCCTGCCGGACAAGGACCCGGCTGCGGGAGGTGGCGTTGCCGCCCAGTAATACCCTGCGCCAACCGCGCATCCGGGTTCTGGCCAATGGCGCTATCGCCAGCCACGTTGTCTCAGCCGACATTCATTCCAACAACCACTATGCGGCGGATCGATTTCGTCTGGCGCTCGCGCTCGATACCGCGTCTGCACCGGCATGGTGTGCGACCAGCGATTGTTTCCTCGACATCCAGGTTTCGCTTGATGCCGGGGGAAGATGGACAAGTCTGGTGCAAGGTGCGGTGGATCTCCTGGATTACGATCCTACCAGTCATCGGCTGCAACTTTCCGGTCGCGACCTCACTGCGGCCCTGATTGAAGCGCGAACGCATGAGGCATTTACCAACCTGACATCCAGCGAAATTGTCGAAACCCTGGCGCGCCGCCACAACCTCACCCCGGACGTTGCGCCAACCTCAACCCTCGTCGGACGCTATTGGCAGATCGAACATGATCGCGTCACGTTGGATCAGTTTTCGACCACAACGACCGAGTGGGATCTGCTGGTCACGCTTGCCCAGCACGAAGGCTACGATGTCTGGGTCAGCGGCACGACGCTGCATTTCCGCCCATCACAAAGTGCCAGCCAAGCCATCCCGACCTTGCGAACGACCGCAACGAAGGACGGCCCGCCCAACGTCATCAGCGCCAGGCTTGAGCGTAGCCTGACCTTGGCACGCGACATCAGGGTGGAGGTGAAAAGCTGGAATTCTCGCCAGCAGAAAGCCTTCATCCAGACGGCGCGAAGCCAACCGCAAAGGGGTGCGACGAAGCGTCAGCCACGGAACTATGTCTTTGTGGTGCCGAACCTGACACCGGACGCTGCGTTGAAACTGGCGCAACAAAAGCTCGCGGAACTCACACGGCGTGAGAGAACGATTTCGATCGAGATGCCAGGCGAAATTGACCTCCGCCCACGCATGCAGGTGCAACTCTCTGGCACCGGCACTGATTTCGATCAGGTCTATTGGATCGACGAAATCGATCGACGCCTCGATTTCGCGTCGGGCTTTACCCAGCGTCTGCGCGCCAGCAACTCCAACGTGGCGTCGCAAACCACCTCTCCCGCAGACAGGATTGGAAACCCATGGACCGGCTTCTCAACACTCTGAAAGGCCAGGCTGCGGCGCTTGATCGGGGTCAAGGCCAGCCGCGCTTTGGTATCGTTACGAGCGTGGACCCATCAGCCTATGCCGCGCGGGTGGCGCTGCAGCCGGAAAATGTGCTGACCGGCTGGTTGCCGATCATGTCCCCCTGGGTGGGCGGTGGCTGGGGCTTTGTCGCACTTCCCAGTCCGGGCGATCAGGTGCTGGTGGTTCCGCAAGAAGGTGACGCCGAGCACGGTGTCGTAATCGGCTCCAGCTACTCCGCCACCAATCGGCCACCGGCGGCACAGCCCGGCGAATTGCGGATCGTTCATTCATCAGGCACCAGCTTGGTGTTTGCCAATGACGGCACGGTACGACTGGAAGGTGACTTGCAGGTCACTGGGGATATTGCCGATAGGCACGGTTCGTTATCGCAACTTCGTGGGCACTATAATCAGCATGTCCATCCAGGTGCCGCTGCCACGCACCCCGTACCTCAGGATTAAATCATGGTGGATGTTTGGCATCAGTTCGGCGGTGACCTTGCCGTTGGCCCCACTGGCGACCTTTCAGTCGCCGGCGGTCCGACCGCCACTCAGCAGCGTCTTCTGCGCCGGTTGCTAACAAATACTGGCGACTACATCTGGCAAATGACGTATGGCGCCGGCCTGGGCAGCCTGGTGGGCCAGCCCAGTGCCGCGCTGCGCATTCAGGGCTTGATCCGCGGGCAAATATTCAGTGAGGCGTCAGTGGCGCGCACGCCGGAACCGGCGATCGATGTCCGAGCCGATCAGACCGGTGTCGTGATCGTGCAAATTCGCTACGCCGATGCGGCTACCGGAACGACCGAACTTCTGTCATTTCCAGTAGGGAGCAACTAGCGTCATGCAGCTTCAACTTCAGACATTTTCGACCCTGGTCAATAATGCCGCCGCCGCCGTACAAGGCGCCGCCGCGCAACTCATCGATCTTACCGTCGGCTCTACCCTTCGTGCGATCCTGGAAGCCAACGCGTCAATGGCATTATGGTTGCAGTGGCTCATTTTGCAGGTGCTGAGGATGACCCGCGCCTCTACCAGTGCGGATGCCGACCTGGATAGTTGGATGGCGGACTATGCGCTGCACCGGCTGCCGGCGACCAATGCCGGCGGGAGCGTAACATTCTCCCGGTTCACCAACATTGGCGCCGCTTTAATCCCGGTCGGGATGTCGGTGCGGACCGCCGATGCCAGCCAGACCTTTCTGGTCCAGGCCAATCCGTCCCATCCCAACTGGTCCGCTGGCCAGAACGGTTACCTCCTCGCATCGGGCACGGCGTCTGTCGTTGTTCCGGTTGCCGCTGCGATCGCCGGCAAAGCGGGCAATGTCCAGGCTGGGACAATTTCTTTGATCGCGGCCTCGCTCCCCGGCATCGACACGGTCACCAATTCGGCGGGGCTGGTCGGCGGCATTGATGCCGAAACCGACAACGCGTTCCGCCGCAGGTTCGTTGACTATATCGCGAGCCTGGCGCGGGCTACGACAACTGCGGTGAAGGCCGCGATTTCGAGTGTCGAGCTCGGCTTGAATTTCACCGTAATGGAAAATATCGCGCCAGATGGCTCGCCTGGGCCTGGTAGTTTTCTGGCGGTGGTTGACGACGGCACCGGCGCGCCCCTGCCGAGCCTGCTTACCCGGGTTGCAGCCGCCATTGAGGCGGTCCGTCCGGTTGGTACGACCTTTTCAGTTGTCGCGCCGACCCTGGTGAACGTGGCGATTGTCGCGTCAGTCACAACCGACGGATCGGTTGACCATGGAATGGCAGTGGCGACAGTGCGGAATGCAATATCGGCCTATGTCAGTAGCCTGCCGATCGGCGCGCCACTGGTATTTGCCCGCATTACCCAAATTGCCTTTGCTGCTTCCACCGCCGTCACGAACGTAACCAGCATTATGTTGAATGGCGGAACCGGGGATATCAACCCAAGTGGAATTGGCGTCGTGCGTCCTTCGTCCATCACGGTGTACTGACATGATCGGCTCCACCGAGGACATGCTCCGGCGCCTCCGCATGGTTCTGCCCACGCGCTGGTTCGCCGATGATACCCCCGTCTTGGACGGTCTGCTGACCGGCCTCGGGTCCACGGCCGCTTGGGCATATGGACTGCTCGATGGCGTGCGTCAGCAAGCCCGCATCGGCACCGCCAGCGGCGCGTTTCTTGATATCGCCGCGGCCGATTTCTTTGGCCCCCGCGTGGTCCGGCAATCTGGCCAATCAGATCAGTCGTTGCGCGCGACCATGTTGCGGGAGATGTTTCGACCGCGAGCGACGCGCGCGGCACTTTCCGATAGCCTGCACGATGTAACCGGTCGCATTCCAGATATCTTTGAGCCGAGCCGTGCCGCCGATACTGGCGCCTGGAATGGGCCGTGCGGATATGGCGTAGCCGGGCGCTGGGGCAGTCTCAACATGCCCAACCAATTGCTGCTCACCGCCTTCCGTCCGCAACCCAACCAAGGGCTGGTATCGGATTTCGACATTCTGGCCGCGGCTGCCGGGGTCGCGCCGATCGCGGCAACGGTTTGGACTCGCATCGAGTCCTAACCCGCTCACTCTATCGCCCAGCGCGAACCTACTTGGCAGTTTGCCAGGTCGGTACGCCCCAACATATCGCAAGGAAGCCATGGATCGCACCATCGTCTATCCCGGGAGCATCCCGCTCGACAGTGATTTGCTCAACACCAACCGCAATACGATGATTGCCCTGGGCGCGCTGATGAATGCCGTGCTCGGTACGGCACCCATTATTGACGGTCTGTCGGTT
>JANXRN010000445.1 GCA_025352995.1 Acetobacteraceae bacterium
GCGCAATTTGATGGCGTTCACCAGGGTGCGGCGGCTGATGCTCGCGGGCAGCGTGGACAGAAAGTATTTCGTCGGTTCGGGTTCACCAGCGGGCCATTCGATCAGGTACCATTCCTCGGAGCGCGGCGTGGCGCGGTGATACATCCTGCCGAACCGTACGAGCAGTTTATGAAATAGTAAGACTAGCCTGCCTTGGCCCGCGCCCGCACCCGTTCGCGATGGATGGTGTAAAGCCCGCTGGCAGTAATGATCGCCGCGCCAAGCAAGGTCAACTGGTCGGGCAGGGTTGCGAAAACCATAAAGCCGAACACCGTCGCCCACAGCAACTGCACGTAGCTGAACGGCGCCAGCAGCGCCGCGCCGGCATGGCGATAGGCCAGCACCATCCAATATTGCCCGATCGTCGCGACCGACCCCATCGCGATGTTGAGCGCGAAATAGCCCGGACTCGGCATCACGAAATCGAACGGCACCATCGCCGTCAGCACCCCGAACCCGACCAAAGATGTCCACAGCATCGTCGCCTCCGGATCATCCTGCCCGGACAGCCGGCGCGTCAGGATCGAGGCCACCGACCAGGTGAGCGATGACGCCAGCACCAGCAAAGCTGCCGGATGGAAGGTGCTGCCGCCGGGCCGGATCACGATCAGCACGCCCACAAACCCGACCGCAATCGCCGTCCAGCGCCGAATGCCGACAATTTCCCCCAGCATCGGGACTGACAGCGCGGTGATCAGCAGCGGCGAGACAAACCCCACCGCCGCCGCGTCGGCAATCGGCAGAAACCGCAAGGCAGCCACGAAGGCGAGCATGGATGTCACCATCATCACCCCCCGCACCAACTGGGTGCCAGGATTGCGCACCCGCACCCGCAGGCGGCCGCGCGACAGCCCCATCGCGATGACAATCACCACCGAGGTCAGATAGCGCACCCAGCCGATTTCAATCACCGGCAGCACATTGCCGAGGATTTTCGCCATCACATCGGAAATCGAAAAGCACAGCGTGGCGACGAGCAGGAGCAAAATGCCCTTGGTGGGGTTTTCCATGATGCGGGCGAGGTACGGGCCATCGCCGCCCGACCGCAAATGCCAAGGCGGCGCGGCAGGCATGCACAGGCTTCCCCCAGCGGGCGGATCGCGCCAGACTTGTTGGACATAAATCAGGAGGCGGCGCCATGGCGCGAACGACCAAAGAAATCGCCAGCTTCGCCGATGCGGTCCGCGATATCCCGGATGGCAGCGTGGTCGCCTTTGGCGGCTTCGCCTATCCTGGCACCCCGTTCAATCTGGTTGGCGCGCTGGCCGACCAGGGGGCAAAAAACCTCACGTTGGTAGCCAACTCGACCGGCGGCGCCGCCCAGCCGCGACTGCCCGATATTGGCCTGTTGGTGGAACGCGGCCAGGTGCGCAAAGTGATCTGCGCCTTCACTGCCGCGACCCGGGCGTCCGACGTGCTGCCCTTCACCAAATATTATGAATCCGGGCAGGTCGAGGCCGAACTGGTCCCGCAAGGCACCCTCGCCGAACGGCTGCGCGCCGCCGGCGCCGGCATCCCGGCGTTCTACACCCCGACCGCGGTGGGCACTGAACTGGCTGCCGGCCGCGAAACCCGGTTCTTTCATGGCCGTGAGTATCTGATCGAATACGCCCTGCCGCTGGATTACGCCTTCGTGCGCGCCTTCCGCGCCGATACTGCCGGCAACCTGCAATTCCGCCGCAGCCAGCGCAATTTCAACCCGATCATGGCGATGGCGGCAAAAATGACCATCGCCGAGGTCGAAGAACCGATCATGCCGGCCGGCGCGATTGACCCGGATGAGGTTCATACCTCCGGCATTTTCGTCCAGCGCGTCGTCCATATCCCGCCCGCCCCGGTCGGCATCTGGCCTGGCAAACGCGCCCCCCGCGCAGGAGCAAAATCATGAGCACCGGTCTCAATCGCCAGCAAATCGCCGATCGGCTGGCCCAGGCGTTTGAAGATGACTGGATCGTCAATCTCGGCGTTGGCATGCCGACCTTGTGTTCCAACACCCCGATCGGCGATCGCGGCATTATCTACCACGCCGAAAATGGCGTCATCGGCTATGGCGGGGTGCTGCCGGATGGCGAGGAAGATCTGCACCTGGTCAATGCCGGCGGCCAGCATGTGGCACTCAATCCCGGTGCCGCTATCGTTAATCACGCCGACAGCTTCGCCATCATCCGGAGCGGGCGCATCGATGTGACGGTGCTCGGCATTTACGAAGTTGCCGCCAACGGCGATTTCGCCAACTGGAAAGTTGCCGGCGCCAAGGGTGGTGGCATCGGGGGCGCGATGGACCTCGCCGCTTGCGCCAAGCGGGTGTTCGTTATCCTGGAACACACCACCCGCGACGGCAAACCGCGCCTGCTGCGGCAATGCGCGCTGCCGGTGACCGCGCGCGGGGTGGTGACCTTGGTGGCAACCAATCTAGGGCTGTTTGAGCCGAAGGGGGAGGGGTTTTTGCTGCGCGAAATTGCGCCGGGAGTGAGCGTTGACCAAATTCGCGCAGCAACCGGGGCGGAGGTTATTGTGCCGGAGAATTTGCCGGTGATTGAAGTGTTGGCTGGGTGAAAGGAAGAAAGCAGTTCTTTTTGTGAACAAAAAGAACCAAAAAAACTTTTTCACACTGGCGCACCACTGCCGGTGCGCACTCGGAACCGATGGGGAAATTTTTTTTGCTTCTTTTTGTGAACAAAAATAAGACCTTCCGCCCTCCCTCGCCTGACCAACCCAAACTTGCTAAAACACCTCCAATATGTGGCCAAACCGGGGAAACCATCCAATGAAACGTCGCAGCTTTCTGGCCGCCAGTGCCGCCACCGCGCTCGCCCGCCCGGCCATCGCCCAGGGCAAGAAGCCGATCATTTTCGTGCCGCAAGGCAATCTGGTCACCATGGACCCGGTCTGGACCACGGCGACCGTCACCCGCAACGCCGCCAACATGGTTTATGAAACCCTCTACGGCCGCGACGAAAAGATGAACCCCAAGCTGCAAATGCTCGAAGGCGTGCAAACCGAAGATGGCGGCAAGCGCGTCACCATGACTTTGCGTGAAGGCCAGACTTTCCATGACGGTGAGAAAGTGCTCGCCCGCGACGCGGTGGCATCGCTCAAGCGCTGGATGAAGCGCGACGGTGGCGGGCAGACCATCGACAGCCGGCTTGACTCGCTGGAAGCCAAAGATGATCGCACCATCGTCTTCCGGTTGAAGAAGCCATTCGCCGGGCTGCCGATGGCGCTGTCGAAAACCCAGCAAACCCCGGTGATTGTGCCGGAACGGTTGGCCAATACCGATCCGTTCAAGCAGATGCCGGAAGCCATTGGCAGCGGGCCTTTCAAATATGAAGCCAAGGACTATGTTTCCGGTCATCAGGCGGTGTTCAGCCGCAATGAAAAATACGTCCCGCGCAACGAGGCGATGAGCAACACATCAGGCGGTCTGCGCGCGCTGGTCGATCGCGTCGAATGGTGCATCATCCCGGATGCGGCGACGGCCGCAGGCGCGCTGGCGTCGGGGGAAATCGACTGGGTCGAAGCCCCATTGCCTGATTTGCTGCCAATGCTGCGCAAGGCAGCGGGGGTGACGGTCGGGGTGCTCGACGAATCGGGCTATTACGGCGTGCTGCGCCCGAACTGGCTGCACGGCCCGACCGCCAATGTCGGGGTTCGCCGCGCCATGTTGGCGGCGGTCAACCAGGTCGATATCATGACCGCGACCATGGGGGACGACCCAACCTTGTCGCGCGCGCCGGTAGGGATTTTCATCCCCGGATCACCCGCCGCAAATGAAGCCGGGATGGAGTTGGTGCGCAAGCAGAAATCGGTCGCCGAAATCAAGGCGATGCTGAAGGACGCCGGCTATGCCGGCGAAAAACTCACGTTATTCCACCCGACCGATCAGGTGTTCTATAACAGCATCGTCAGCGTCGCCGCCGCCGCCTTCCGCGCCATCGGCCTGAACATCGATGAACAAAGCGTCGATTGGGGCACCGTGGTCGAACGCCGCACCAGCAAGGAACCGCTCGACAAGGGCGGCTGGTCGATGTTCCCCGCCGGTTTCCCGGCCGCCGAATGCGTCGATCCATTGCTGCCCACCGGCATCCGCGCCAATGGCGCCAAGGCCTGGTTTGGCTGGCCGACCGATGACAAGCTCGAAGCATTGCGCGAAAGCTGGCTTGATACGGTGGACGCGGCCGAGCAGATGAAGCTCAGCGAGCAAATCCAGGCACGCTGCCTCGATCTGGTGACGATCATCCCGGTCGGGCAATATTTGCCCGCCGCCGCCTGGGGCAAATCCATTTCCGCACCGCTGAAAGGCCTGTGCCCGATCTTTTGGGGGGTCACGAAAGTCTGATGTCCGACTATCCGCGCGATTTGATCGGCTATGGCCGCACCCCGCCTGACCCGAAATGGCCGGGCGGGGCGAAGCTCGCGCTTAATATCGTGGTGAATTACGAAGAAGGCGGCGAGGCCAGCGTGCTGCATGGCGATCCGCAAAGTGTCGCGTTCCTGACTGAGCACATCACCACCCCGGTGGTCGGCGCGCGCAACCTGACCGCGGAAAGCCTGTGGGAATTCGGCAGCCGGGTCGGGTTCTGGCGGCTGTGGCGGGTGCTGTCATCGCGCAAGCTCGCCGTGACCTGCTTCGGCGTCACCATGGCGATGCAGCGCAACCCGGACGCGGTGGCGGCGATGCGCGAAGCCGGGTGGGAAATTGCCACCCATGGCATGCGCTGGAACATCAACCCGCCGGACGATGCAGCGGGTGAGCGCGCCGAGATCGAAGCCACCCTGGCGCTGCATGCCGAACTCTGCGGCGAACCGGCGGTCGGTTGGTATAACCGGTCGAGCGCGCAAACCTACCGTTTGCTGAGCCAGATCGGCGGCATGCTGTATTTTGCCGATAATTATGCCGACGAACTGCCGTTCTGGGCCGACGTTGCCGGCAAGCCGGAGCTGTTCGTGCCCTACACGCTCGAAGCCAATGACATGCGCTTTGCCGTGCCCGGTGGCTTCCCCGATGGCGATGCCTTCTTCACCTATCTGCGCGATACGTTCGATGTGCTTTATCGCGATGGAAAGGAAGGCCGACCGCGGATGATGAGCCTGGGTTTGCATGGTCGCATAGCTGGCCGGCCGGGGCGCACCGCGGCGCTGGAG
This sequence comes from Acetobacteraceae bacterium, assembly GCA_025352995.1. Taxonomy (GTDB): domain Bacteria; phylum Pseudomonadota; class Alphaproteobacteria; order Acetobacterales; family Acetobacteraceae; genus CAITOL01. The sequence continues at coordinate 5,185 of JANXRN010000445.1, forward strand.
CGGTTTCTGGACTATGTCGGGACGCATCCGGATGTCTGGGTGGCGACGCGGGCCGATATTGCGCGGCACTGGCGGCGCGAATTTCCTGCGCAAGGGGCGCTGCGGAGTAAATGGTAAGGCAATTCGGACCTGCCATCGATCGATGACGTCCTGTGTTCACGAAAAGAAGACGCAGGCGCCCCCCTCGACCGCATCGCCAAGATAGCTTAACCTCTCCGGTAAGCCTGCCGTGCCGTCGCCCCTTGGCGCGATCGGAACGGCTTGGGTGGTCGCGAAGACGCCAATGCGGGAGCGAATATGTCAGGACTTTCCTATACGGCACCGAGCACGATTAGTGAGGCGGTCGCCTTGCTGGCCAATGAAGCCGGCCTTGCCAAAGTGATGTCGGGTGGCACCGATCTGCTGGTGCAGATGAAAATCGGCCGGTTGAAGCCCAGCCTCATCGTTGATACCAAAAAAATCCCCGGCATGATCGGGATCCGTGAAATTGGTGGTTGCTTCGTCATTGGCGCCGCGACGTCCGGTGCGCTGATGGGCGAACATGCCGGCCTGGTGGCCGCCTGGCCGGGGGTGGTGGAAGCCACCAACCTGATCGGCTCGACCCAGGTGCAAGGCCGCGCGTCGCTCGCCGGTAATTTGTGCAACGCCTCCCCCGGTGCGGACTCGCCGCCAGCGATGATTGCCGCTGGCGCGATCGCGGTAATCGCTGGGCCCAACGGCACGCGGGAAGTCCCGGTCGAAGCGATTGTGACCGCCCCTGGCCGCACCAGCCTCGGCAAGGGCGAATTCATCACTGAATTCCGCCTGCCGAAAAAGGCCGCGCGGTCGGGCGACGCCTATTTGCGCTTCATTCCGCGCACCGAAATGGACATCGCGGTGGTGGGCTGCGGCATTGCCGTCACGCTTGACGCCGCTGGCGTCTGCGTCGCGGCGAAAGTGTCGCTTGGCGCTGTTGCGCCGACGCAGCTTGTCGTCGCTGGGGCCGCTGCCGCCCTGATCGGCAACAAGTTGACGGATGCGGTGCTGGCCAAGCTCGACGCCGAATGCCAGGCGGTGTGCAAGCCGATCAACGACAAGCGCGGCACCATCGAATATCGTACCAAGGTTGCCGGCGTGCTCGCGCGTCGTGTCGCCGCCATTGCCTTTCAGCGCGCGGGAGCCTGAGACCTATGAGCAAGACCCATGTAACCACCACGATCAATGGCGAGCCGGCGGAATTCCTCGCCGAAGCCGGGCTGACGCTGCTCGACGCGCTGCGCGACGAAGTTGGGCTGACCGGCACCAAGGAAGGCTGCGGATCGGGCGATTGCGGCGCATGTTCGGTGATCGTCGACGGTCGGCTGGTATGTTCCTGCCTGATGCTGGCGGTTGAAGCCGAGGGCAGCACGATCGAAACCATCGAAGGCGTGGCGACCGGTGACACGCTGCACCCGCTGCAGCGCAAATTCATCGAATATGCGGCACTGCAATGCGGCTTCTGCACCCCGGGCTTCTTGGTGGCAGCCAAGTCGCTCCTCGAAAAAAACAATAATCCGACGGAAACCGAAGTCCGCTTCTGGTTGGCGGGCAATCTTTGCCGCTGCACCGGGTACGATAAAATTGTCCGCGCCGTAATGGACGCCGCGGCCGAAATGCGAGGAGCTTGAGCAATGACCTATATCGGCAACAAGTCTGATTTGCGCGTCGTCGGCACCCGCCCTGACCGTCCCGATGGCGTGGATAAAGTCACCGGCCGGGCGATTTACGGGGCGGATTTCCGCCTCGCCGGCCAGCTCGTCGGGCGCATCCTGCGCAGCCCGCACGCGCATGCGAAAATCATCAAGATCGATACCTCCAAGGCCCGCGCCCTGCCGGGCGTTAAAGCGGTGATGACGGCGCAGGATATGCCGAACATTACGTCCGAAGAATCCTTCGTTGGTGAAGGCCCGACCAACTTCCGCGACCAGTCGCTCAACGTGATGGCGCGCGACAAGGTGCTGTATGAAGGCCATGCGGTGGCAGCCGTTGCGGCGATGTCGCCGTCGATCGCCGAAGCGGCGCTGGCGCTGATCGAAGTGACCTACGAAGTGCTGCCGCACGTGATCGACGTCGAAGAAGCGATGGCGCCGGGCGCGCCGATCCTTGACGAAACCCTGTTCACCGCAGGCGTTGACCCCAAGCCGACCACGCCGTCCAACATCGCCAAGAAGATCATCCTGAAATCGGGTGATATCGACGCGGGCTTTGCCAAGGCCGACATCATTGCCGAAGGCCGTTACGTTACGGCCGCCGTGCATCAGGCCTATATCGAACCGCATGCCTGCGTCGCCACCATCGGCGCCGACGGCCAGGCGACGGTTTATGCGTCGAGCCAGGGTCATTTCATGATCCGCGCTTTCTGCGCCAAGCTGCTGGGGATGGAAATCTCCAACATCCGGGTTATTCCGCTGGAAATCGGCGGCGGCTTTGGCGGCAAGACCATCGTCTATCTCGAACCCGTCGCGCTGACCTTGTCCAAGATGGCCGGCAAGCCGGTGAAGCTGGTGATGACCCGCGAAGAAGTTTTCCGCGCGTCGGGCCCGACGTCCGGTGCGGTCGTCGAAGTGAAGATGGGCGCGATGAAGGACGGCACCATCGTTGCCGCCCAGGCGGTGCTGAAATACCAGGCGGGCGCGTTCCCGGGATCGCCGGTGCAGCCCGGCCTGATGTGCGCGTTTGCGATGTATGACATCCCCAACGTCCATCTGACCGGCTATGACGTGATTTCCAACCGCGCCAAGGTCGCCGCCTATCGCGCCCCGGGTGCGCCGATTTCGTCCTACGCCGCCGAACAGGTGGTGGACGATCTCGCCCGCCAGCTTGGCATGGACGCGATCACCATCCGTGAAAAGAACGCGGCCAAGGCCGGCACCAAAACCGTCTATGGCGTTACCTTCCCGGAAATCGGCTATGAAGCGGTGCTTGCCGCGGCCAAGTCGCATGCCCATTGGAAGGCGCCGCTCGGCAAGAACCAGGGCCGTGGCATCGCCACCGGCTTCTGGTTCAATATCGGTGGTGAAAGCTCGGCATCGGTATTCGTCAACGAAGACGGCAGCGTGAGCGTTGTGTCGGGCAGCCCCGACATTGGTGGCTCGCGCGCGTCAATGGCGATGATGGCGGCCGAAGTGCTCGGCATCCCGGTCGCCAATGTCCGCCCGATCATCGGCGACACGGCATCGATCGGCTTCACCAACGTCACCGGCGGCAGCCGCGTCACCTATGCCACTGGCATGGCGACGGTGCAGGCGACCGAGAAGGTCATCGAGCAGTTGAAGCAGCGCGCGGCGATGATCTGGGACATCAGCCCCGATGCGGTCGATTGGAAAGACGGCCAGGCAGTTCCGGCCGGCGCCAACGCTGGCGGGTTCGACCCGCTGTCGCTGGCGGCGATCGCGGCCAAAGCCGGCAAGACCGGCGGACCGATCGGATCGGAAGTGTCGGTCAACGCCCAGGGCGCCGGCCCGGGCTTTGGCGCCCATATCTGCGACGTCGAAGTGGACCGTGAAACCGGCCAGACCACCATCCTGCGCTACACCGCGATCCAGGATGTTGGCCGCGCCATTCACCCGTCTTACGTCGAAGGCCAGATCCAGGGCGGCGCGGTGCAGGGCATCGGCTGGGCGCTGAACGAGGAATATATCTATGATGCCAAAGGCAAAATGGATAATGCCGGCTTCCTCGATTACCGCGTTCCGGTGGCGTCCGATCTGCCGATGATCGAGGCCGTGCTGGTCGAAGTGCCGAACACCCGCCACCCGTTCGGGGTGCGTGGCGTCGGCGAAGTGCCGATTGTCCCGCCGATGGCCGCCATCGGCAACGCCGTGCGCGACGCGATTGGCATCCGCATGCACTCGCTGCCGATGTCGCCGCCGAAAGTGCGGAAGGCGCTGGACTCAGGCCAGGGCTAGATGCCGAAGGTCGTCATCTCGGGTTCGACATGCCGCGCTTTCACTGGCGGTGTGTCTGAACTCGAGGTGACGGCCGATACTGTCGGACGCATGGTGCGCGAGCTTGATCAGCGTTTCCCCGGGCTCGGGCACCATGTCGCCGAATTCATGGCGGTTGCCATTGATGGGGTGATCTTCCAGGACGCCTATTCGGAAAAACTGCCGGAACATGCCGAGATTGTGTTGATCCCGAAGATCGGCGCTGGATAATCGGGCGTTGGTTGGGGAAAGAACTGCTTCCCTCGCCGCCCTGCCTTCCTTTCGCGGGCATGGACTCGCCGCCGGAAAGCCGCAAAAAACCCCCCACCAAATGGGGGACGGCAAGATGGACACGCAAACATATTGGAACGGCCAGTGGCACGACGGTAACCCCGCGATTTTGGGCCCGCGCGACCACGCATTCTGGCTCGGCTCAATCGTGTTCGACGGCGGTCGCGCGTTTGACGGATGCGGCCCGGACCTTGATTTGCATGCCGCCCGCGCGGTGCGCTCGGCCCGGGCGATGGGCCTGAACCCGAAACAAACCCCCGATGAGATTTTTGCCCTGATGCTGGAAGGCATTAAGCGCTTTCCGCCCAAGGCGGAGCTATACGTCCGGCCGATGTTCTGGGCGACGCAGGGCGGGCACGGGCCGATTTCGATCAATGGCGACAGCGTCCAGTTCCTGCTGTGCATCTATTTGTCGCCCTTGCCGACCGGGCCAGGCACCGCGCTGGGCCTGTGCCGCACCATCCGCCGGCCGACTCCGGAAAGCGCGCCGACCGACGCCAAGGCAAGCTGCCTTTATCCCAACTCCGCCCGCGGCGTGGCGGAAATGCTGGCGGCGGGCTTCAACAACGGCGTGGTGCTCGATGCGATGGGCAATGTTGCCGAAACATGTAGCTCCAACATCTTCCTCGCGCGCAATGGCGTGGTGGTGACGCCGGTGCCGAATGGCAGTTTCCTCGCCGGCATCACCCGCAACCGCACCATCGCGCTGCTGCGCGGGGCCGGGGTGACAGTGGAAGAACGCACCGTGCGGCCCGATGAACTGGACAGCGCCGATGAGATTTTCACCACCGGCAATGCCGGCAAGGTGCAGCCGGTGGTGCGCTATCTCGACCGCGATTTGCAGCCGGGGCCGCTGACGCGGAAGGCGGCGGAGCTTTACATGGATTATGCGCGCAGTCAGCCGATACTTTAGGTTAAGAAAGGACTCTTCTTTTTGTGAACAAAAAGAAGCAAAAAAACTTTCTCACACTTGGTCCGAGTGCGCACATGCTGTGGTGCGCCATGGATAGAAAGTTTTTTTGGTTCTTTTTGTTCACAAAAAGAACATCCTTACTTCATTGCTAATACTCGCCCAGGATTCAAAAAGAACGGCGGCAGATAGGCCGGCATGTTGCTGAACGGCAGCACCTCTGGCCGCAGCATGATTCCCAGCGTGTCCGCCATGAAAGCCCGCCGCGCGGCAATCCGTGCCCAGGCTTCCGGGTAACGCCCGGCAAATTCGGCGCGCAAATCTGCATCCGCCAGCGCAATGCCGTCTTCGATATTGGTGGTGAACCAGGGCGAGTGGGTTGCCGGAATAACATCGACCTGGATCGCCATGCCCGATTTCAGCGCGATGTCACTGCCGGGGAAAATCGGCGAATGCATCCATTCGTCGATATGGATCAGATGCCCCGGATTGAGCCCGACGCCGAAGAATTTGTCACCCAGATGGCGGGCGATGATGTCGTACAAGGCCCCGCCAGTGACGCCGATACCAACGGTTTCGTACCATTCCACCACGGCGGCGAAATAAGGCGCGGCGAGCTTGTCCACATAGTTCTGAATGCCGGCCGGCAATTCGCCAGCATCGGCCACCACGAACCCCGCCCGCGCCGTCAAGCCACCTTGGATGCCGCAGGCCATGGTGATCGGATCGCCCCGTGCAATGGTTTTGGCCGACGGGCTGGGCAGGCCGAACGACGCGCGCGGCCCGGTGGACAGCATGGGATGGCAGCTTAACGGCAGGCCGGGCAGGGCCATCAGGCGGGCGGCTTCCAACTCCGTCATTCCCGGCCGCAGCCCGAAAATCACATTTCGGATGGCTTGGGATGCATAGGTCGCGGCAAATTCAAAACTCGCCAACTGGTCGCATTCGTTGATTGCGCGCAGGCCCGCGGCCGGATCGATCAACAGCGCGGTTGCATTGCGCACTGGACCCAGCTTGCGCAGATGCGCAGCGATGAAGTCCGGCAGGTCGAGCCAGCTCTCGTCTGACCCCGGATCGCCGGCATCGAAAATCTTCCAGCCGACCGCGCCAATCCGCATGCCCGGCCGTAAGCCGGCATCATCCAACAACGCCGCAAGCGACTTCTGCTGCCCGCGCGGCTGACCCGGCAGGGAAAAACTCTGGCACAGCAGCCGGTCGAAATCCCCCGCGGCGGTTTCCGCATAGCCCCAACCTTCGTTGCCGAGCAGCAAACTCGGACGCCGGCCAGGCAGGGCGACCAGCAGACATTCCTCAAAGCGCGGATCATAGCCGGTAAGGTAGGAAACGTTCGCCGCGTGCTCCCGATCGCCATAAACCACCAGCGCGTTATGCCCGGCCGCCGCCGCCGCCGCGAGGGCCGCGCCCGTCCGGGCCTGGTAGATCGCGCCGGACAGCAGTGGCTGCACCGTCGGCTCGCCAAACTCCGGCAGCACAGCATCAATCAGAATGGGCTTGGCCATCACGGCTCCCTGGGCAGAAAATATCACGCGACGCTATACTGCGCCGATAATCCAACGGGAGAAAACACCATGGCGCGCCTACCCTATTTGACCCAGGCCGATCTGCCCGATGAGCATAAGCATCTGCTCGCCCGCGATATCGCGCTGTTCCGCCTGATGACCCATAGCCCCGGCGGCGCCCGCGCCTTTTCCGGCCTCGGCGGCTATATCCGTAACAAAAGCACCCTCGATGGCCGCCTGCGCGAACTGGCGATCTTGCAAGTCGGCTGGCTCGCCCGGTCGCCCTATGAATGGTCGCATCACGTCAAGATCGGCCATGATTTCGGCGTGAGCGATGCCGATATCCAGGCGCTGATCGACGATAGCGCCGGCAAAGCTACCACCCTCGATGCCCATAGCCTTGCGGTGCTGCGCGCGGCGCGGGAAATGACGGTGGATGGCGCCGCGTCGGCCGCAAGCTTCGCTGAACTGCAAGGCTTCCTGTCGAACGAACACCTCACCGACCTGGTGCTGACCATCGCCTTCTACTGCGCTGTGGTCCGCTTCCTTGCCACGATGCAGGTTGATGTTGAGCCTGAGTATCAGAAATATCTGGCGCAGTTTCCGTTCCCGGCGAAGTGAGGTTGTCTTTGGTTGAACGGAAACAAGGTAACTGATCAGATTTTTTAGAAAGACTCCAGGTCAAGAACATTCAGAAGGCAAGCAGTTCTTTTTGTGAACAAAAAGAACC
>JANXRN010000065.1 GCA_025352995.1 Acetobacteraceae bacterium
TCCATCACCCCGCCGACCCGCACCCCGATAGCTTCGGCGCCCTTGATCAGCAAATGGTTGGTTTTGGCCAGCGCCGGCCCACCGCCGAGGAAGCCCAGAATCAGCAGCCGCGCGCCCCAATTCAGGCAGCGCATGCTTTCATCGAACACGGTCGATCCGATCGGGTCATAAACGATATCGACCCCCTTGCCGCCGGTTAGCGCCTTGACCTCATCGCGGAAGCCTTTGGTGTAGTCGATCACATGATCGGCGCCTTCTTCCAGGCAGGCCGCGCGCTTGGCCTCGGTCCCGGCCGTCGCGATCACTCGGCCGCCGAACAGCTTGGCCACCTGGATCGCCGCAATCCCGATCCCGCCCGCGGCGCCATGGATCAGCACCCATTCGCCCGCCTGCAACCGGCCCTTTTGCAGCAGCGCGTGATACGCGGTGTGATAAGCGCTTTTGAACACGGCCGCTTCTTCCACCGAAAACCCGGCCGGAATCGGATCGCAGCTCTCAACCGATGCGTTGGCGAGGGTGCAGAACGAACCCGGGCGCGGCCGGCAGCTGACCTTGTCGCCGATGGCAAACGCGGTGACCCCTGGCCCGATTGCGACGATCGTGCCGGCCGCTTCCCCGCCGGGGATGAAGGGCGGTTCCGGCCGGGTCTGATAGGTGCCAGCCAGCATCAGCACATCGACCATCTGCACGCCACGCGCTTCAAGCCGGACCTGGACTTCGCCTGCGCCGGGCGGCGCCGGATCGGCCAATTCGCGCACCCGTAAAACGTCTGGCCCACCAAAGGCTTCACACACCACTGCTTGCATCGCTGTTCCCCAAAACTTGAACCGCCTTGTCGCGGGTTCTATGGTCGACCCCTATCCCAATCCTGCAAGGAAGACCATGTCGCTCGATCAAGCGGCGGTACGCCGTATCGCCAAACTCGCCCGCATCCGGGTGGCTGATGACGCCTTGCCGCAATTGGCGGGGGATTTGAACGCGATTCTGGGCTGGATTGACCAATTGAATGAGGTTGATATCGACGGCGTGACGCCCTTGACCGGTGCGGCGCAAATGACACTCGCCTGGCGCGCCGACATGGTGACCGATGGTGGCGATGCCGAACGCGTGCTGTCCAACGCGCCGGATCGCGAAGGCCAGTTTTACGCCGTGCCGAAGGTGGTTGAATAAGATGATCTCGGATTTCACCCTGGCCTCGGCGCGCGCTGCGTTGCGCGCCCGCGATGTTTCATCGGTCGAACTGACGCAGCATTTTCTTGGCGCGATTGAGGCACTGAACCCGCAATTGAATGCGTTCATCACCGTAACGGGCGAACGTGCGCTGGCCCAAGCTGCGGCAGCCGATGCGGCGCTGGCGTCTGGCGATCAGGGCGCTTTGCTGGGCATTCCGCTCGCCATCAAGGATTTGTTCTGCACCGAAGGCGTGCGCACCACCGCCGGCAGCCGCATCCTGTCGCCCTTCGTGCCGCCCTATGAAAGCACGGTCACGGCGAATTTGTTGCGCGATGGCGCGGTGTTCCTCGGCAAGGCCAACATGGACGAATTTGCCATGGGATCATCCAACGCAACATCCGCCTTCGGGCCGGTGGTGAACCCGTGGACCCGAACCGGCGACAATCGCCCGCTGGTGCCGGGCGGATCGTCGGGCGGATCGGCGGCAGCGGTCGCGGCGGGCCTGGCGTTGGGCGCGACCGCCACCGACACTGGCGGTTCGATCCGCCAGCCGGCGAGCTTCTGCGGCATCGCCGGCATCAAGCCGACCTATGGTCGCTGTTCACGCTGGGGCGTGGTGGCCTTCGCATCATCGCTGGACCAAGCCGGTCCGGTCGCCCGCAACGTTGAAGATTGCGCCATCCTGCTCGGCTCGATGGCCGGGTACGACCCGAAGGACTCAACGTCCGCCAACATCGCCGTCCCCGACTTCGCCGCCGCCTGCCGACGCGGCGTCAAGGGCCTGCGCATCGGCGTGCCGCGCGAATACCGATCCGACGACATGCCGCCCGAGATTGAGGCGATCTGGCAACAAGGTCTCGGCTGGCTGCGTGATGCGGGGGCTGAAATCGTCGACGTGTCCTTGCCGCACACCAAATACGGGTTAGCCACTTATTACATTGTCGCCCCCGCCGAAGCCTCGTCCAATCTCGCCCGTTACGACGGCGTGCGGTTCGGCGCTCGCAGTAATGGCGAGGATTTGACGGCATTGTACGAAAACACCCGCGCTGACGGCTTCGGCGCCGAAGTGCAACGGCGGATCATGATCGGCACCTACGTGCTGTCGGCCGGCTATTACGATGCGTACTATATCCGCGCCCAGAAAATCCGTAGCCTGATCCTGAAAGATTTCACCGATGTGTTCGCCAGGGTCGATGCGTTGGTAACGCCGACCGCGCCGTCTGCCGCGTTCGGCCTCGGCGATCGGCTCGATGACCCGATCAAGATGTATTTCAACGACGTCTTCACCGTGCCCGCCAACATGGCCGGCATCCCCGGCATGTCGGTGCCCGCTGGGCTCGACGCGCAGGGTCTGCCGCTCGGGTTGCAGGTGCTCGGCCGTCCGTTCGATGAAGAAACGGTTTTTGCCGTCGCGCAAGCGATTGAAGACGCGGCAGGCTTTGTCGCCAAGCCGTCCGTGCGGGCAGGGGGCTAAGCGGTATGGCATATACGATCGAAGGCAACAGCGGCAGTTGGGAAGTCGTGGTCGGCTTGGAAGTCCACGCCCAGGTTATCAGCAAGGCGAAACTGTTTTCCGGTGCGGCCACCGCATTCGGTGCCGCACCGAACAGCCAGGTCAGCCTGGTCGATGCAGCGTTTCCCGGCATGTTGCCCGTGCTGAACGGCGAATGCGTGGCGCAAGCCGTGCGCACCGGGCTGGGCCTGAACGCGGAAATCCATCTGCACAGCCGGTTTGATCGCAAGAATTATTTCTATGCCGATCTGCCCAGCGGCTACCAGATCAGCCAGTACGAGCACCCCATCGTCGGCAAGGGCGTGATCGAGATCGAACTCGCCGATGGCAGCACCCGCCAGATCGGTGTCACCCGCCTCCATCTCGAACAAGATGCCGGCAAGTCGTTGCACGATCAGCACCCGACCAAGACCTTCGTCGATCTCAACCGATCCGGCGTGGCCCTGATGGAAATCGTCAGCGAACCCGATATCCGCAGCCCCGAAGAAGCCGGCGCCTATGTCCGCAAGCTGCGGTCGATCTTGCGCTATCTCGGCACCTGCGACGGCAACATGGAAGAAGGTTCGCTGCGGGCGGACGTGAACGTGTCGGTACGCAAAGCCGGGGAACCCTATCGCACGCGCTGCGAAATCAAGAACGTGAATTCGATCCGCTTCGTCATGCAGGCGGTCGAAGTCGAAGCCCTGCGCCAGATCAAGGTTTGGGAAGACGGCGGCGAAGTCGTGCAGGAAACCCGCCTGTTCGACAGTGCCCGCGGCACCACGCGATCGATGCGCAGCAAGGAAGACGCGCATGATTATCGTTACTTTCCCGACCCTGATTTGTTGCCGCTGATCCTCGATCCGGCCTGGGTTGAAACCTTGCGCGCCGCGTTGCCTGAATTGCCGGATGCCAAGCGGGCGCGCTTCATCGATGCGTTCGGCCTGTCGCCGTACGATTCCGGCGTGCTGGTCGCGGAACAACCCACCGCGCATTATTTCGAAACCGTAGCCGCCGGCCGTGACCCCAAACTCGCCGCCAACTGGATCACCGGCGATCTGTTTGGCGCGCTCAACCGCACATCACGCAGCATCGAAGACAGTCCGGTCTCGGCGGCCTCCCTCGGCGCGTTGCTCGATCTGATCAGCGACAAAACCATCAACGGCAAGATCGCCAAGCAAGTTTTCGAGGAAATGGTCGAAACCGGCGCCGCGCCGGATGCCATCGTCCAAGCGCGCGGCTTGCGCCAGGTGGTTGATACCTCCGCGATCGATGCAGCGGTGGACGCCGTCATCGCCGCCAACCCCGACAAGGCTGCTGAGTATCGGTCCGGCAAGGACAAATTATTCGGCTTTTTTGTCGGGCAGGTGATGAAAGCAATGGCTGGCAAGGGCAATCCGGCCTTGGTTAATGATGCGGTGAAAGCCAAACTTGGATGAGGGCGCTTCTGCTTGCGTTGCTGCTGGCCGCCCCTGCGTCCGCCCAGCCGGTTTCGATCCTGACCTACCATCGTTTCGATCCACGCGTTGCCAACGCGGCAACGGTGGTGGAAACGCCGGTCTTCGTCGCGCAAATGGAATGGTTGCGTAGCCACGACATCACCGTGGTGCGCCTGTCGGCGATTGTCGATGCGCTGGGCGCCAGCAGAAAGCTGCCGGAAAAATCCGTCGCCATCACCGCCGATGATGGCTGGCGCAGCGTCTTTACCGAGATGTTCCCGGTCATCCGCCGCCTCGGCTATCCGATCACCCTGTTCATCAATCCGCCGGCGATCGGGCAGGGCGGTGCTTACCTCACCTGGGCGCAGATCGCGGAAATGCGTGCCTCCGGCCTGGTCGATTTCCAGGCCCATAGCCAATCCCACCCGAATTTCAACGATGATCGCGCCCGCCGCACCCCGGCGGACTACGCAGCCTTCGTCGATCGCGAACTCGGCGGGTCGCGGATCTTGTTGCAGGACCATACCGGCCCGGTGCAGTTTCTCGCCTGGCCATATGGCATCCATGACGCAACGCTCGAAGCCGCCGCTGCCCGTGATGGTTTCACCGCCGCTTTCGCCCTCGGCTCCCGCCCGGTGCTTGCCAATTCCCCGATTTTCGCCATCCCGCGCTATCAGGTCTATAACACCGACAACCCGGCCCGCTTTGCCGCCATCGTTGCAGGGCAGGCGCGCCACTAAAAGGAAATGCCATGACCATCGAACTCTGGACCTGGAACACCCCCAATGGCCGCAAGATCAGCGCTGCCTTGGAGGAAATGGCGCTGGCATACAGCGTCCATCCGGTCAATATCGGCAAGGGCGAGCAGTACCAGCCCGATTTTCTCAAGATCAGCCCGAATAATCGCATCCCAGCCATCGTCGATCCCGCCGGCCCCGGCGGCGCACCGATCAGCGTCTTCGAATCAGGTGCGATCCTGATTTACCTCGGCCAGAAGACCGGCAAATTCTGGCCGTCCGACGTCCGCGCCCAAGTCCCCGTGCTCGAATGGCTGATGTGGCAAATGGGCGGCTTCGGCCCGATGCCCGGCCAGGTGCATCACTTCATCGCGCTGGAAAACGAAGCTGACCGTCGCTACGGCCTGGAACGCTACAGTAAGGAAACCAGACGCCTCTACGGCGTCGCCGATCGCCGTCTGGCCGAGGCAGAATTCTTCGCCGGCGACATGTCCATCGCCGATTTCGCCATTCTCGGCTGGGCCTGGCGCCACGAACGCCATCAGGTCGATCTGGGTGAATTCCCCAACGTCAAGCGCTGGTACGACACCATGATGGCCCGCCCAGCCACCAAACGCGGCTTTGACGTCGCGCTGAGTTGACCTGAGCGCCCGCCCCCCCTAGAAGCAGCCTTGCAAACGTCGTGTGGCTTGCTTCTTCCAGCGGAGGGGTGGCCGAGTGGCTGAAGGCGACGGTTTGCTAAATCGTTGTAGGTGTTAAAGCCTACCGTGGGTTCGAATCCCATCCCCTCCGCCAGCGTCTAACTCATTAATATCATTCACTTTTATCTCTTGGCTTGCTTCGCGTAAGCCACGGGAATGAGGCCGTCATTGCGCCGGTGGCAACGAATGTTGGTCGGCAGAGACGGTGGTGGTTCGCTCTTATCGCGTTGCTATCGTTGAATATCTCTGGAGCGCCCTTTCCATGGTACCGGTTTCGGCGGCCACTCCGAGCATCGTGATTCTGAACCAAACAAAAGAGTCGCCCCCGCATAGCAGCGGGGCGTTCGTGGTTTAATGTTATATCAGTGAGTTATCTGTAGTAGGGGGCTGCCCTTGCCCGTCATGCGGATGGTTGTGTTGACGGGTGCGGGTATGGGTTTGTTTATGTGGCTATCCGAATCCGAGCACCTGCCTCTGCTCCGCCCAGCCATTTGGCAGCCGGCTGGCATTGGCCAACTTATTGGCAGTGAGCCCGACCGGCTGGTGACCGTTGAGAATCGCGGTGACAATGTCGGGGGCCAGGAAGCCGAGCAAAGGCAGGTGCTGGGATTCGGATAGCCACATAAACAAACCCATACCCGCACCCGTCAACACAACCATCCGCATATCCAGCGAGAGCAACACCCATCTACAGATAACTTACTGATATAACATGAAACCACGAACGCCCCGCTGCTATGCGGGGCGACTCTTTTGTTTGGTTCAGAATCACGACGCGTGAAACAGCCGCCGAAACCGGTACCATGGAAAGGGCGGCTCAGAGATATTCAACGATTGCATCGGGATAAGAGCGAACCAAGACCGTCTCTGCCGACCAACAATAGTTTCCACCGGCGCAATGAGGCCCTCATTCCCGAGGCTTACGGGAGGCAGGGCGAGAGATAAAAATCAATTATATCAATTAGTTAGCCTCTGGCGGAGAGGGTGGGATTCGAACCCACGG
>JANXRN010000005.1 GCA_025352995.1 Acetobacteraceae bacterium
ACCCAATCCCGCAGTGTCTGCCGATCCATCCCAGCAAGCGCCGCAGCTTCTTCGCGCCGGTGCCCGTCCAAGATCAGCGCCAACGCCAACAGACGGCGAACCTGGCCGCCATCCGGGCTTTTCGCCGCAAAACCGCGAAGCGCCGACGCAGTATGATCCATACGCGTGATCTTAACCGGAGCTGACATCAATGCCTCCGTCACAGCGAAATGCTGAACGGAAGCATCGAATGAATGTTTAGACGATTTGCATAGACCGATATGAGTCGAGCGTGCCGACGATTGGTATTATGCCGCGAACAAGCTGGACGTGCGGCCAGCCCCACTGCGTGCGTGATCGACAGCCAGAGCGTCAAGAGCGCGGCTATGATGCGGGCAAGAAAATCAAGGGCAAGAAGCGACATATCCTTGTCAATACGATAGGATTTCTGCTGCACGCGGTTGTTCATCCGGCTGATATTCAGGACCGGGTTGGTGGGGGGCTGGTGATCTCGACGCTGTTTGGACAATATCCATTCCTGCGCAAGCTGTTTGCCGATGGTGATGCCGCAGATCTCGGTCGAAATCGTGAAACGGTCCGATCAGGCGAGGGGATTTGAGGTCATTCCGAAGCGGTGGGTGGTTGAACGAACGCTGGCCTGGCTAAATCGCTGCCGCCAACTGGCAAAGGATTTCGAGAATCTGACCCGAATGGCGGTGGCGTTTCTGCGCTTGGTATCCATCCGAATGCTGCTGAGTAGACTCTGTAATCCTGGATGAGCCTTCCGGCCGGACTCTAAGCTTCCTCCTCTACCCTCGGTGGCGACTTCCTTCCGTCTTGGTCCACCCCAATTTTTTGGGTTTTCAAGTGAACGCAGCAACAAAAAGAACGCGCGAGCCTTAACGCCTTCGCGCCGCTGCCGCCCGCTGCGCCAATCCAATTACCGCACTCCGGCTGATCGCCTCATCGGCCGCACCGGTGCGTTTGCAGGCGCGCTCGGCTTCCCAGACGCGGACGCAGGCGGCTTCGATCGCGGGCTCGGTCCATAGCGTAAGCGCGCGGGTGAAGGCGGGTTTGGATTTGAAAAAGACCGGGGGGCGGACGCTGTCGGTGGCCTCGCTTGCGGACTGGCCGTTGGCCATGGCGGCGCGGGCGCGTTGCAGGCGTTGCAGGTGCATCAAGGTGCCGCGCAGCACGCCGACTGGGGCGGTGCCTTCCTGCATGGCGAGTTCCAACGCGCGGTCGGTGGCGACGATATCGCCTGACGTGGCGGCGAGCAGCGCGTCATCCAACGATAATCCGGCGAGGTCTCCGACGCAGACGCGGGCGGCGTCAATATCGACGGTACCGGACTGGCCGACATAGGTCGCAAGCTTTTCAATTTCGCGTTGGGTGATGGCGCGGTCGGCGCCGAGCTGACCTCCGAGCCAGGTAAGCGCTTCGGAGGTTACCGATGCGCCAAGGTCTTGCAGGCCGGACTTGATCACGGGTTCGAGGGCACGGCCTACCAGGGCGTAGCAGGCGACGGCCTGGGCATCGGGGGCTTTCTCCAGCGCCGCCACCAGTTTGGCGCGGCCGGCAAGATTGGGACCCTCGAGGATCAGCAGGTTGTCGGCGCGGCCGGCGAGGACGGATTGCACCTGTTTGAGCGCAGCGTCGGTAACATCGCGAACCCGAACGACGCGGCGGCCGCCGGTCAGCGCCATGGCGGTCATTTCCTCTTCGATGCGATCATAGCCATCGCGTTCGAGTTCGCTGAGGCGGAATGGATCGTTGGCAGCGCCGATGATCCGGTGGATCAGGGCGGTCGCGCGCTCCCCGATCAGGCCGGCATCCACGCCATAGAGCAACACGACGCGGCATTTGCCGGGGTCTCGCAGGAAGCCATCGAAGCGGGCGCCGTCAAGCTTCATTTGGGCTTTTGCGCGTCGAACCAGGTGGCGAGTTGCAAGGTGATCTGGTCGGCAATGGCGTCGGTCAGGCGGCGGCGGACGGCGTCATTTTCCATATCGGCGGCGAAATACTGGTTGATGAAGACGTTGTAGCCATCGACCTGGCGTGCAGTGCCGCTGGTAAGCTGGGTCCGCTTGGGGTCTTGCGCGGTCAAGGCCCAGGACGCGCTGCCGACGAGGCGGACGCGGGAGGTGGTGTTGTCGCGCTGGATACCAATATTTTCGCCATCGATCGTGTAGGTGATGGTGAGGTCGTAGCGACGGGCGACGGCGGCACCATCGCGGCGGAAGCGGGCGAGCAGGTCTTCGCGCAGCAACTGGCCCCTTCGTTCCGGGATCAGTCCGACCTGGATTTCGGCGAGGCCGATTATGGCCTCACCCGGCTTGCCGCCGGCGGTCGGGGCATAGACCGGATGGAACCCGCAGCCAGCGAGCAGGATTGGCAGCAGGAGGGCGCGGCGTTTCACCTAGCCCGCCGTGACGAAGTTGACGATGCGGCCGCGGACATAGATGCGCTTCACGATCTTTTTGCCTTCCAGCAGCTTGGCGACGTTGGGTTCGGCTTCGGCCAACGCTAGCACAGTTGCGTCGTCGGCGTCTGGGGCAACGGTCACGGTGGCGCGCAATTTGCCAAGCACCTGGACGGCGATGGTGACACTGTCATCTGCGGCCAACGCGGCGTCCGACGCCAGCCAGGGCAGTTCAGCCACCAGCGCTGCGGTGCCGGGATAGAGGCGCGTGTACATTTCCTCCGCCAGATGCGGCATCATCGGGCTGATCAGGCGGGTGATGGCTTCGACCGCTTCAAAGCGGGCGAAGGCGAGGCCATCGGCCGCGCCGGCCCGCTCGGCATCGGCAATGGCGTTGGCGAGTTCGTGGATGCGGGCGACGGCGACGTTGTAGGTGAAGTTTTCCAGGCTTTCGGTGACCGCCGCGATCGCCTTGTGGGTAGCGCGGCGCAAAATGCGGGCGGCTGGGGCGAAGGCGTCGGGTTCGGGCGCCGGCGCGATGGTTTCAACCAGGCGGAACAGGCGCTGGGTGAAACGATAGGCGCCGATGACGCCGGATTCGGTCCATTCGATGTCACGGTCGGGCGGATTGTCGGACAGCACGAACCAGCGCGCGGTATCGGCGCCGAAGCGGGCGATGATTTCGCCGGGATCAACCGTGTTGCGCTTGGATTTCGACATCGATTCAACCCGCCCGACAGTAACCGGGGTGCCGCTGGCGCGATTGACCACGCTGCCATCAGGGCGCTTTTCGACTTCTTCGGGGTAAAGCCACTCGCCATTGGCGGATTTGTAGCTTTCGTGGGTGACCATGCCCTGGGTGAACAGGCCAGCGAAAGGTTCGTCGAGATCGACATGGCCGGTGATGCGCATAGCGCGGGTGAAGAAGCGGGAATAGAGCAGATGCAAAATCGCGTGCTCAATGCCGCCAATATATTGGTCGACCGGCAGCCAGTGATCGACGGCGGCGCGGATGGTGGGTTCATCGGCATTCGGGGAGCAGAAGCGGGCGAAATACCAGGAACTGTCCACGAACGTGTCAAACGTGTCGGTTTCGCGCACCGCCGCCTTGCCGCAAGTCGGGCAGGCGACGTGCTTCCAGGTTGGGTGGTGGTCGAGCGGGTTGCCGGGCTGGTCGAAGGTGACATCATCGGGCAGCACCACCGGCAACTGGCTGGCGGGAACTGGCACGATGCCGCAATCATCGCAATGGATGACCGGGATCGGGCAACCCCAGTAGCGCTGGCGGCTGACGCCCCAATCGCGCAGCCGCCAGTTGGTCAGGCCGTGGCCGATGCCGCGCCGTTCAAGCTCGGCAATGGCGGCGGGCTTGGCGGCGGCGGGCGCGGTCAGGCCGTTGAGGAAGCCGGAATTGATGATGGTGCCGGCATCGGTAAAGGCGACGTCGGTGACCTGATAGGTCGCGGCGTTTTCACCTGGGGGCAAAACCACGGGCGGAACCGGCAGGTTGTATTTGCGAGCGAAGTCGAGGTCGCGCTGATCATGCGCGGGGCAGCCGAAAATCGCGCCGGTGCCGTATTCCATCAGGACAAAATTGGCGATCCAGACCGGGCTGGTGGCACCTGGAATGAACGGGTGTTTGACCCGCAGGCCGGTGTCGAAGCCACGCTTTTCGCCGGTTTCGATGGCAACTTCCGACGTGCCCTGGCTGCGGCATTCGGCGATGAATTCGGCGGCGGCGGCGTTACGGGCCGCGACGATGGCGGCAAGCGGGTGTTCGGCCGCAATCGCCAGGAACGACATGCCATAAAGTGTATCCGGGCGGGTGGTATAAACTTCGACGCTGTCGATGCCGGGTTGCGGCACGGCGAGGTCGAAATGGAGTTTCGCGCCTTCGCTGCGGCCGATCCAGTTGGCCTGCATCAGGCGCACCCGTTCGGGCCAACGCTCCATCGCTTTCAATTCAGACAAAAGATCGGGGGCGAATTTGGTGATTTGCATGAACCACTGGTTCAGCTTCTTTTTCTCGACCTGGGCGCCGGAGCGCCAGCCGCGGCCGTCGATCACCTGTTCGTTGGCGAGCACGGTGCCGTCGACTGGGTCCCAGTTGACC
>JANXRN010000075.1 GCA_025352995.1 Acetobacteraceae bacterium
CGCGGCAGTCAGCGCGGTCTGGCACTGGCCGCAGGCGGTGGCGATGTGGCGTTCAACCCTGTCCGGCTTGGCAACTCGCCGCAGCGTGTCCCCGCGATGCCCAACCTGACCGCCGCTCCGCTTGCCAGATCGGCCCCTCAAGCTGGTTTTGATCCGAGGCTTCTTGCCCAAACCATCGCTCGACGGCGGCTTGTTGCTGGTCGAACTATCCAGGCCGAGTTGGCGGCGAAGGGCGGAAACCTCCTGCTTCAGCGACGCAATCTCTGCTCGAAGTTGCGCGATCAGGGACACGAGATCGGGGGGGATGGGCATGGACGTAGAGAATCAGACAAACTGGAGCCGGGGCAACAGGTTTCTATGGGGATCGATGTGGGTGGATGACAGGGTGGCTTGGGAGTTACCTTTTTGTTCACAAAAAGAATATTCTAACTTGCCTTTAACGTGCCCTAATCCGATCAGCCATACGCTCGGCAATGGCAACCGTGGTCAGATGGGTGTTGGCCCGCGGCACTTCCGGCATGATCGAGGCATCGATAACGCGCAGGCCGGTGACACCGATCACCCGACAATCAGTATCGACCACCGCGCCCATGCGGCAGGTGCCGGTGGCATGCTGGGCATCGCTGCACTGGTCGAACAGCCAATCATCAAGTTCGCTGTCGCTGAGGGGCTCGTCCATTGATCGGCCTGTCGTGCCGTATTCGACACGATGGGCGATGTCGGTGAAGCCGGGATGGCGGCAGATTTCCCGCAACCGGCGCACGCCGTCGCGCATGCGGATCAGGTCTGATGGATCGGACAGCATGCGTTCCTCAATCGCCGGATCAATGGTCGGATCGGGCGTGGTGATGCGGACATGGCCTTCGCTGAAGGCTTGGTAAACCGAAACCGCAAGGCGCCCACGATCGGTTGCGACATCGTTGGTTGGGGTCCGACCGAGATTGCCGGCGATCATGATCATGTCGTTTTCGCCGGCGCCGGCAAGGCCGGAGCTATAGCGCAGGCAGCAATTGGTGTGGCGGTGCATCAGGGTGCTGACCCGGCCAGCTTCGCGCAAATGCAGCATCGCGCTCATGATCGGGTGATCGCGCAAATTCTCCCCCACCGGCAGATCGGCGCGGACGGTGATTCCGAGACTTTGCAGCAACGCGGCCGGGCCGATGCCGGAACGTTGCAAGATCGCCGGGGAATGGATGGCGCCAGCGCACAAGATCACTTCGCGCCGTGCGCGGGAGGAATAGGATTTGCCGCCGATGCGGACCTGGACGCCGCTGGCGTGCGGGCGGTTGCCTTCAAGGGCGATGGCTTCGACCAGCGCGTCACCGACGATGCGCAAATTGCCGCGCGCGCGGGCGGGTTCGAGGTAGGCGTCGTTGGTGGAAACCCGCCGGCCGGCTTCTGAATTGATTGCGTAGGGCGAAGCGCCGGTGCCGGTCGGCGCGTTATGATCTTCGCACCAGCCATAGCCAAGCGCGATTGACGACTGGCGCAGGGCACGGTCGACATTGCCCCAGTCTGCGATCGGCGCGCGATAAACCGGGATTGGGCCGCGGTCGCCGTGATAGGGCGCATCAGGAAAGTTCTTGTCGGTTTCAAGCTTGTTGAAATAGGGCAGCATGGCGTCCCAACCCCAGCCGGTGCAGCCCAGCGCCACCCAACGGTCGAGATCATCGGGCACAGCGCGGATGGCAATCTGGCCGTTGATGGTGGAACTGCCACCCATGGCGCGCCCGCGCCACAGCAGCAACGGTTCTTGCCGATCGGTGCGCCGGGCCAGCAGCTTGGGCCAGCGGAAGCGATCATCGGCAATGGCGCGCATCGGGTTGGGGATTTGGATGTGCTCGGGCGTGTCGGCCGTGCGCAGATCGGGGCCGGCTTCGAGCAGCAGGACGCGATGGCCGGGGTCCTCGCTCAGCCGGGCGGCAAGGGTTGCCCCGGCGGAACCGCCACCGATGATGATGCTGTCGTATTCAGGGTCAATCATGCGCGGCGTCAATCCTTGCGGTAGAATGCGCGCAGTTTGGCAACACTGTCCGGATCGGTCGCGATACGTTCGTACAGCCGCGCAGCACCCTGATAAATCGGGGCGGCCGGGATATCGCCGAGGAACGCGGAAATTTCCTCCATCTCCGCGACCCAGCGATAGGCTTTGCCGAACATGTCGGGCACCGAACGTTGCAAATAGCGCAGCACTTCTGGCTGGCTGGCCGCGAGTTCGGCGCGCAGGGCATCGGCGGCGCCGGCTTCGGTGGCGCCCAGCGCCATGGCGCTGCCGAGCGCGGTGATGCCCTTGGTGATGCCGGCATAGCCCATTTTCAGCGCCGAGGCAGCGCCGATGCCCCCTGGGATGATACGATAATCGATGCCGCGCGTGGTTAAGTCTTGCAATTGGGGCGCATCATCCCCGGATGCGTAAAGTCGCGGGCCGGCATCATCACCGCGCGGCGGACCGCCAATAATGCCGATATCGACAAAGCCGATCCCCGGCAGGGCCGCGGCTACATCGCGGGCGGTTGCCGGGCTGACCGCGTTGCAGTCGGCGAAAATCACCGATTTACCGCGCGGCACCAGCACCGGCGCCAGGCGCTGGGCAAGCGCGAGGGCCTGGCCCGGTGGCAAGATCGACAGCACGACATCGGCCCAGCCGGCGAGCGCTGCTTCGGACGGCAGCTGCATCAGGCCGGCGGCACGGGCGGCGGTTTCGGCACCTCGGCCTTCGAGCGTGACGGCCACAGTTGCGCGGCAGGCGTGCAGCCGCTGGGCGACCGCCGCCCCCATCATCCCCGGCGCAATGACCGCGATTTTCATCAGAAGCGAACCCCTAGGGCGAGCGAGCCGAGCTGGTGCAATCCGCCCTTCTGGCCGCGAAATTGTTGTGTCTGCACCACGTGACTATAGGTGAGCCGCATGCCGTACGCCATGACCGCGAAGCCGGCTTGAAGCTCGGCAACAAAGGGCGTGCGCCGGACTGAAATGCTGGACGCAAAGCTGTTGCCATCAAGCGTGGCGTCCCGCGCCACCGCATGGCCGTCGGCGCCGAGGAAGACGTACCAGGCGAAATCGGCAGTCGCGAAGGCATCCCCACCCGACAGGCCCGGCGGCAGACGCGGCGGGCCGAAATCATGGTCCAGCCCCTGGCCGAGCCGAAGCGTCGCGCCGACCTGGCCGTAGCTGCGCAAATTGCCCAGGCCAGCCGCGATGTTGGGCAGGAAATCGACGTCCAGTGATCCCGGGTGCCCTAACCCGATCCGCCAGACCCGGCTGGCGCCAAGCTGCATGACGGGCTCGTTCGCCAATTGCCGGCCCCAGCCATGATTGCCGGGCTGGCCGATCAGATCGTGAAACCCGTTCTGCACCTGCATGCCGAACGCCGCCGGCCCCATCACGCCAAGGCCGAAGCCCAACTGGGTGCGGGTCGCCGCAGTGTCCTGCACCAGCCCCGCCTGCGCCATCAGCACCCCGGCATAGGGACGGTCACCGGCCGTCGGCACGGCGGATTTAGTGCCGAGCGGGGTGTAGATTTGCTGGGTGATATCGACGCTGACCCTCTGCGTCCCCTCCCCCAACAGCGCCCGGCCGGCGCTGGCAACGCCCGCGGGCACCGCGCCGGTCGTCGAGGTCCAGGCAAGCCGCAGGCCGTTAGTGTAGTAGCGATCGGTGATCCGGCCGGGACCGACGGAGGCGTTTTCGCCCTGCAAGGTCCAGATCGATGATTTGTCGTCATCGGGTGGCGTATTCTGGGCCAGCCCCACGCCCCCGAGCGCGGTCGCCACGATCAGGGTGCCAAAAACGGCGAAATACCGCATTGATTCTCTCATGCCAGGAACTTGGAACAGCCTAGCGATGCGAATCGGGGCGTGTCATCAACGCGCGCAGGTCTTCCCTGGGCGACGGCTTGGCTGTATTGGTGCGGCGCGGGATGGGTGGCCGAGTGGTTTAAGGCAGCGGTCTTGAAAACCGCCGTACGTGTGAGCGTACCGTGGGTTCGAATCCCACCCCATCCGCCAGCTTATAACTAATTGATATTATTGATTTTTCTCTCTCGGACTACTTCCCGTAACCCGCGGGAATGAGGCCCTCATTGCGCCGGTGGCAACCATTGTTGGTCGGCAGAGACGGTGGTGGTTTGCTCTTATCCCGATGCTATCGTTGAATATCTCTAGGCCGCCCTTTCCATGGTACCGGTTTCGGCGGCTGTTTCACGCATCGTAAACACATACCACGCAAAAGAGTCACCCCGCATAGCAGCGGGGCGTTCGTGGTTTCATGTTATATCAGTAAGTTATCTGTAGATGGGTGTTGCTCTTGCTGGCTATGCGGATGGTTGTGTTGATGGGTTCGGCTAGAGGTTTGTTTATGTTGCTATCCGAACTCCAGCGCCTGCCTTTGCTCCGCCCAGCCATTTGGCAGCCGGCTGGCGGCCGTTGAGAATCGCGGTGACGATGTCGGGGGCCAGGAAGCCAAGCCGGATGATGCGGGTGATGTAGGAGCCGGTGATCCCTTCCGAGGCAGCGAGTTCACTAACACCCAACCGCTCTTCCATCATGCGGTCGCGTAGCTGTCGGGCACGCAAGATCAGCTTAATCAAGGCTGGGTCCGGTTCTGCCGCACCGGCAGCCCCATCGACCAGCATGCGCATCTCCAGTCCGGCCCGCTTGAGATGGACCGGGATGGTCAGCAGGATTGGCGGTGCGAGTGGGCTGACTGTGTTCGCGACATTCACATCCTGCCCTTCTGTGTCTTCTCCGCCTTCTGTCGCTGCGTCCGCGAGCGATCCTGCATCGTGGTCAAAGGCATCGGCGGTGCTGCTGAGATGGCCGACGTGGCCGTTGCGGAGAATG
>JANXRN010000083.1 GCA_025352995.1 Acetobacteraceae bacterium
CGTGCCCAGACCGGATTTGACCGCGCGCAAGCTGTCAAAATCCATCAGCATGTCGTCGCAGGTCGCCTTGTTCAGCAGCGGCACCGACGCGCCACCTGGGATCACCGCGAGCAAATTATCCCATCCGCCGCGCACCCCGCCGGCATAGCGATCGATCAGTTCACGCAGCGGAATGCCGAGTTCTTCTTCCACATTGCAGGGCTTGTTCACGTGCCCGGAAATGCAGAACAGCTTGGTTCCGGCATTATTCGGTCGGCCAAGGCCGGAAAACCACGTCGCCCCACGCCGCAAAATCGTCGGCGCCACCGCAATGCTTTCGACGTTATTGACCGTGGACGGGCAGCCATACAGCCCGACCGCCGCCGGAAATGGCGGCTTCAGGCGCGGCATGCCCTTCTTACCTTCCAGGCTTTCGATCAGCGCGGTTTCTTCGCCGCAAATGTAGGCGCCAGCGCCGCGATGCAAATAACAGTCGAAATCCCAGCCCGAACCGCAGGCATTCTTGCCAATCAGGCCGGCGTCATATGCTTCATCAATGGCTTTTTGCAGCGCCACGGCTTCGTTGTAAAATTCGCCGCGAATATAGATGTAGGCCGCATGCGCGCCCATCGCGAAGGACGCGATCAGGCAGCCTTCGACCAGCTTATGCGGATCGTGGCGCAGAATGTCGCGGTCCTTGCAGGTCCCAGGCTCACTCTCGTCAGCGTTCACCACCAGATAATGCGGCCGATCGCCGATCACTTTCGGCATGAACGACCATTTCAGGCCAGTTGGGAAGCCCGCACCGCCGCGGCCACGCAGGCCGGACGCTTTCATTTCATCGATAATCGCATCGCGCCCGCGCGCCAGAATCGCCGCCGTGCCGTCCCAATCGCCACGCGACCGCGCGCCAGCCAGGCCCGCATCATTTATGCCATAAAGATTGGTAAAAATCCGGTCCTGATCGCTCAGCATTGCGTCATTCCGCCTTCTCGAACAGGAGCGTGGTGGGGCCGCCATCAGGCGCGGAGGTCTGCCGCCCGGTCATCGAGCCGAACTTCGGCACCACGCCGCGCTTCAAGGATTCGAGCAGCGCCTTGGTGCGCGCGGAATCCATGTCCTCATAGAAATCATCATTCACCTGCAAAATCGGCGCGTTGACGCAAGCGCCGACGCATTCAACTTCGGTCATGGTGAACAGCCCGTCGGCGCTGTTTTCTTTCCAGCCCTTGATGCCGGTCACATCGCGGCAGGCCTGCACAATATCGTCCGACCCGCGCAGCCAGCACGGCGTGGTGGTGCATAACTGCAAATGATATTTGCCGACCGGGGCCATGTTGAACATCAAATAGAACGTCGCGACCTCGTAAACCCGGATCGACGGCATATCGAGAATGCGACCGATTTCATCCATCGCCGCCACCGACACCCAGGCGCTGCCCGTGGTGCGGCCCATCTGGCGCTGCGCCAGATCGAGCAGCGGCAGCACCGCGCTCGCCTGCCGCCCGGCCGGGTATTTGGCGATGTGCTTTTCCACCTGAACCATGCTGTCCGCATCGAAGGCGAAGCTCGTCGGCTGCTCAAAATCGGCCATGTTCTACCTGTCGATCTCACCAAAGACGATGTCGAGCGATCCAATGATCGCCACGGCGTCGGCCAGCATGTGGCGTTTGGCCATTGCTTCAATGGCTTGCAAATGGGCAAAGCCCGTCGCGCGGATTTTGCAGCGATAGGGCCGGTTGGTGCCGTCAGCGACCAGATAGACGCCGAATTCGCCTTTCGGCGCTTCGACCACGGTATAGGTCGCGCCCGCCGGCACGTGATAGCCTTCAGTGTAAAGCTTGAAATGATGGATCAGCGCTTCCATCGACCGCTTCATGCTGGCGCGGCTTGGGGGCGTGATCTTGTTGTCCTGCACCTTGACCGGACCTGGCTTCATCTTGGCCAGGCATTGCTGGATCATGCCGACGCTTTCGCGCATTTCAGCGATCCGCATCAAATAGCGGTCATAGCAATCGCCATTGCGGCCAACCGGGATTTTGAAATCCAACTGGTCATACATTTCGTACGGCTGCGACCGGCGCAAATCCCACGCCACGCCGCTCGCGCGCAGGCACGGGCCGGAAAAGCCCCAGGCCAACGCCTGTTCCGCACTGAAAATCCCGATATCGACCGTGCGCTGCTTCCAGATGCGGTTGCTGGTCAGCAGCCCTTCGAGATCATCGATGAACTTGCCAAACTTGTCCGCCCAGGCACCGATCTGGTCTTCAAGCCCAGCCGGCAAATCCTTGGCGACGCCACCGGGGCGGAAATAATTAGCATGGAGCCGCGCGCCGCATGCGGCTTCATGGAACTCCATCAGCTTTTCGCGTTCCTCGAAGCCCCACAAAGCCGGGGTGATCGCGCCGACGTCCAAGCCATAGGTCGTGACGTTCAACAAATGGTTCAGCACGCGGGTGATTTCGCTGAACAAGGTGCGGATCCACTTGGCGCGCTCCGGCACCTCAATCCCCAGCAGCTTTTCGGTCGCCAGCGCAAACGCGTGTTCCTGCGTCATCGGCGACACGTAATCCAGCCGGTCGAAATACGGCACGGCCTGGATGTAGGATTTATACTCGATCAGCTTTTCGGTGCCGCGATGCAGCAGGCCGATATGCGGATCGGCGCGTTCAACAACTTCGCCATCCATCTCCAAAATCAGCCGCAACACGCCATGGGCTGCCGGATGCTGCGGGCCGAAATTGATCGAGTGGCTGTCGATCTGGATTTGCTGCGTGGTCGTGTCGCTCATGGCGCCCCATCCTTGCGCGCTTTCTCATCCCCCGGAAGCGTGGTCATCGCCTCCCAGGGTGAGAGGAAATCAAAATTGCGGAAATCCTGCACCAGCTTCACCGGTTCATACACGACCTGCTTGCGGGCATCGTCGTAGCGCACTTCGACATACCCGGTCAGGGGGAAATCCTTGCGCAATGGATGGCCTTCAAAGCCGTAATCGGTCAGAATCCGGCGCAGATCGGGCTGACCGGAAAAGCCGATGCCGAACAGGTCAAACGCCTCCCGCTCCCACCAGGTCGCGACCGGCCAGATGCCGTGGATCGACGGCACCGGAGTCGCTTCATCAGTGTTGATCGATACGCGAATGCGATGATTATGGGTCACCGACAGCAGGCAGTACACGATCTCGAACCGGTCGGCGCGCTCCGGCCAGTCGACCCCTGCCATTTCCATCATCTGTTCGAACAGGAAACGCGGATCGTCGCGCAGGGTGGTCATCAACGCCACCAAACCGTCACGATCGGCATTCGCAATCAATTCGTCGCGGGCCCAGGCGATGCTGGTGACACCTGGCAGGCCGGCAATCAGCTCTGCAATATCAGCCACGGAGAATGGTCCCGGTGCGACGGATTTTCTTCTGCAGTTGCATGATCCCGTAAACCAAAGCCTCGGCCGTTGGCGGGCAGCCCGGCACGTAAATATCGACCGGCACCACCCGATCGCAACCGCGCACCACCGCATAAGAATAATGATAGTAGCCGCCGCCATTGGCGCAGCTACCCATGCTGATCACCCAACGTGGTTCCGGCATCTGGTCGTAAACTTTGCGCAACGCCGGCGCCATCTTGTTGGTCAAGGTGCCCGCCACAATCATCACGTCCGACTGCCGCGGCGACGGGCGCGGAATAACCCCCAACCGATCCAGATCGTAACGCGGCATATAAGCGTGGATCATTTCGACCGCGCAGCACGCCAGCCCAAATGTCATCGGCCACAAGCTGCCGGTGCGCGCCCAGTTCACCAGTTTATCCAAATTGGCGACGACAAAGCCCTTATCTTCGATCGCGTCGGTCACACTGCCGATCACCGCACTCTGCGCCGCACCCGGCGGCAGCACCGCATGGTCCAAGCCCGTGGTGGAAGCGCTCATCAACCCTACTCCCAATCCAGTGCGCCCTTGCACCATTCATACACAAAGCCAACCGTCAGCACGCCCAGAAAACCCACCATCGAAAAGAAACCCAACGGCCCAATATCCGACAGGCTCACCGCCCAGGGAAACAGGAACGCAACCTCCAGATCGAAAATGATGAACAAAATCGCCACCAGGTAAAACCGCACATCGAACCGACGCCGCGCGTCGTCAAACGGCTCAAACCCACATTCATAAGGCGATAATTTCTCGGCATACGGCTTTTGATGCGCCGCCAGTAACGATCCACCAACCATCGCCATAGCAATGCCCGCCGCAATGCCCATGAACACCAAAATGGGGAAATAATCGGCCAGATCGAGAGCCATATATGCCCGTTCCTTCCGTGCCGGCATCCATCACGGAATACCGCATTGCAGCGCGGGCCGGACCATAACCCCATCGCCACAATTCTGCCAGAGGCAGAACCCACGCAAATCGCAGCAATTGCTGCAACCCAGTCAAACGGCGGGTAAATCTGACGGAAAGGAAAAACTGCGCCGCTTCCCAAGATAATCAGGGAAGCTGGCGCGAGAGACGGGGCTCGAACCCGCGACCTCCGGCGTGACAGGCCGGCGCTCTAACCAACTGAGCTACTCCCGCATTCAGCAGCAGGACGCGCCGTTTAGGCCCGCCACGCAAGCACGTCAACCCACGCAATCCAAAATCGCCAAGACAAAAACCGTATGGGCGGTGACGGGATCGAACCGCCGACCAACTCGGTGTAAACGAGCCGCTCTACCGCTGAGCTAACCGCCCGGAAGGCACGGTGGGTGAAGGCAAGCAAGCGCTGGGGCGCTGCCCCAGACCCCGCCAGGGCCGGGCCCTGGACCCTATCCGAAGAAAGCAAGGGGTGAAGCGAGAGGGGGGCGACTCGCATGTCGCAACCATCACCTTGCCCCCCTCTCGCTTCAACCCTTTTCTTAAGGGTTTGGGCGTCCAGGGACCTTCCCTGGCGGGGTCCAGGGGCAGCGCCCCTGGCCTTTCTTAACTTATCCCACCGCGTCTTTAAGCGCTTTGCCCGGCTTGAAGCGAACGGTGGTTGACTCGGCGATTTGGATCGCGGCGCCGGTTTGCGGGTTGCGGCCGGTGGTGGCTTTGCGGGTGGAGGTTCCGAAGGATCCGAAGCCGACGAGGCGGACTTCTTCACCGGCTTTGAGGGCGGCTTCGATGCCGGCGAACACGGCGTCCACGGCTTCGGTGGCTTTGGCTTTGGTGAGGTCGGATTTATCGGCGACCACGGCGATCAGGTCCATTTTGTTCATAGCGAGTACTCCTTGGGTTTTGTCTTATGAGGGGCCGAATCGCGGTCCCGGTGGCGCGGACTTTAGCGGCGGGGCGTCTGCCGGGTCAACGAACTATGCGGTCAGAATCCGCGGAAATCTGCGTTAAATTGGCAAAAGAAGGCCTGCCATGTGCCGCTTGCGCGGCCCATGGCAGGCTTGACAGACGCAGGTTTTTTAGTGGGTGAGCGTGGCGGCTGGCGCGATGGCAGCCGGGATTGGGGTTTCCGGCGGTTCGATCCATTCGATCGGCTCGGGTTTGCGGACCAGTGCCTGGCTGATGACTTCGTCAGCGTTAGACACCGGGATGAGTGTGAGGTTTTTCTTCACATTATCGGGGATGTCGGCGAGGTCTTTTTCGTTTTCCTTGGGGATGAACACTGTGGTGATCCCTGCGCGCAGGGCTGCCAGGAGTTTTTCCTTCAGGCCGCCGATTGGCAGCACCCGGCCGCGGAGGGTGATTTCCCCGGTCATGGCGATGTCGCGGCGGACTGGGATGCCGGTCAGGATGGAGACGATGGAGGTTGCCATGGCAACGCCGGCGGACGGGCCGTCTTTCGGGGTGGCGCCTTCGGGGACGTGGACATGGATGTCCCGTTTTTCGAACAAGGTCGGTTTGATCCCGAAGGATGTGGCGCGGCTGCGGACGTAGGACAGGGCGGCGGAGACGCTTTCCTGCATGACGTCGCCGAGTTTGCCGGTGTGCTTGATGTTGCCTTTACCGGGCAGCAGCACGCTTTCGATGGTGAGGATTTCGCCCCCCACTTCGGTCCAGGCAAGGCCGGTGACGGCGCCGACCATGTCTTCCGATTCGGCTTCACCGTAGCGGAAACGCTTGATCCCAGCGTATTTTTCCAGGTTCTTGCGATTGACCGCGAGCTTCTTGGACTTGCCGGTGACGATTTCCTTGACGCCTTTGCGGGCGAGGTTGGCGATTTCGCGTTCCAGGTTCCGCACCCCGGCTTCGCGGGTGTAGTAGCGGATCAGGTCGCGCATCGCGTCATCGGTGATGGCGAATTCGCCGGCTTTGAGGCTGTGGGCTTCGATCACTTTGCCGAGCAGGTGGCGTTTGGCGATTTCGACCTTTTCATCCTCGGTGTAGCCGGGGATGCGGATGATTTCCATGCGGTCCATCAGCGGCTGCGGCATGCGCAGGCTGTTGGCGGTGGTGATGAACATCACGTCCGACAAATCGTAATCGACTTCGAGATAGTGATCGGCGAATGTCGAGTTCTGTTCCGGATCGAGCACTTCGAGCAGCGCCGATGACGGATCGCCACGCCAGTCCGCGCCGAGTTTGTCGATTTCATCGAGCAGGAACAGCGGGTTGGAGGTTTTCGCCTTCTTCATGCCCTGGATGACTTTGCCGGGCATCGATCCGATATAGGTCCGGCGATGGCCGCGCACTTCGGCTTCATCGCGCACGCCGCCGAGCGACATGCGGACAAAGCTGCGGCCAGTTGCCCGCGCGACCGACTTGCCGAGGGAGGTTTTGCCGACGCCGGGCGGGCCAACCAGGCAGAGGATCGGGCCTTTCATCTTGTCGGCGCGCGATTGCACTGCGAGATATTCGAGGATGCGTTCCTTGACTTTTTCCAGACCGAAATGGTCGGCGTTGAGGATTTTCTCGGCCTCGTTGATGTCTTTTTTGACCTTGGAACGCTTTTTCCACGGGATCGACAGGATCCAGTCGAGATAGTTGCGCACCACAGTCGATTCCGCGCTCATCGGCGACATGCTGCGGAGCTTTTTCAGCTCACCCAGCGCCTTTTCGCGCGCTTCCTTCGACAGTTTGGTTTTGGCGATGCGCTCTTCGATTTCGCCGGTTTCGTCCTTGCCGTCCTCGCCTTCGCCGAGTTCTTTCTGAATGGCCTTCATCTGCTCATTCAGATAATACTCGCGCTGGGTCTTCTCCATCTGGCGCTTCACGCGGCCACGGATTTTCTTCTCGACCTGCATGACCCCGATTTCGGAATCCATGTGGCCGAAGACTTTTTCCAGCCGCTCGGAGATTTTGGTGATCTCCAGCAGTTCCTGCCGCTCGGCGATCTTGATGTTGAGGTGGGCGGAAATCGTGTCGGCGAGCTTGCCGGGTTCTTCGATCTGGTTGAGCGAGACCAGCACTTCCGGCGCGATTTTCTTGTTGAGCTTGATATATTGCTCGAACTGGGTGACGACCGAGCGGCTGAGCGGTTCGAGTTCTTTCACCGCGCCAGGGGTTTCCTGCAGTCTTTCGACATAGGCTTCGAAAAACGCTTCGGTTTCCTTGAACTTGATCACGCGGGCG
This sequence comes from Acetobacteraceae bacterium, assembly GCA_025352995.1. Classification (GTDB taxonomy): domain Bacteria; phylum Pseudomonadota; class Alphaproteobacteria; order Acetobacterales; family Acetobacteraceae; genus CAITOL01. The sequence goes on from JANXRN010000083.1 coordinate 7,517, forward strand.
CGACTGCCGCCTTCGACCAGCACCTTCACGGTGCCGTCGGGCAGTTTCAGCAATTGCAGGACGGTGGAAACGGTGCCGATCGTGTAGATATCGTTGATCGAAGGATCGTTCTGTTCGTGGTTTTTCTGCGCCACCAGCAGGATTTGCTTGTCTTCCTTCATCACCGCTTCGAGCGCGCGGACGGATTTTTCCCGACCGACGAACAGCGGCACGATCATGTGCGGGAAGACGACGATGTCGCGCAGCGGCAATACGGCAAGCACGTCGCCGGTTTCAGGGTGATCAGACTTTGACATAAAATGACCTCCTAAAGGACAGTCGGCACAGCCAGCGCCCCAATCATGGGCACGCTGGCGTGGCGGTTAAACTCCGATATCGGCAGCCCGAGCCTAAGCCGCAAGGCCTTGACAAAATTCTACCCGACCCAGCGCTAGGCCGACTGCTCAAGCTGTTCCTGGCCGTAGGTGTAAAGCGGCTCGGCGCGGTTTTCGGCCACTTCGCCGGAAATCGTCACTTCTTCCACACCATCGAGGCCGGGAAGTTCGAACATGGTGGTGAGCAGGATCTGCTCCATGATCGAGCGCAGGCCGCGCGCGCCGGTTTTGCGGGCGATCGCCCGCTTGGCGACGGCCGCCAGTGCGTCATCGGTGAAGCCGAGCTTCACGCCCTCCATTTCGAACAGTCGAGCATATTGCTTGATCAGCGCGTTTTTCGGCTTGGTGAGGATTTCGATCAGCGCAGTTTCGTCGAGGTCTTCGAGCGTCGCCACCACCGGCAAGCGGCCGATGAATTCCGGGATCAGGCCGAAACGCAGCAGATCTTCCGGTTCGACTTCGCGCAACACCGCGCCGATCCGGCGTTCTTCAGGATTGCGGACTTCGGCGCCGAAGCCGATGCCGCCGCCCTTGCCGCGCGCCGAAATGATCTTGTCGAGGCCAGAGAACGCGCCGCCGCAGATGAACAAGATGTTGGTGGTATCGACCTGGAGGAATTCCTGCTGCGGATGCTTGCGCCCGCCTTGCGGTGGCACGGACGCAACCGTGCCTTCCATGATCTTCAGCAGCGCCTGTTGCACGCCCTCGCCGCTGACATCGCGGGTGATCGACGGGTTGTCAGACTTGCGGCTGATTTTGTCGACTTCGTCGATATAGACAATGCCGCGCTGGGCGCGTTCGACGTTGTAATCGGCGGCTTGCAGCAGCTTGAGGATGATGTTTTCGACGTCTTCGCCCACGTAACCGGCTTCGGTCAGGGTGGTGGCGTCGGCCATGGTGAACGGCACATCGATGATGCGGGCAAGCGTCTGCGCCAGCAGCGTCTTACCGGAGCCAGTCGGGCCCAGCAGCAGAATGTTCGACTTGGCGATTTCGACATCGTTCGCCTTGCCGCCATGGGCGAGGCGTTTGTAGTGGTTATGCACCGCGACCGAGAGCACTTTCTTGGCGTGCTGCTGGCCGATGACATAATCATCGAGGACCTTGCAGATTTCCTTGGGCGTCGGCACGCCGTCGCGGGACTTCACAAGATGGGTCTTGTGTTCCTCGCGGATGATGTCCATGCAAAGTTCGACGCATTCATCGCAGATGAAAACGGTCGGGCCCGCAATCAGCTTGCGTACCTCGTGCTGCGACTTGCCGCAGAACGAGCAATAGAGCGTGTTCTTTGAGTCGCCTGACTTGCTCATAAGCACTCCTGCCCCGGATCGCCGGGAATCGGTCGATCAGTCTAGCCCCCCAGGGCTTGCGGGGACAAGGGCTGGGGGATAAGCCACAAAAGCTAAGGAAGTCGTTCTTTTTGTGAACAAAAAGAACTTTTCCCGCGGGCGCACCGCTGCCGGTGCGCACCCGGAACCAAAGTGGGAAAGTTTTTTTGCTTCTTTGTTTTCAAACAAAGAAGCGCTTACTTGCCTTTAACCCCGCCTTCCGGGGTTTCCGGCCGACGATCGACAACCTCATCAATCAGCCCGAACTGCATCGCTTCTTCGGCCGACATATAGGTATCGCGTTCGAGCTTGCGTTCAATCGCCTCCACCGGCTGGCCGGTATGCTTGACGTAGATGTCGTTCAGCAGGCGGCGCGTGTAGAGGATTTCCTTGGCCTGGATTTCAATATCGGTGGCCTGGCCCTGCGCGCCGCCGGATGGCTGATGCACCATTATGCGGGCGTTTGGCAGGGCGTAACGCTTGCCTTTGGCGCCAGCGGTCAGCAGCAGGCTGCCAGCGGACGCTGCCATGCCGACGCAGACGGTGCTGACCGGGCTGCGGATATACTGCATCGTGTCGTACATCGCCAACGCTGCTGAGACCACGCCGCCGGGGCTGTTGATGTAGAAGGAGATATCCTTGTTCGGGTTCTCACTCTCCAGAAACAGCAACTGGGCGCAGATCAAGGACGCCACACCGTCATAGACCTGACCGGTCAGGAAGATGATGCGTTCCTTGAGCAGGCGGGAATAGATGTCATAGGAACGTTCGCCGCGGGCGGTCTGTTCGACCACCATCGGTACGAGGTTGTTGGCATAGATCTCTAGCGGATCCCGGTCTCGCATATCTCGGCTTATCCTTCGAACATTGGGCGTGCACGTCACATAGGATGCACGAACAGGGTTACGAGTCCGTTGCTGCGGTTAAGCGGCTATTTCGGCCTCAGGCTCCTTGGCGAGTTCTTCGGGGGTGACCACCTGGTCGGTGACTTTGGCGAGTTCGAGCACGAAATCGACCACTTTCTCCTCAAAGATCGGACCACGCAGATTGTCGGCGGCTTGCGGATTCTTGCGGAAGAAATCCATCACCATCTGTTCCTGGCCCTGGTAGCGCGCGGCTTCGGCCCGCATGGCGCGGGCGAGTTCGTTGTCGGTCACCAGAATGCCATTCACCCGGCCGATTTCAGCCAGCAGCAGGCCAAGCTTCACCCGGCGATCGGCGATCGCCATGTATTCGGCCTTCAGCGTGTCATCATCCTTGCCAGCGTCATCGGCATCGAGCTTGCCTTCCTTGCGGTCGGCTTCCAGGCGCTGCCATATCTGGGCGAACTCGCCTTCCAGCAAGGTCGGCGGCACGTCGAACGCGGCAAACTTGGTCAGCGCGTCGAGCAGCTGGCGCTTGATGCGCAGGCGGGACAGCTGATCATATTCGCGCTGCATCTGCTTGCCGATCAGGTCTTTTACCTCATCAAGGGCGCCAAACCCGAGCTTTTCGGCGAAGCTATCATCAAGCGTCGGCAGCACCTGGGTCTTCAGCGCCTTGGCGGTGATGTCGAACGTGGCGGCCTTGCCGGCAAGTTCGGCAGAGCCGTACACTTCGGGGAACTGCACGTTGATGATCTTGAATTCGCCCGCCGACATGCCGTCGAGCTGTTCGGTGAAGCCGGGGATGAACCCGTCACCGCCCACTTCGATGTCCATGTCCGTCGCGTCGCCGCCGGTGAACGGCACGCCATCAATCTTGCCGAGGAAATCGACCTGCAAGAACTCACCCTTCGCGGCTGGGCGGGCTTCTTCGACAACCGTCAGTTCCCGCTGGCGTTGCGCGAGGCCTTCGAGCGACTTGGTCAGCGCTTCATCCGACGGCACCGCGGTCATCCGGGTGAGCTCAATGCCCGAGAAATCCGGCATGGTGATGGTCGGCAGCAATTCCACCGCGACGGTGAATTCGAGATCCCCACCTTCGTCGGACTTCACCAGATCGACCTTGGGCTGGATCGCCGAGCGCAGGCCGCGCCCATCCAGCAGGTCACCGGTGGCCTTGTTGATGCTTTCTTCCAGCACTTCGCCGGTGACACCAGCGCCGAAGCGGGTCTTGATGACCGACATCGGCACCTTGCCGGGGCGAAAGCCGGGCAGGTTCACGGTTTTGACCAGTTCGGCGAAGCGCTTGGCGCGCCGTTCGGCGATATCGGCCGCAGGAACCACCACGCTGAACGCACGTTTCAAGCCCTCGGAGAGCGTCTCAGTCACCAACATCTTAAGAAGAATCCTCGTTTATCGCACCATCAACTCAGGGGCGAGTGGTGCGGGCGGAGGGACTTGAACCCCCACGACTTGCGCCACCAGAACCTAAATCTGGCGTGTCTACCAATTTCACCACGCCCGCCTGCGCGCCCGTGAGCCGGGGGGACTTAGCGCAGCCCGCAATTTGTCACAAGTCGGGGCGGGCAGGTTTAACCGGACTGGTGTTGTCCTCTATGGCGTATCGCAATGATCTATGGCATTTGGTTCGGTGTTCCGACCCTGTGAGGCATGCATTGACCGCATCTGCTGAGGCTGCCCGTTTCATCAAGCTTGCTGGCCCGACGCGCTGGCGGCGGCGCATGGCCGACATTGTGGCGATGTGCGGCAACGGCCATCGCGCCGGGCGGGCGGCGCTGCATCGGCATTTGCTGGAACTGACCATCGACCGGCTGGCGCGTGCCGGGGAACGGGCGTTGACGCCGGCCGAGGCAGCAATCCTGCGCCTGGCCCAGGCAACCACCGCCCTGGCCGGACATCTTTCATCGGACGGTCGCGCCCGATTGCTGGCGGCGCTGCGTTTCGGACTTGCCGACGACAGCACCCTGGTGCCGCTATTCCATATTCTTCGCACCGCCGCGATGCAGCAGGCACGCGGCTTCACGGTGCGCTTCGCGGGCTTTGCCGATGCCGCCTCGTTCGATTTGCTGATCACCCGCGATGGCATTGAAGCCGAAATCGCCTGCGACACCATGTCGGCCGAAGATGGCCGCGACGTGCATCGCGGTGCCTGGGTGCAGCTGGTGGATCGCATCGACCCGGATTTACAAACCTGGCTCGGCGCCCATCCCGGCCGCTATTTGCTGAAAATGACTTTGCCGCAGGGGCTGAAAAGCGCGCCGGACAGCTTGGCGAGCCTGCATGACCGGATCAAAACCATGCTGGCCGGCAGCACGCGCCAGGACCATGATGCGGCGGCAGTCCTCCGGCTCGACCCGCTGATGCTGGCCGCGGCCCAGGCCGACGAAGCCGGCTTGCTCGCCGGCGTGCGGCGCGAGTTTGGCAATGAAGCGCATCTGGCGGTGACGTCGGCCGGGCAAGGCGTGTTCGTGCTGGCGGCGCGCGCCGGGCGGGAAAACGAAATCGCGGTGGCGATGCGGCATCGGCTGGGAGCGCTGGCGCCGGCGCGCCTGTCGGGCACAAGGCCGGGCATTCTGGCGATGTTCATCGAAGACACTGATCGCGCCGAATGGGGCGAACTGCGCGACCGGTTGCGGCTGGAGGCGGAGACGCGGCAGTTCCTCGCCTATCCCAGCGCGCGACAGGTGGTGGCGGTGACGTGTGCGTCGCGGCACGAAATGATGGCTGACGCGGGGGAGTTGCGGTTCCGCAATACCGGGAACGCGTTCGCCAAGGTGGCGGCGTTGGCGCCGGCGGTGATGTCGACGATGTGATTGCGGCTGTAGCACAATCGCACTGCTTTTCCGGCTTACAACAATGGGCATGTGGCATGAGCACGACGACGATCCGCATCGAGGATGAGTTGAAGTCGCGCGTTGCATCGGCGGCGTCCCGTGCGGGCAAGTCGGCGCATGCATTTATCCTCGACGCGATTGCCGAAACCGTCGAACGGGTTGAGCAGGACGATGCCTTCCATCATCTAGCCGATGAACGTTGGGCGGATATCACCACGACGAGGGAAACTGTCGGATGGGACGCGGCCAAAGCCTGGCTTGAAGCGCGATCGCGCGGCGAACATCCGCCTCGACCTGCGGCCCGTGTGCTGAATGGCCCGAGTTGAGTTCGCGCCATTTGTATTCGACGATTTGGACCGATTTTTCGATCATTTGGCCGGGTTTGACGTTGAAGACGCGGCAACAAGACTCGAGGCGATCGCGCAGGCGGTCAACATTCTGGGGCACAGCTCGCTGATCGGACGGCCGGTAAAAGGCGGGATGCGGGAATTGATCATCGGGCGCGGTGCGCGGGGTTAGGTGGCGCTCTATCGATTTGTTCCTGAAATCGACGCGGTTTTCATTCTGGCGATCCGGAACCAGCGTGAGGGGGGCTGCAATGGGTGA
>JANXRN010000087.1 GCA_025352995.1 Acetobacteraceae bacterium
ACCGCACGGTCATAGGCCGCCAACGCCTCGTCGGGACGCCCAAGGGCACGGAGCGTTTCCGCACGGCCATTGCGCGCATGCGCATCATTCGGGAACATCTCGACCACACGGTCATAGGCCGCCAGCGCCTCGTCGGGACGACCGAGGTCACGGAGTGTTTCCGCACGGCCATTGCGCGCATATTCATCATTCGGGAACATATCAACCGCACGGTCATAGGCCGCCAGCGCCTCGTCAAGGCGCCCGAGGTCGCGGAGCGTTTCCGCCCGAGCGTTAGAAACGACTACATCTTCCGATGCGCACAGGAACGCGAGGTCGTGCAATTCCAATGCAATGTCCCCAGGCAACCCATCCCGTACTGCCAGATTGGACAACGATTTTGCCAGAAAAGCAGGAGGACCGCTGCTCAATTGCTTTTTCGCCAGAGCGGCTAGATCATGCCACCCTGCGGCAATCCGGCCACCAATAAAACGATCCGCGATCCAATCAATTTGCCGTAACACACGATCCAGCGCGGTGTCAGCGGCCACGCCTTGATAGCCTCGCCTGTCACGAGCGGAAACTTGCGCGCCCAATGCCGTTTCGATCAGATTCCTGACCGTCTGACTAGAGTCGATCCCGGAGTCCGGATTCGGGCTAATCTCATCGTCATTCCTATCAATGCTCTGGACTGGCTGCGAGACGCTTGCATTCTGCGTGAGTCGTTGCACGAGGCGGTTTACCAGATGGATATCGAACCCCATCTCCCGTGCATGGAATATCAAATTGTTGGCGCTGGCCCGGTCCGACGCCGCCAAGGCAGGCGCGATAGCGGCGACCAATCCTTGATCATACGCCGCGTTGATCGCACGCGCGGATGTCAAGGACGATCCTGAATGCTCGCGATCCCAAAGCTGGATCTCCTCCTCTATCAACATCAGGAGATCACTCGCAACGATTGCATAAAGCCCCTCAGCACGGGCCAGCCCTTCGGACCCAGCAAGACGCTGGGCGCCATCCGCATCCCATTCCTGGCCGTGCGCAGGACGAAGAAAGCGTTGAGTAACGAAGGGCTTTACCGCGTCATCCTGCAATCCGCGCTCCGCAGTCCGTATTGCGCGCAGCCGTTGAGGCAAATTGAAGTTCCGATCCATGCCATGTAGCAAGCCGTTCAGTGCGCGGAAACAAGTAGCCTCTGCCTCCAACAACCCCACAAGCGCATCGGGCGCCACTGGTGGCGGGACGATACGACGCGTCTCCGAACCATGATCGAAAAAAAACGAAATCTCGTTGCCGGTTGGTATTCGTGGTGCGCGCCCCACCTCGTAGAGCATCGTCTCCGACCCAATGATCACCATCGCCTGTTCGAGCGGCCCGCATATATGGGCCATTTGCACCACGGCGCTCACGGGGCTGTCCGATCAATTACCGGGACAAGTTGCGCGGTAAGTTGGCTGCGTGCCATATCCCAAATATCACGTTGAGCCGGCTCGGTCAGCGGCTTTGCAAGGACGACCTGCGCAAGCGCGGCCATATGGATTTCACCCCAAATATGCAGTTCGATATAGCGAGCTTCCGAACGGTCCAGTCCCGGCATCAAAACAAGGTCACAAATTTCGCCCTCGCTCGTCGCAACCGTTAGGGAAGGTTCGATATGGGCAGCCCCGAGTTTCACGCGATCACTCCAAACCGCCCGCCACCCAAGCTCCTCTAGCGCACCTCGCGTGCCCAAATCGAAACGGTTATAGAAATCGAACGCGTTTTCGCGCAACACACTCGTCCTGCCTGCGATCGACCCTACACTAAGCTGCATCGCCACTTCGCCCCAACTTGTAAGCCCGTTGCCATCCGGGCTCAGCGTCGCGTTGATAATCTCCGCTTCGCATCCTGGGTGAATACGGGCGTCAACCCCAGCACGATGGACATGATATTCCTCCTTGGCTGCAACGCGCAGGTCCGCTTTTTCCGCCTTGTAATAGCTCATATATTTTGCGCCAAGCGCTATTTGCAGCATCAATTTTGGCGAGATATTGATAGTGGGGACAGCGCTATTTAGGACTTTTTCGAGGACATCGAATTGACGTGCGGTTCCAACTGCCACGCTGTGATCCTCGGCGGCGGCGTAGTGCTGATACAATGCTTCCTGCATTGCAGCGGCGCGACGGACATTCGGAAAGCCAGCATCTGCGTCGCAGGCTGGACACAACCGACGATTGAAAGGCACTGGGTGACCGCAGTTCGGACACGGTATGTCGTCCACTTGTAATTTGGCCTATCTGGCTGTCTATCGCGCGTTTTGCGCACCCTCAGTCGTATCTGACGAACTTGTCAAGACTTCGTGGCACTCAGGACGGTCTCGGGCTCTGCGCCAGAGATACCCTGCGAAAGGCCAAAGCCTCGATAGCGAAGATTTCAAGGAGGGCCGCACCGCGTTTATGGAAAAGCGCCGGCCGCGCTTTGTGGGGCGGTGAAAATTGTTGTGATTGGTCGGCTGAAGTATTACCTTTCGCTCAGACGGTATTACAGGCAACTCCCATGACAACGAGTGTGACAACCAAGGGACAGGTAACCATCCCCAAATCCATCCGTGACCTGCTCGGCATCAAGCCAGGCAGTGCGGTGGATTTTGTCTTGGACCGGGACGGGCGGGTGGTGCTGGAAGTTCCAGATGCGCCGCCGCGCGTCAGCCGGTTTGAGTCCCTGCGTGGGATTCTGGGCCCAGGCATGACCACCGATGAACTTATGCGGCTCACCCGTGGGGAGGATTGGGGCGGCGAATGACATTGGTTGATACCAATGTCTTGGTCGACCTGCTGGCCTACGATCCTGTTTGGTACCAATGGTCAAGTATGGAAATCGAGCGCGCCGCGACCCGCGGGCGAATTCTGATCAACGACATGATCTATACCGAACTGTCGATACGATCGGCATCGATTGATATCCTGAATACCGCCCTGGACGAGATGGGCGTGGTGCGAATAGCGATGTCGGACTCGGCCTTGTTCCTCGCCGGCAAGACCTATCAGCGCTACCGTGCCATCGGCGGCACCCGCGCCAACGTGCTGCCGGATTTCTTCATCGGCGCCCATGCCGCGGTCAGCCACCTGCCGCTTTTGACCCGTGATGCAAGGCGCTACCGGCATTATTTCCCGACCATCGACCTCATCACACCCTGACAAGCCTTGGCGGCGGTGTTAGCGTCACGAAAATCTGGTTGGAGGCCCAAGAAAATGCCCGTCACCGCTGCCACCCGCCGTGCCCGCGCCTGCGCCAATTTGCTGCGCCAGGTCCATGCGATCACCGAAGATGAGGGCATCACCCCGTCGGCGTTGCACGCGATCAAGCTGAAACTCGAAGCACTCGCCCGCCGCGCCGATCTGTTTCCGGCTGACGATTTCGCCATGCCGATCGCCCAGGGCCGCAACCACAAGCTGCTGGTCGAAGAAGGCGATGGACACGGGCTTTATCTGACCATCGCCTTGCCCGGCAAGGAAGCCGCCCCGCACGACCATGGCATCTGGTGCATCCATGCCGGAATTTCTGGCCAGGAACGCCACCGCTTCTATCGCCGCATCGATAATGCGACCGAACCCGGCAAGGCGGACATCATCCAGGTTGGCGAGGTGATGATCGAACCCGGCAAGGGCATGGCGATGGCCGACCATGATATTCACGCGACCGAAGTGGTGGGCGACGCGCCTGCGATCGGTCTGGCACTGTACGGCTATGCGCTTGATCGGTTTCCGGCCGTTGCCTGGTACCATCCGGCGTTCGGCGCCACTCGGTCCGGCGCGTCGCGCCGCCACGCGGCCTGACTGTCATGGCCCGCGCCCCGAAATCCTACAGCGTCACGATCGCCAACACCGGCGCGGTGATTGCCTGCAGCGCCGACCAGACCATTTTGCACGCCGCGGTGCTGGCCGGGATCGACTATCCCTATACCTGCGCCAGCGGTAATTGTGGCGCCTGCGTGTCGCAACTCGATGCCGGCAAGGTCTCGCTCGCCGCGCATAGTGATGCGTCCCTGTCCGCCGACCAGGCCAAGGCCGGCCGCACCTTGGCGTGTCGCGCGCGCCCGAAATCGGACGTGACCATCACCTGGCTCGGACGCGGGCGGCGATGATGCGGGCAAAAAGCACCGTCGGGCCGACCCGGCAGACTTTCCGGACAGACATCTAGTGGATAGAATCTGACGGAAAGGGCCGTCAGATTCTATCCACTAGCCTTTGATTTGGTGGAACGGATCACCTAACGCTCGGGTAGGGAGCGTTAGGATCGCACCACCAGGACCGTT
>JANXRN010000106.1 GCA_025352995.1 Acetobacteraceae bacterium
CCCTATGCGCCGGAACTCAACCCGATGGAAAACGTTTGGGCCTATCTGCGCACAAACAAGCTCTGCAACCTCGTGTGGAACACCTATGACGATATCGTCCAGGCGTGCGCAAAGGCTTGGAAGTTCCTCATCGATGATCCGAAACGCATTCAAGCAATCGGGATACGCGAATGGGCATCGGTCAATGGTTAGGGCGCTTGGAGTCACACTTCAATCGGGCCAGGCAAGAGGATTCAAATCAATCGAAAACTTTCCGGACGGACACTAAGAGAACGTCGGCTCAATCAGGTTCCTGTCGGGACTGCGGAGTGGCAGGAACGCCAGCAATGCACCAACCGCTCTGATCGCGCCGCTCACGGCGGCCTAGTGCGGCTACAGAGGTTGCCCACAACCCCGGCGTCGCCGCATACTAAATGTGAATCCACAGTATAAATCAGGCTATCAAAACGCGCTCGCCGTCCCAGATGCCTCCCGCGCCCAACGATCCCCCACACCATGGGATAGAACCACCTTCCAATCCCTGCCAAGGTCCAATCCGAATTTGCCGATGGAGGCCGACCATGAGCTGGAATCCCACAATCGACCCAGGTAGCCCCGAAATGGTCGGCCTCGGCTCGATCGAAACGCTGATCATCCCACGGGCGAGGGACCTCGGTGATTTCGAAGTCCGCCGCGCCCTGCCTGCGCCCGAACGGCAGATGGTCGGACCGTTCATCTTTTTCGATCAGGCCGGTCCCGCCGAATTCATCACCGGCAAGGGCGTCGATGTCCGACCGCATCCGCATATCGGGCTGGCAACCGTCACCTATCTTTATCGCGGCGAATTCCAGCATCGTGACAGTCTCGGCTCGAACCAAATGATCTTGCCAGGCGCGGTCAACTGGATGGTCGCCGGCCGCGGCGTCACCCATTCGGAACGCACAAGTGACGCCACTCGCACCGCGCCGCACAGCCTGTTCGGCATCCAGACCTGGGTCGCCCTGCCCGAAAATGAGGAGGCAACCGCGCCAAGCTTTGATCATCACCCCCAGGCGACGCTGCCCGAATTCGAAGCCGAAGGCATTCATTTTCGTCTGATCTTGGGCCGCGCTTTCGGCAAGACCGCACCGGCGAAAGTGTTTTCCGACATTTTCTACGCTGACGTCACCCTTCAGCCCGGCGCGCGGGTTCCTTTGCCGGATGACCATGAAGATCGCGGGCTTTACATCACCGAAGGCACGGTGAGCGTTGCCGGCCAAGTTTTCGAAAGCGGCCGCATGATGGTGTTCCGCCCCGGTGACAAAATCACCGTCGCGGCCGGCCCACGTGGCGCCAGGCTGATGATGTTGGGCGGCGCGACCTTGAACGGACCGCGCTATCTCTGGTGGAATTTCGTTTCGTCCAGCAAGGAACGCCTGGAAGCCGCCAAGGCCGACTGGCGGCGCGGCGCATGGGGCCAGGGCCTGTTCGACCTGCCCCCAGACGATCGCGCCGAATTCATTCCACTACCACCGTGACGCTGCGGGGTAACCCAAGCCAACGGCCAGGAATGGACAAAGTTTTTTTACTTCTTTTTGTTCACAAAAAGAAGGCACTTTCTTAAGCCTGCTTAAGCTCAATCAAGCTCCGCCGGATCGCCCGCCCCTGCTGAATCCGGTGCTCGATATAAGCCGGGTCCCCCCACCGCACCGCCCGCGCCATCGCCTGCGCGTCTTCGGTAAAGCGCTGCAACATCTCCAGCAACGCCTCGCGGTTGTTCAGGAAGATATCCCGCCACATCACCGGGTCGGATGCGGCGATCCGGGTGAAGTCGCGAAAGCCCGATGCGGCGAATTTCAGCACTTGTTGGCGGCTTTCGTCTTCCAGCGCGTCGGCAGTGCCGCAGATGGTGAAGGCGAGCAAATGGGGCAGGTGGCTGACCACGGCGAGCACCCGGTCATGGTGCGCCGGTTCCATGATTTCGATCATGGAACCGCAGCGCCGCCATAGTTCGGCGATTTTCTCCACCGCGTCAGCATCGGTGCCAGGCGGCGGGGTCAGCAGCGTCCAGCGGCCTTGGAACAGGGTCGTGAAGCCGGCATCAGGGCCGGAATATTCGGTGCCGGCCAGCGGATGGCCGGGCACGAAATGAACGCCCGCCGGCACATGCGGCCCGACATCGCGGATCACCGATTGTTTGGTCGATCCGACATCGGTCAGCACGCAGCCCGGCGCTAGATGCGGCGCGATGGCTTGGGCCAAGGCTTCGTAAGCCCCCACCGGGGCGCACAGCATGACGCAATCGGCGCCTTCGACCGCTTTGGCCGGGTCCAACTCCACCCGATCGGCGATGTCGAGTTCGACCACCCGATCAAGGGTTGCCTGGGTGCGGGCATTGGCGACCACTTCGGCGGCGATGTCGCCGCGTTCGCGGGCGATGCGGGCGACGGAACTGCCGATCAGGCCGATGCCGACGAGCGCCAGGCGGCGGAAAACCGGATCAGCCATGTGTGGGTTGCGCCATGAAACCGGCAACCGCGTCAGCAACCAGGCCGCATTCCTCGGCGGTGCCAACCGTCATGCGCAGGCAGTGCGGCAGGTCGTAGGCGGCCATGCCACGGACGATGATGCCGTGCTTGCGCAAATGCGCGTCGGCGGCGGTCGCGGCGGCGGCGGTGCCGAAATCGACCAACAGGAAATTCCCCTCGGTCGGGTAGACATGCAGCCCCGCCCGGGTGATCGCGGCGGCGAGTTTGGCGCGCCATTCAGTGTTGTGGGCGCGGCATTTTTCCACCCAGCCGGGTTCTTCCAACGCCGCGACGGCGGCGGCTTGGGCTGCCAGGTTCACGTTGAACACCCCGCGCACCCGGTTGATGGCATCGATCACCCCGTCGGGTGCGTAGCCCCAGCCGACCCGCATCCCACCCAGGCCAAAGACCTTGCTGAAGGTACGCAGCATGATGGTGTTGTCACCGGCATCGACCAGCGCGGCGCCGGCATCGTAATCGGCGGCCTCAACATATTCGGCATAGGCACTGTCGATCACCAGCAGCACGTTGGACGGCAGGCCGGCGCGCAGGCGCAGCATTTCCGATTGCGGCAGCAGGCTGCCGGTCGGGTTATTCGGATGGGCCACGAACACCAACGTGGTTTCCGGGGTGACGGCTGCCAGCATCGCATCAACATCGGTGCACAGGTCACGTTCCGGCACTTTGATCACCCGGCTGCCAGCATAGGTCCCGGCGATCTGATACATGGTGAAGCCGTGCATGCTCATCAGCACGTCGGTGCCCGGTCCGCCATAAATATGGGCGAGGATGCCGATCAGTTCGTCAGACCCAGTGCCGCAGACGATGCGCGCGGGATCGAGCCCGAAGCGGGTGCCGAGTGCGGTGCGCAACGCGGCCGACCCGCCATCGGGATAGCGATGCAGTTCGGCGGCCATTTTCACGTAGGCCGCACTCGCCGTCGGCGGCGGGCCGAACGCGCCTTCGTTCGATGACAGTTTCAGCACCCGGTTCACCCCGGGCAGCTTGTGGTCGCCACCGACATAGGCGGCGATGGCAAGGACGTTGTCGCGCGGTTGCGGCGAGTTGGTCATGTCTGGTCTCCTGCAAGGGGCGTCGCGTAGCCGCCGAGCACGACGGGTGGGCGCAATATTTCGGTCATCGCGGCCAGGCGCGGATCGCTCTCGGCGACCATGCCGGCCACATCGACCAGGGCGTGGGCCACGCCGGCGGCCTGGTTACGGCGCAGGATGATTGCGCCGGGATCGAACCCGGCCGCGCTGATCAGGCTGGACAGGCGCGCGCGGGAGGTATCGAGCGCGAGTTCAAGCCCCAGGAATGATCGGTCATCCGCACTCGCGTCCGGCGCAGCGGTCGCCACGACGAGTGCCTGCACCAATGGCGTGCCGTCCGGGCGCGGCGCCCAGAACGGCAGGCGGGCGACAATGTAAATGCGTGGTTCGTCGCGATGCAGCAATGCGGTCCACCAGGCCAGGGAGGGGCCTTCTTCTTCCGCCGGCATCGGCAGCACGGCGGCAATGGCGCGGCCGGCACTGACCTCCCCGATCGCCTGCGCCGGAGTGCGATGCACCCGCAATGCGGTCAACGCCCCGAAATGTTCGCGGGCGCATTGCACGAACGCGTTACCCGGGTCGGTTTCACATACGGTGACCACATAGCTGCGCTGCATCCCGGTGGTGCCAGCGAGCAATTCGCGCCACATGCGCGGCAGCACCTGGCGCGGCAGGGCGCCGCGATGGTTGCGCAACAGGCGGCGAATGATGTCGGCTTCGCGCCCCGGCCGCAGTGCGACCTTGCCCTGGGTGCCGAGGGCCGCAACCCCCTCCACCACCGCCGCACGCGCCATCAGCAGCGCGTGGATGCTGTCATCAATCCGATCGAGCTCTGCACGGAGGGCGGCGAGGCGTGAAGCGGGATCGCTTGGGGGTGGCGTGGTATCTGGCATGGACCCGTCGTTCTTGGACTGACCGCATTGGGATGCGGGGGTTTTGCAATAGCGGATGCGGTTCGGCTCTGCAAAGTTTGCCCCCTCTACAGCTTGCCCCCCTTGTAGCTTGCCCCCCCTTGTAGCTTGCACTGGACAGGTCCGCGCCGCATATGCAGGGGCGCCATGTCCAATTCATCCATGCAATCATTGCACGCCATCCGCCACCAGCACGCCGCGTTCGCGGACGGGCTGATGCTGGAATGCGGCGTGGCCTTGCCGCATCTGGATGTCGCCTATCGCACCCATGGCGCGCTGAACGCGGACAAAACCAACGCGATCCTGATTTGCCATGCGCTGACGGCCGATCAGTATGTCGCCGAAACCCATCCGCTGACCGGTCGGCCGGGCTGGTGGGACGCGGTGGTGGGATCGGGCAAGCCGATCGACATTGACCGATATTTCGTCATCTGCACCAACGTGCTCGGCGGTTGCATGGGCAGCACCGGCCCCGGCTCCCCCCGCGGGGAAGACCCGGCGGAGCTATGGGGCACCGATTTCCCGCCGGTCACCGTTCGCGACATGGTCCGCGCGCAGAAGCGGCTGATTGACCGATTGGGCATTGCAAAACTATTCGCGGTGATCGGCGGCTCAATGGGTGGAATGCAGGTGCTCGACTGGGCGGCAACCTACCCCGATCACGTTTTTGCCGCCGTGCCGATTGCGACTGCCCCGTATCATTCGGCACAGAACATCGCCTTCAACGAAGTTGGGCGTCAGGCGATTTTCGCCGACCCGGACTGGAAGGGCGGGCGCTATTGGGAAGATGACGGCGCCCCGGCGCGCGGTCTCGCGGTTGCCCGGATGGTCGCCCACATCACCTATTTGTCGGAAGAAGCGCTGACCCGAAAATTCGGCCGCCGCCAGCGCAGTGCCGCCGCGCCGTCTGGCATGTCGGCGCTGTTTTCCGACAAGTTTGAAGTGGAAAGCTATCTGCAACACCAGGGCAGCAGTTTTGTTGGCCGGTTTGATGCCAATTCCTACCTCACCATCACCCGCGCCTGCGATTATTTCGATCTGGCTGCCGAACACGGCGATAATCTGTCGGCGGCGTTTGCTGGCACCAGCACCCGCTTTTGCCTGATCAGTTTCACCTCCGACTGGCTTTACCCGACCGCCGGCAGCCGGGCGGTGGCACGCGCGCTCAATGCGGCGGCGGCCAATGTCAGCTTCGTCGAAATCGTGTCGGACAAGGGGCACGATGCCTTCCTGCTCGACGAACCCGACTTTTTCCGCACCCTCGCCGGCTTCCTGCGCGGCTGCGCCGAACATGCCGGGCTAAATAAATGACCGACCCGGTGCGCTACGTCGCCAAGAACATGCGGCTCGATCTGCGCCTGATCGCCGAAATGATCCCGGCCCGCGCCAAAGTGCTCGATATCGGCTCCGGCGACGGATCGTTGATCGAGCATTTGTTCCGCACCAAGCAATGTGACGCGCGCGGAATTGAAATCGACATGGCCGAGGTCACCCATTCCGTCGCCCACGGCCTGCCGGTGATGCAGGGCGATGCCGATAGCGACCTGGCGCAATACCCCGATGGCGGGTTCGATTACGTGGTGCTGTCACGCACCTTGCAGGCGGTCGAGCGCCCGCGCGAAGTGCTGCGCCAGATGCTGCGCATCGGCCGGCATGCGGTGGTGAGCTTCCCGAATTTCGGCCACTGGCTGGTGCGCATGCAATTGCTGTGGTCGGGCCGTATGCCGATGACCTCGGTCTGGGCGCGGCCCTGGCACGAAACCCCCAATATCCACCCCTGCACCATCCGCGATTTTTTCGTGCTCTGTGCCGAGGAAGGCTATGTGGTGGAAAAATGGCTGGCGGTGGACGAAGCCGGGCAGCGGTCGCCATGGCGGCGCTGGGAAGGGTTGGCGAATTTGTTCGGTGAGCAGGCTTTGTTCCAACTGCGCAAGGCCTGAGTGTCCGTCCGGCACGTCTGCCGGGTCGGCCCATCGGGGCTCGGTTAAGAAAGACTCCAAGTCAAGGGAAATCGGAAGGCAAGCAGTTCTTTTTGTGAACAAAAAGAACCAAAAAAACTTTTTATCCATTCCTTGCCGTTGGCGTGCGTACCCCCGCAACAGCGAAGCGCTCTGAACCAAAGTGCTAAAGTTTTTTTGCTCCTTTTTTTTCAAAAAAAGGAGTTCTTTCTTGGCCTTAATCTTCCTGCGATAAGGGCCTGGGAGACTCTGGGCAGTTACGTATTTACTTGCATATTGCCGTGCCCATCGGCAGTTTCAGGGGCGGATACAAGGATGCTGAATGTCCACACGGTCGAATTGGAGGAGGACCTTGGTGCGCGCGCGGCGGCGGCTGCGCGGGTTTGATCTGAACCATCTGCTGATCGCGGGCACCATCGTCGCCCTGATCTGGGCCGGCCTGCTGGTCCATATGCAGCGTGACTACGAACGCGAAGAAGCCACCGCCTGGCGAGACTCAGACAATCTTGTCCGAGGGCTGGAGGAAAATCTCGTCCGCACGATTGGCGGCATCGATCAGACTCTGCTGTTTCTGCGCGAACTCTATCGCCGCGATCCGGCAGCGCTTGATCTACCCGGCTGGGCAAAAAATCCCTACTGGACCGCTGGGCCGGTCATCCAGATTTCAGTCAATGATCGCAACGGCATCCTGCTGGCCAGCAATCTCAATGTGCCGGATATCCCGGTCGACGTCTCTGAACG
>JANXRN010000107.1 GCA_025352995.1 Acetobacteraceae bacterium
GTGGCCGAGCGCGTGTTGATGGGCTTGCTGCTGGGCGGGGTGGCCATTGGCTGCATGCTGGTGCTGTACCCGTTTTTCTCCGCGATCCTATGGGCCTCGATCCTGGCGTTTACGACCTGGCCGGTATTCACCACCCTGCGCGCCCGGATCGGGCGGAATGCGGCGGCGGCGCTGATGGTGGTGATAACCGCGGTGGTGGTGCTGCTGCCGTTGGCGCTGGTGGCGCCGAGTGGCGGGCATGACGTCAGCGAAATCCAGGCAAGTTTGCAGGCGGCGATCACTGCTGGCCTGCCGCCGGCGCCGGGATGGGTTGCCAGTATCCCGGTGATCGGTGTCACGGTACATGATCTGTGGGATAGCTGGGCGCATGATTTTTCGGTGATGGTGGCGTTTTTTCGGCCCTATTTCGGCATTGCCGCCGAGTTCGGCCTGCGGCTGTTGTTGGGGCTGGCCAACGGGGTGTTGGAGTTTTTGCTGGCGCTGGTGGTGGCGTTCTTTATCTATGGATCGGGCGATACGATTGCCGCCAAGCTGCAAACTCTGCTGCGGCGCATTGCGGGGGACCGCGCGGACCGGCTGATCACGGTGACCGGGGCGACGGTGCGCGGGGTGGTTTACGGCATTCTGGGGACAGCGGTGGTGCAGGGGCTGCTGACCGTGTTCGGGCTGTGGATGGCGGGCGTGCCAAGGCCGTTATTGCTTGGCGTGATCGGTGGCGGGTTGTCGGTGCTGCCGATCGGCGCGCCGTTCATCTGGATTCCGGCGTCGCTGTGGCTGCTGGCGTCAGGCAAGACCTTGGCGGGCGTGTTTCTCGGGCTGTGGGGCGGGATTGTGATCAGCGGGGCGGATTCGCTGATCCGGCCTTATTTCATCGCGCGCGGTGCGCAGTTGCCGTTTTTGCTGACCATGCTGGGGGTGTTGGGCGGCGCGCTGGCATTTGGGTTGCTGGGGATTTTTGTCGGGCCGGTGCTGTTGGGGGTTGGCTACACGCTGGTCAATGAATGGCCGGTGAAGGATGCGGGGAGCGAGCGGTAAAAACATGATTTATTTGAGGTTGCATTTATTTGAAATAAGAACTATTGGGAATTAAATAATTCTGGAATGCGTGATGTTCAACCGCCCTGATGAGCGCCGCGAACTGCTCCACCATATTTGCCAGGGGCGTAGCATTTTAATGCTGGCGCCACGCCGGATCGGCAAAACCTGGCTGATGAAGAAATTTGCCGAGGATTTGCGAGCGGAAGGCTGGAGGGCGATTTTCTGTGATGTTCAGGCTGTCGATGGGCCGACCGCATTTTTTGCCCGTCTCTGCGATCAAATGCAGATCCAGAGCAGCTTGATTGCCAAGGTCAAGGGACGCGGCAAACAGATATTCGGCCGATTCTTCGCCAAAGACGTTGGTGATGACTGGAAGACCGCGCTGCTGAGAACCGATTGGTCATCATTCGCCGAAACCTTGGTCCGCAGCCTGCATGAGAGCGGCCAGAAAACCGTGATCCTGGTCGATGAATTGGCCTTGTTCATCCACGAGCTAGCCCGCCGGGATGCTGCGATCGCAAAGGCCTTTCTTTATCGCCTGCGGGCGCTCGATCAGGCTTACCCAAATGTGCGCTGGTTCTTCACTGGCTCGATCGGCCTGGATGTTATCGCCAAGCGTGAGGGGATTGGCGGGGCACTGCTTGACCTGATGCTGTTCCCGATTGAGCCATTCAGTCAGGACGCAGCCCGCGCCTTCCTGGTTCATCTATCAGAAACTGGCCGCCTCATGCGGCCATTCACGCTTGACGATACCGGCTTTGCGCAACTGGTTAAGCAACTTGGTTGGTTGTCGCCCTATTATCTTGAACTTGTTGCACTGCAAATACGGCCTAGCGGTGCGGCAGGCCCGAACGGTGCTGGTTTGGCGACGTTGGAAGATATCGATGCCGGGTTCAACGCAATGCTGCACCCGCTGCATCGGAATTATTTCGTCGCTTGGGAAGATCATCTGGTTAAGAATTTCTCGAGCCATGAAGTGGCCATGATGCAGCGCATTCTGGGTGCGTGCGCCATGCAAGCTGGCGGGGAAAGCCTCGATACGCTGACGGCCATGTTCAACGGCCCACCCGACGCTATCCCGCGCCGCGTGCTGCGCGACTATTTGGCGATCCTCACGACGGCTGGGTATCTGGCTGAGATCACCGACGGCGAGACCAGCCGCTATCGTTTCCGGTCCGGGCTGCTGCGACGCTATTGGCTGCGCTGGCACGTCGCGTGACCGCAATGACCAGCATCGCCATTTACGACCCGCGACGGCTCAGCCCGCGCGATTTCATGGCGGGCTTTGTCGCGCGCGGGGAATTGGTCACGTTTCTGCTCAAGCAGTTGCAGCTGACCGCAACCGATGGCGAGGGCCGGCATCGGCTGATCCTCGGGCAGCGCGGCATGGGAAAAACCAGCCTGCTGCGGCGTTTGGAGATCGGCATCGCTGATGACCCCGCATTGGCGGCGTCGTTGTTGCCGCTGACCTTTCGGGAGGAGCAATATAATATCCGCTCGCTCGACCGGTTCTGGCGCAATTGCGGGGAGGCACTGGCCGAATGGTTAGAGAAATCCGGCGATGCGGCGGGGGCGGCGCAGCTTGACGCAGAGATGCGGGGGCCCGCGTGGCAGGACAACGAAGCGTCGGCGACTGCGTTCCTCACGCGCTGCGCGCTGACCGGGCGGCGGCCGGTGTTGTTGCTGGATAATGTCGATCTGGTGCTCGATGCGTTGCCCGACGCGCAGCATTGGCAGTTGCGTCGGGCGCTGCAGGCCGATGGCGGGCCGATTATTTATGGCGGGGCGACCCAGGCGCCGCGGCAAAGCGGCGATCAGCATGCCGCGTTCTACGAGTTTTTTCGGTTTGACCTGCTTGAGCCACTGACGATGGCGGAGGTGATGACCTGCCTGCGGCGTTTGGCAATCGCCCGTGGTACGGCTGGCAAGCCGGTGTTGGACATCATCCAGCACAAGCCGGAACGTCTGCGGGTGCTGCATAGCCTGACCGGCGGCAATCCGCGCATCCTGGCGCTGCTGTATCAATTGCTCGAACGCGCTGAAAGCGAAACAGTGTTTGAGGATCTGGAAGGGCTGCTGGATCAGTTGACCCCGCTTTACAAGGCGCGGGTGGAGGAGTTGCGGACCGAATTGCAACGTTCCATCCTCGATGCGATTGCGCTGCATTGGGACCCGATGACCTCGCATGATTTGGCGGCGAATACGCAGGTCGAAATTACCACGCTGTCGTCGCAGTTGCTGAAGCTGAAGACGGTGGGGCTGATCGAAGAAGTGCCGACATCGGGGGCGCGGGCTGGGTATCAGTTGGTCGAGCGGTTCTTCAATGTCTGGTATTTGATGCGGCACGGGACGCGGCGGACGCGGTTGAAAATGCGCTGGCTGACGGCGTTTTTGCGCAGCTTTTATAGTGCGGACGAATTGCGGCAGCTGCAAACCCGGACGGCGGGGCCGGCACTGATCGACCAATGGCGGGTGATGTACGGGGAGGCGTTGGAAGATGCCTTGATGGATGAAAGCCTCGCATTGCCTGCCGATCCTGGCGAAGCCGGCAGAGTGATCGCATTTAGTCCTGCGGAAGCTGAGCAAGCGTTGCGGGCTCGGGTGCGCGCCAACCCGACCGATCAAACAGCGTGGTTCGTTCTCGGCTTTCTGCTGACCGACCAACTCGGCCAACATGAGGAAGCGGCGCGGGCCTATCGCGAGGCGATCCGCATCGATCCGGCGTATGCGGCGGTGTGGAATAATCTCGGCAATCTGCTGACCGTCCATCTCGGCCAGCATGAGGAAGCGGCGCGGGCCTATCACGAGGTGATCCGCATCGATCCGGCGTTTGCTGGGGCGTGGAACAATCTCGGCGCCCTGCTGACCGGCCAATTCGGCGAGCATGAGGAAGCGGCACTGGCCTATCGCGAGGCGACCCGGATCGATCCGGCGTATGCGAGGGCGTGGAACAGTCTTGGCAATGTACTGGCTGATCATCTGGTGCGGCCAGATGACGCCGTGGAAGCCTATCGGCAGGGCATCGCGATCGACCCGAATAATGAGATGCTGCTTGGGAATTTGGTTTGGCTGTCGATTGCCAGCGGCAAGATGACGGAGGCGCAAGATTTGCGCGAGGGTCTTCAGGGTCTGGACCAGGTTGGGCTGGATTTGATTGATGCCGGCTTGGCGGTGGCAGGGGATAATTTCGGTATCGCGACGGCGCAGCTTGGCCGTGCGCTTGGCGTGGATTTGAACCCGGAAGGGCGGTCCTACTATGACGATCTCCTACGGTTGTTACGATTATTTGTCCG
>JANXRN010000136.1 GCA_025352995.1 Acetobacteraceae bacterium
GGCGGATTCAAGTTTCGGAGCGAACACCCGCACCTGGCGTATTGTTTTCCGGCGCCTGTGCGGCCAGCAAGGCTGTGAATTGCTCGTTCGGGGTTGCGAAGTCCAGGGTTTTGCGCGGTCGATCGTTCAAGCTGGCGGCGACGGTGTCGAGGTCGGCTTGGTCAAAGCCGGACAGCGACGTGCCTTTCGGGAAATATTGCCGCAGCAGGCCGTTGGCGTTTTCGTTCGAGCCGCGCTGCCAAGGCGCGTGCGGGTCGGCGAAGAATATCCGCATGCCGGTGTGCCGCGCCAGGCTCTCGTGTTGCGCCAATTCCTTGCCCTGGTCGTAGGTCAATGTCTTGCGCAGACCGGCCGGGATGGCGTTCAGCGCCCCGGCAAAGGCGGAGGCAACCACATCGGCCTTGCGCGTCGGCATGTGCACCAACACCACAAAGCGGCTGGTCCGCTCGACCAGCGTGCCGATCGCGCTCGCCCCGCCGGCACCCAGGATCAGGTCGCCTTCCCAATGACCAGGGATCAGCCGACCTTCGACTTCTTCAGGCCGCAGCTTGATGTTCGTCATATTGCACAACTTACCACGACGCTCGCTACCCTTCGGTTTGCGGCCGCGCATCGGCTTGGCTTGCCGCAGACACGCGATCAGTTCCCGGCGCAATTCGCCGCGCGGCAGAGCATAGATCGCCGTGTAAATCGCCTCGTGCGACACCGACAGGCCCGATATTTGTTCCACCCCCGCCTCCATCCGTTTGCGCCGGCCCGAGATCTGCTCGGGGGACCAGCCCATACGCACCAATGCAGCAATCTGGCTGAACGGCGCTCCATCAGGCGCCAGTCGTCGGCGTCGCCCGCACCGGCCACGTGCCGCTTGCGCCGCAGCCGCCGCAGACTGCGCCCGATAGCCGAGCGCTCTACCATGACGGTTGATCTCGTCCGAAACCGTCCCCCGCGACCGGTCCAGCGCGCGCGCAATCGCGCTAACGCCCCAACCGTCGCGAAGGCGAACCTCGATTATCGAGCGTTCAAAAACCGTCAGACTACGTCGATGAATTGCCATCCCAACATCCTAGACCTGTGGGCCAGGTGCGGGTGTTCGCTCCGAAACTTGAATCCGCTGAACCAAAAAAACTTTCTATCCATTCCTCGCCGTTGGCGTGCCTCCCCCCGCAACAGCGAAGCGCTCCGAACCAAAGTGGAAAAGTTTTTTTGCTCCTTTTTTTTCAAAAAAAGGAGTGCTTGCTTGGCCTAAATCTTCCTGCGGCAAGGTTCGCGGGAAGCCGGGCAATTAGGATATATCTTGACGCTGCCGAGTGGCCTCTTTAAGTAAGGACATTCCTTACTCAGGTGCCACGATGATTACCAGCAAACTGACCAGCAAGGCCCAGACCACCGTCCCCCAAGCGGTGCGGATTGCGCTTGGCGTGGGGGAAGGCGATGAAGTTGCTTACATCATCGAACCTGATCGCGTCATCTTGCGCAAGGCTCCCAAAATGCGGGTGAATGAGCCGTCGGAAGATCCGTTTGGCACCTTCTCGGAATGGGATTCGGACGCGGATCGCCTGGCGTTCGCGAATTTATAGGCCGTGGCGCCGTCAGTTTGGGATGTGGTTCGGGTGCCGTTTCCCTATACGGACCGCCCGATCCGGCAACGCCGGCCGGCCTTGGTGGTTGCAGTGCCCGATAAAGGGGCAAATCCAGGACTGGTCTGGGTGCTGATGATCACCAGCGCGCAAAATCGCGGCTGGGACGGTGACGTAGCGATTGCCGACCTCACCAACGCCGGATTGCCGGTTGCATCCTTGGTCCGCACCGAAAAAATCGCGACGATCGAGCTGCGCGACGCAGAAAAGATCGGCCGGCTCGCACCGCGCGAACAGCAGGCGGTAACGGCCCGCCTGCGGCACGTGCTTGGTCCCGTGGGCTGGCCGATCTAGCGCGTTACCCCTGCGCCAACGCCGCCGACCACGGCGACGGGGCATCGCTTACCCCGCGCCTTGTGCCATCGGCCGCGATGGTGATCACGTTCGGGCAGGCGAAGTTGATTGGCATCACCCCATGTTCAACCACATCGGTCGGGCCTTCCATTTCGAGGGCGGCGATGATCTCGGGCGACAGTCGGCGATCGGCGGTGATGTCATCGGCGCTCGACACATCGATGCGCGGAAAATGCGCGGCCGTGTCAATATCCATGCCGAAATCGGCGAGATAGGTCATCATCTGGAACACCGATGCCAGGATCCGGCGCCCGCCGGAGGCGCCAGCAGCCATGATCGGCTTGCCGTTTTCCTTCATGATCAGCGGGCACATATTGGTCAGCGGCCGACGGCCTGGCCCGATCGAGTTGGCCTGTCCGGGGCGCGGGTCGAACCACATGACGCCGTTATTCAACAGCACGCCCGATTCCGGCAGCACCACACGACTGCCGAGCGACGACATCAAGGTCGTGGTCATGGCGACCATGGTGCCTTCGGCGTCGCACACGGTCAGATGGGTGGTGCAGGTTTCGGCAGCGTCCTTGTCGGCTTCGCCCAGGCCCGACAGACGGTCGGCGTAGGCACGACGCATGCTGGCGGCCAGCGTCCGGAACCAGGCGGCATCCGGCTCGGCGCCGTAAGCAGCGCCGCGCATGTCGCCAAGCACTTGGGCAAGCGTCGGCGCGGCGGTAAGGCCGGTGGCCAATTGCAGCACCCGGCCGCGGCGCCAGGCAACATCCGTCGCGGGAACAATCAGCGCCTTGGTATTGGCGAGGTCGGCCGCATCAATGATGCCGCCAACGGTTTTCACGTCGCGCACGATGGCGGCGGCAATATCACCGGTATAAAAATCACGCAGGCCGGCGCGTTGCAGATGTTCCAGCGTGTCGGGCAAATTGCCCTGGCGCAGGAACACTGGCGCGCCCTGATAGGGCGGCAGTGGCGGCAGGCCACCGCGCAAATAAATCCGTGCGGTTTCCGGATATTGCGCGATCACGCTGGCGGAATAGGCGATCTTCAACGTGGTAAACCAATCCACCGCCAGGCCGCGCTTGGCGAGCGCCACTGCCGGCGCCATGATTTCGGCCATCGGCAGCTTGCCCCAGGTCGCGTGAATTTTCTCGTAACCCGCGACCGAACTTGGCACTGCGGCCGACAGCGGGCCGTGGATGTTGCGATCGTCCTGCACTTCTGGCCAGCGGAACAGATCATCAGTCATCCGCCCGGTGAGCGGGAACTGGCTTTGGTTGAGGTTGCGCGACGCGACCGGGCCGAAATTCACCACCTCGGCATTCGCCTGGCCCGCGCGATGCACCACGGCAAAGCCGATGCCGCCAATGCCCGAATTCCACGGTTCGACTGTCGCCAGCGCGAAGGCGGTGGCAACCGCCGCATCGATGGCGTTACCGCCGGCGTTGAGGATGGCGATGCCAGCTTCAGCCGCATCGCGCGATTGGGACACCACAATCCCACGCTTGCCGGTCGCTGATGGCTTGGTCTGGTGCCAATGTTCGGTGACATGCGGCGGCGGGATGTAGCTCATGACGGGTCCAGTGCTGGTTCGGTTGCGCCTAGCTCACACCCTGGAATGGCCGGATGCAAGAGGCCCCTTCGCAACAGAATGACCATGGTCTAGGTTTGTGCATCGCCGCATAGAAACGGGATTCCCACGTGACCGCCAATATTCTGATCGTCGATGGTGCGCCGTCTGCCTCGCAAGACATGCTGGTTGCCAATGGCGGGCGCCGCCATGGGCCGAATTACGGCGCGGCGCTGGCGTCGCAAGCCCATGAAAGCGTCGGCGGGGTCGAGGTTTTTGTGCTGGCCGCCGCCGATGGGGCGAGCCTGCCGCAGGGCATGGCGCTGTCGGATTTCGACGGCATTGCCTGGACCGGATCGCCGCTCAATGCCTATCACGACACCGACGCGGTGACCCGCCAGGTGGAATTTGCCCGCACCGCCTTCCAGTCCGGCGTGCCGTGTTTTGGCAGTTGCTGGGGCTTGCAGGTGATGATGGTCGCGCTGGGCGGCAAAGTGCGGATGAACCCGAAAGGCGCGGAAATGGGCTTCGCGCGGTCGATCTTATTGACCGACGCCGGCCGTGCACACCCGATGTATGACGGCAAACCCCAGGTTTTTGATGCGCTATGCGTGCATCAGGATGAGGTTTGCGATCTTCCCCCTGGCGCCGAATTGCTCGCCGGCAACAGCATCAGCGACGTGCAGGCGGCGAGCTTGCGCGATGGCGAGCGATCCTTCTGGGGGGTGCAATACCATCCCGAATATGATTTGTTGCAAATTGCGGCGATGTTCAAGCGCAGCGCGGCGCGGTTCGTCGATCGTGGCTTTGCGGCATCGTTAGAGCAGGCCGAGGCATTCGCCGCCGATTTGCGCGCGCTGCATGACGACCCGACGCGCAAGGACCTCGCCTGGCGCTATGGGATCAGCGCCGACATTATCGACCCGGACCGGCACCGGCGCGAATTCGCCAACTGGCTGCGGGTGGAAGTTGCCCCACGCCTGGCCGCTTGATTAGGCTGCGACCGGGAGGCGGACAGGCGGGGTTTTGGCGCCGGTCAGTCCATAAACCCCGCGCTCACCCGGAATTGCGCTGAAGCGATCGGTAATGCCGAGCACGGTTTCCGCCCCGCCTAGATAAAGCAGCCCATCGGGTGGCATTTGACGGGCGATGGCGTCGAGCACGCGGGACTTCGTCGCCTGATCAAAATAGATCAGCACGTTGCGGCAGAACACGATGTCGAACTGACCCAACGGGCGCGGATCGGCGAGCAAATTCCATTCACGGAAGCTGACCATGGCACGCAACGGATCGTTGATTTGCCAGTTGGCGCCATCTTTTTTGAAGTATTTCACCAGCATGGTGATCGGCAGCCCGCGTTGCACTTCGAACTGGCTGTACAAACCGGTTTGGGCACGGGCCAGTTGCTCACGCGCGAGGTCGGTGCCGACAATTTCAACTGCCCGACCGCCAAGACTTGCCCGACATTCCGCCAGGATCATCGCCAGCGAATAGGCTTCCTGGCCAGAACTGGCGGCATCCGACCAGATGCGCTATTTTGCATGTGCCGGCCGGGCGGCAAGCAGCTTGGG
>JANXRN010000200.1 GCA_025352995.1 Acetobacteraceae bacterium
CTCGGTAATCTGCCGCCCGAGATCGACAAATTGCCAGGCCGCGAAGCTTGCCGTGGCAATGCCCAGCGCCACCAAAACAAAAAAGCCGCCAAAAATCCGAGCTATGACTGTCACGCGCATATGTGCCCCCAGGGAAGTCGCCAACTTCCTGCTTGGTAGCGCAGCACGGTTGCGGAACGGTTAATGCCCGGCCCTTCCCGACTGCCCCACCGACATGGCATGAAGCAAGAACAACGCGCCCACCGGAGCAAACGCCGCATGGACAATCCATCCTCCACCCCGCAAGGCAAAGGCCTCGCCATGTCACCCGGCGCGCTCGCCGGCCTTAAGGTAATCGACCTGACCCGCGTGCTCGGCGGCCCCTATTGCACCATGATCCTGTCCGATCACGGCGCCGAGGTCATCAAAATCGAACCCCCGCAAGGCGACGAAGTGCGCGACTGGGGCCCCCCGTTCCTGGGCGACGATGCTAGCTACTTCCTCGGCATCAACCGCAACAAACGCTCCATCGGGCTCGATCTCGGCAAGCCCGCCGGCCGCGCGATCTTGCTGCGCATGCTCGAAGGCGCCGACATATTGGTGGAAAACTTCAAGCCCGGCGGGATGGAAAAATGGGGCCTGGGGTATGCGGCCGATCTCGCGCCGAAATTCCCCGGCCTGATCCATTGCCGCGTGTCCGGCTTCGGCGGCGAAGGCCCGCTCGGCGGCCTGCCTGGCTATGACGCAATTTTGCAAGCCTTCACCGGGCTGATGTCGATCAATGGCGACCCGACCACAGGCCCGATGCGGATGGGCACCCCGGTGGTTGATCTGGCGACCGGATTATATTCGGTAATCGCCATCCTGATGGCGCTGCATGAACGCAAAACCTCCGGCCTTGGCCAGTATCTCGACATGACCTTGCATGATTGCGGCATGGCGCTGCTGCACCCGCAGGCGGCCAACTACTTCCTGTCCGGCAAGCGCCCGTTGCCGATGGGCAACCCGCACCCGAACCTCGCGCCTTACGAAAAATACCCGACCAAGACCTGCGAGATTTTCGTCGCCTCCGGCAATGACGGCCAGTTCACCAAGATGTGCGAGGCGCTGGGCAAGCCCGAACTCGGCCGCGATCCGCGCTTCATCAAGAACGCTGATCGCCTGGTCAATCGTCCGGCATTGATGGCCGAATTCGCGCCCTTGCTGGCCGAACAGGATGGCCACGAACTTTGCATCAAGCTGCTGAAAATGGGCCTGCCGGCCGGGCCAGTGCTGTTTGTTGATGAATCAATGTCCGCCGCCCATACCGAAGCGCGGCAGATGGTCACCGAACTCGACGGCTATCGTGGCCTCGGCACCCCGATCAAACTGTCCCGCACCCCCGGCGGCACCCGGCGCAAACCGCCGCTCTATTCCGAGCATGCGGATGAGGTGCTGGGGGAGTTTGGGTTTAACGCCGACGAAATCGCCGGGATGCGGCGGGATGGGATTTTGCATGATGTGAGGAAGAAGTAGGGCAAGACTTACTGCGAAACCGCCGCAACATGCAGTTCCACCCCGGCCCGCTTTTGCAAATACCCGATAACACCGAATAAATTGCGCGCCTGGGGGTTCCCCAGCGGACCGAACATACGGATCAGGCTTTTGGCGGGCGTGTCGATCGCCTCTCCAAGCTTTTCGAAGCCGATCGTTGCCTTGATATAGTCGCGCAGAATCGCCTTGCCGGTATCGACATCGCCGGTCAGGAGCGTGTTAAGCCCTTCGAGCAGCAATTCTTCAGCAAACGCGGGGTCTTGCGCCAGACGGCGATGCACCAGGTCTTTGAAGCTCTTGGTCACTGGCATTTCAGCGCCCTTTCATCAGGTTTTCGGCCGTCGAGCCTTATAGGCCGACCACAATATTTTCGCGGTTTCGATGTCCCGTTGCTGGCGCTTCTTTGTCCCGCCGGTCAGCAGAATCACCAACACATTTCCGTCCCGCCCGAAATAAACCCGATAGCCGGGTCCCCAATCAATCCGGT
The DNA here is from genome assembly GCA_025352995.1 of Acetobacteraceae bacterium. Taxonomy (GTDB): domain Bacteria; phylum Pseudomonadota; class Alphaproteobacteria; order Acetobacterales; family Acetobacteraceae; genus CAITOL01. Next base: position 2,000 of record JANXRN010000200.1, read on the forward strand.
ATTCCAGCACGCCGTCACCCACCAACTGGACGTTCGACAAGTTGCCAAGTTCGACCCGCGCCAAGCCCACGGAAACCTTAGCCGCCGCCAATGCGTCAAGCCCGAAGAACCATTTTTCAAACGGGCTTTTCCCGTCATGGTCCAGATAGTAACGCAGTTCCATTGCGCCGTTAGGTAACATAAAGGTTACCCAAGGAGCAAGGGCCGCGACCCTACTCTAAGCCGCCCGCCGCACTGACCCGGTGATTTCCTGCCGGCACGCCACCCGGTGCACGCCGATGGTCTGCTCCAGGTTTCCATTCACCAGATGCACCATTTCCGCCGGCATCCGCGCCATGCCGATTTCAACCCGCACCGCCACGCCGTCACGGCGATAATCGAAGCTGTCGGGGGTTAAATCGCGCCGCGCAAAAGGTTGCAGCAGGCGCGGCAGCAGGCCGGGATCAGCGTCTGCGGTGACGGTAAAGCGCACGGCGGCGAACTGGCCCACAAGGGTCCATGGTTGCAATGACATAAGAGGAAGGCTCCGGAACATAATTCAGGCGAACGCGTGCGAAATCTGGGCTGCCTAGGCAACCAAGGTGGTAATTCGCATTCGTGCGCTGACGGTCCGGAACAACATTCAATAACCCTAGACGATCATTTACCCGCAGGCCAAGCGATTTCCGGCACGCGCAGCAGAGGTATGCGCCCCACGGACAGGCCGCGGTCGCGCACGGTGAACGGCACGTCGACGCTGTTCGGGCCAGTGGCGTCCGACGGGCGGGCCAGCAAGCCAAACACGCCACCAAGCGCCTGGGCCGGGCCAGGGCGTAAATTCCCGGCGCTGACCAGCGCTTCAATCAACGCCTGGTAGCCGCCGAGTTGCAGCTTGCCGGTCAGTTCCGGCTGCAATTTGGCATCAAGCGCGATCTGGGTTTGCCCGACGAATTTCACCGCGCCCCATTCCAGCGCCACCCGCGGAACTTCAACCCGACCGCCCGTGTCGCGCCAGACGCTGAGTGCCGGCGCGGTCACGTCCGCCAGCCCGCCGCCGAACAGCGCGACATCCGCGCCAAGCCGCGCGACGGTCGGGCCCAACGGCAAGTTCAGGTTGGCGGGCAAGCCCACATCCCGCGCATCGGCGGTCGCGGTCATCGCGGCGCGGTCGATGACCAGTCGCAGGTTGGATGCGGTGAATTGCGGCCCCACCAACCCATCAATATCCAGCGCCACGCTGTCGGTATTGGTCAGGCTGATCAGGGCTTCAGCACGGGCGGCGGTGTAGTGCACGGTTGGACCGTCGCCGAAGCGTAAGCTCTGTCGCCCTTCGGCCACCAGCCGCACGTCGGTCGGGCGCAGCATCGCCAGCCGCACCACAAGGCGCTCGGTTTCCCATCCAATCAGCGGGCCCGCCGCACGCAGGCCGGGAACCGTAACTTCCGCCATCCACGGATAGCCGGACCGCACCGGCGTATCGGCGTAGGTTGACCAGCCTTGGCGGGCGAGATTGCGCAATTCCACCGTCATCTGGGCGGTGATCTGGGCACAGGCGAGGTACCACAGCACTGCGTGGGCGGCGATCAGGCCAGCCGGGACCACAACCAGCACCCACAGCCACAGCAGCGGCCGGCGCCACCAGCGTGGCCGGGTTGGCTGATCTGTCCCCAGGCCCTTTTTGCGCGCTGCGGGCGTGCGATCGATCTTATTTTCCGTCGTCATTCCAAGGGTTTTCGCTGCTCAATTATTGTTGTGCTGGAAGCCGGGCGCGGATGATTCCACAGACTTATCCACACCACGCCGATATTCCGCTTCAAGCCGGCTCAGTAATTCCTGCCGCCGCAGACCAGCAGGCAAGGCCGGGCGGATGGCGATGGTGATGGTGCCCGGGAAGCGGCGAAAGCCGCGCCGGCCCCAATGCTCACCCGAATCGGTGACGACCGGAATAACCGGCAGCCCGGTATGGGACGCAATGCCAGCAACGCCAGGATGCAGCACCCCAACCGTCCCCGGCGGCGCCCGCGTGCCTTCGGGGAAGATGACGATCATCCGCCGTTCCGCGATCACCCGCGCGGCGCCCGCCAGCAAAGTGCGGATCGCGTTGGCCCCGGCGCCGCGATCAACGATGATCATCCGGGTCGCCACGCAAATCTGGCCATACAGCGGAATGCGCTGCAGATCCTGCTTCATGACGTAGGCAACCTGGTTGAGCAGCGCCATCCAGACCACAGTATCGAACGCTGACTGGTGGTTGGACGCGATCAACGCCGGGCCGCTTTTGGGCAAATTCTCCCACCCGGTCACCACGAAATTAATCCCGCAAATCGGCCGCAGCCCGCCCAGCGTGGTGCGCGCCCAAAGCTGGGCGATCACAAAGACCGACCGGTATGCCAGGTCGCGTGGCAATAGCAGCAACGGCGCACACGCCAGCACCAGCACCAGACTGACGCTGTAGAACCAGATCTGATAGATCGCCGAGCGCAGCCAGATCATCCCGTATCCTTCAAGTCGCCGGATCGTCCCGGTCCGCCAGCACGCCGAGACGACATAGCACGGCGAGATATTTGTTGAACTCACCAGCGTAAAGCCGCCACCCCGCCAGATCATGCGGCAACGGCGCGACCACCGGGGCGGGGATTAGCACGACATCGGGCATGGCGCGCGCGAATTCAAGCAACGCCCGTTTCATGTGGTAGGACGAGGTAATAATCACCAGCGCGGTGAACGCATTTTGCCGCGCCCAGTCGGCAGCTTCCCGCGCATTGCCGCTGGTGGTGTGGGCAAGGCGGCCGAGCGTAACGCGGCTGGCGGGGCCAGGGTCGGCCCCGGCGCGGCGGGCGAGTTCGGCAAAGCTCGCCGATTGCCCGACGCCGGAGATCAGCAAGCGGCCGGCAGGATGTTCGCTCAGCAGGCGCAGTCCCGCTTCGATCCGGCCCGGCGCGCCGGTTAGCACGACGACCCCGCCAACCAGCGCCGGCGGTGCGGCCACCTGGCGGCTGGCGATGACAAAGACCGCAAACCCGGCCACCCACAGCAGCAGCACCAGCAGGACCAAGCACGCCAGCAATCTTGCCCAGGCTTTCATGGCAAACGCCGCAACCACCGCCGCAAACTGGCGCGCGCCACCATCCGATCGAGCATCGCCGCAAGGATCGGCACCGCGATGACCGAAGCCCACAGCGCCGGCGGCCAGTCCAACAGCCCAAGATGGCCGATGCGGGTGAGGTCGGACATCGCGGCCAACGCGTCGGGCCACACCGCCGCGCCCGCCAGCGGCGCCAGTAGCCCATGCAAACCGATCAGCACGCACACCGCCGCCGCCGTGCCCAGGCAGCCCGCCAGCAAGGCCCGCCAGAAACCGCCGGTCCGACCGAGACTGACCGCATCCGGCGCACCAAGGGCGTGCAGTAACGCGACCTGATCGCTGCGTTGCCCGGTGGCCGCGCCCGCAATCACCCCGACGGTCACCAACGCCACGACCACCACCAGCACCAACCCGGCGAGCCTAAACCGTTGGGCCGCAACCAGCACCGGATTGCGCCACTGCGCCGGGGCCTCCACCACCGTCCCCGGCGCCAGTTCCCCGAGTTGGCGGGCCAGCGCCGCGACATCCGCCGGCGGCGATGCCATTTGCAAAGTGAACACCGCCGGCAGCGGCAGCGACATTTTTTCGGCGTTGCGCCCGAGCCACGGGCGCAGCAAGTCGGCCAATTCACCCTCCGACAGCACGCGCACCGCCGCGATCCCGGTGGCACTGCGCAACGCCGCAAGTACCAGGGCCTGCCGCGTCTGGCCGTCCTTGGCGACCATCCCCGGCTGCGGCACTTGCACCGTCAACGCACTGCCGGCCTGCCACTGCGCGGCAAGGCCCGCAGCGCCAAACGCCGCGCCAATTGCTGTTACCAGCACGCCGCACATCGCCGCGATCAGAGTGATTGATGATCGCGCCCTAGCCATCATCCACCCGCCGCCCTTGCGCCAGCCGGATCACCGGCGCCGGTTTCCACCCCAACCAGCGCGCGTCATTGGTGGCAATCACCGTGGTCGCGCCCAGCAGATGCATTTCCCATAACAGCCGCATCACCTGCTCGGCCCGGTCGCCGTCCAGCCCATCGGTCGGGCCATCGGCCAGCAGCAGCGCCGGCTGGGCGATCACCGCGCGGGCCACTTCGACCAGCTTGCGTTCGCCCTGCGACAGCAGCCGCGCCGGCCAGGTGGATTTCGCCGCCAGCCCGAGCCAGCCGACCAATTCCCCGACATCGGCGCGCTGGCGTGTATCGGGCCGCGCCAAACCCTTGGCCGACAGCAGTAACGGCAACACCACATTATCGAAAACCGACCTGTCATCCAGCAACCGCGCCGGGGCAAAAATTCGCCCCGTCCGGCGCCGCAACGCCGCCCGTCGGTTCCGATCCAAGGTCGCCAGATCGGCTTCCAACACCACCGCACGGCCATCGCTGGGCGCGACCTGAAGATGCAGCAGATCAAGCAACGTCGTCTTGCCAGCCCCGGTCGGCCCGGTCACGAAGGCAACGCCGCCTTGCGGTAACACCAGGTCAAGCCCATCCAGCGCCAACCCGCCGGCAGGATCGGGACCGTAGCGCACGCTGATGCCTTCGAGCCTGATCATGCCCCCAATCTGCCACCTTTGCCGCCCGTGCCGGAAGGGGAGGTTGTCATCGGTCCATGCTTGCGCGCACGATGGGCTTCCATCCGATAAGGATCAGCATGCACATCGTTTGTCCGTCGTGCGAGGCGATTTACGACGTGCCGGACGCCAAACTCGGCGCCGCACCACGGCAGGTGCGCTGCGCCAAATGCAGCATTGTATGGACGGTCGATCCGCCCCATCCAGCGATTGACCCGCATGATGACGCCGATCTGCCGCCGCCGATCGCCATCACGCCAATGATCGCCGAACACTACGCCGAGCCCGCGCCGATCGCCGCGACCCATCGGCTGCCCACGACCCAGAAACGGCCAAGCACGGCGATCGCACCAGCCATCGCCTGGCTGGTGAGCCTGGCCGTGCTGGTCGCCGCGGGTTGGACGATGATCGCATGGCGGGTGCCCATCATGCAGCTTTGGGCACCCTCCCAACGACTATATCAGTGGCTCGGGTTGGGTTAGCCAGCCACAACTTTAGTGTCGTAGAGCGCGGTAATTTCCTCGGCGGAGTACCCGTGCTGCACCAGCACGTCGCGGGTGTTTTCCCCCAACGCCGGCGCGTGCGCCCGCTTGGT
>JANXRN010000099.1 GCA_025352995.1 Acetobacteraceae bacterium
GCTCGACTGCACGCGCGTCGGCGCCGAGCGCTTCGGCTGGGCCCAACGCCCCAAAACCCCGGTCCGCGACGGCCGCTTCCTGGTCGGCACCGGGATGGCCAGCACCTATTACCGCCAGCGCTGGCAGCCAGCGAAGGTCCGCGTCGCCCTCGCGCCCGACGCATCGCTGCTGGTGCAATGCGGCACCCAGGATATGGGGTCCGGCACCTACACCATGCTCGCGCAAATGGCAGCCTCCGTGCTCGGCATCCCAATGGCCGATATCAGCGTCGAACTCGGCGACACGTTGCTGCCCGAAGGCCCGATTTCTGCCGGATCGCAGGTTACCCTCAGCATCGCCCCCGCCGTCGCCATGGCGGCAGGTGCACTGCGCAACCAGCTCGCCGAAATCGCCGGGCGCCCTGCCGACGATTTGATGTTCGCTGACGGAATGATCCGTAGCCGAACCGGTAATTTCGCCGAGAAAATCGCCGACCTCCTCATGCGTCACGCCCCTGACGGCATCGAAGCCAACGGCCACACCGACGCGCCACCCGCCGACGGCGAAACCCATAGCAGCATGAGCTACGGTGCCATCTTCGTCGAAGTCGGCGTCGACCCCGACCTCGGCGAAATCCGCGTCCGCCGCGTCACCGGCGCCTTCGCCGCCGGCCGCATCGTCAACCCGTTGCTGGCCCGCAGCCAATATATCGGCGGACTGATCGGCGGCATCGGCATGGCGCTGCATGAACAGGTCACCACCGACGCCGCCACCGGCCGCATCCTCGGGCCAGGCTTCGCCGACTACCTCATCCCCGTCCATGCCGACATGCCGCAGTTTGATATCATCATGATCGATGAAGTCGACAGCTTCCTGCCGGGTGGCATCAAAGGGGTGGGAATGCTGGGGACGTCGGGGATTCAGGCGGCGATTGCTAATGCGATCTATCAGGCGGTCGGGAAGCGGGTTCGGCATCTGCCGATCAGGATTGAAGACATTATAGGTTAAGAAAGACTCTTCTTTTTGTGAACAAAAAGAAGCAAAAAAACTTTGTCCATTCCTTGCCGTTGGCGTGCCTACTCGGATAGCGTCATGATGGGGCAAACGAATGGGCCATATCATGACCGCTTACGACGCCATCGTCATCGGGGCGGGGATTTCGGGGATGTATCAGCTGCACCGGCTGCGCCAACTCGGCCTCAACGCCCGCGTGCTCGAAGCCGGCAGCGGCGTCGGCGGCACCTGGTACTGGAACCGCTACCCCGGCGCACGCTTCGATTCAGAAAGCTACTCCTACGCCTACTCCTTCAGCCAGGAACTGCTCGATGAATGGGACTGGTCAGAACATTTCGCCGGCCAACCGGAAACCCTGCGCTACCTCAATCATGTCGCCGATAAGTTCGATCTCCGCCGCAATATTCAGTTCCATGCCCGCGTCACCTCCGCCCACTACGCCGAAACCACGCGCAACTGGACCGTCACCCTGGAAAACGGCGAACGCTTCATCTGCCGCTTCCTGATCACCGCCCTCGGGCCGCTTTCCGCCCCAACCCTGCCGCGCATCCCCGGCATCACGTCCTTCCAGGGCCAATCCTGCCACACCGCGCGCTGGCCGCATGAACCGGTGGATTTCACCGGCAAACGCGTCGCCGTCATCGGCACCGGCGCCACCGGCATCCAGACCATCCAGGAAGTCGCCAAAACCGCCGGCCATCTGACGGTGTTCCAGCGCACCGCCAACTGGTCCACGCCGCTCCACAACAGCCGCATCACGCCGGATGAGATGGCAAAGCTTCGCGCCGGCTACCCCGACATGTTCCAGCGCTGCCGCGAAACATTCGCCTGCTTCCTGCACACCGCCGATCCACGCAACACGTTCGATGTTTCAGAAGAAACCCGTCAGGAATTCTGGGAAGACCTCTACGCCTCCCCCGGTTTCGGCATCTGGGTCGGCAATTTCCGCGACATCCTGACCAACCGCGCCGCCAACGCCGAAATTAGTGCCTTCGTCGCCACCAAAATCCGCGGCCGAGTGAAAAACCCGGCCATCGCCGAAAAGCTCATCCCCAAAAAGCACGGCTTCGGCACCCGCCGTGTGCCGATGGAAACGAATTATTTCGAAGTCTATAACCAGGACAATGTCGAACTGGTCGACCTTAACGAAACCCCGATCGAGCGCATCACCCCAACCGGCATCAAAACCCAAGACGCCGAACGCGACTTCGACATCATCATCTATGCCACCGGATTTGACGCCATCACCGGCGCCTTTGACCGTATTGATATCCGCGGCGCCGGCGGCCAGTCGCTGAAGGACCGCTGGAAAGCCGGCCCGGAAACCTATCTCGGCATGACCGTCGATGGCTTCCCCAGCATGGCGATGCTGGTCGGCCCGCACATGGCGCTCGGCAACATCCCACGCACCATCGAATATAACGTCGATTGGGTGACTAATCTGGTGCGCTATGCCACCGACCACGGCACGGCTAGCTTCGACCCCGATCCGGCCGAGGTGCAGGCCTGGACAGCGCACGTGAAATCCCTCGCCGAGGGGAATTTGATGTTCGAGGTCAATAGCTGGATGACCGGAATAAACACCAATATTGACGGCA
>JANXRN010000249.1 GCA_025352995.1 Acetobacteraceae bacterium
GCCAAGCGCCGGGCACATCGGGGCGAATAAATGCGCGTGCAAGTAAAACCCGACCCAGCCATCCGGGCAGCGCAACTGGCCCACCGGGGTGCGGCGGTCGCTGCGCGGTTCGAGGAAGCCGTTGGCGAGGTAGCCGGTGACGTAGGGATTGGCCATCGCGGCTGCGGTTTCGGCGATATCGACCGATACGGCTTGCGCGATGCCCCAGCGTCCTTTGGCATAAAGTGCAGACAGCACCGCAATATAGGCGGCGGCACCGGCGGAAAAAGATGCGCGATCGCCACAGCCATACAGCGGCGCGCGATCGGGGGTGCCCGACGCGTGCATGACGCCGCCGATGGCCTGGAAAATCATCTCGCACCCGGTCCAGTCGGCGAACGGACCATCGGCGCCGAACGGCGAAACCAGGGTCACAATTGCACCCGGCGCTAAGGCGCCAATCCGGTCGCGTTCGGCCGGCGTATCAACAATTACCACGTCGGCCGACGCGGCAAGGTCAGCGGCAGCGGTGGTCGTGGTGTGCTTGCCGTGATTGAGGTGGAGGAAATCAAGCGATGTCGGATTAGAAGGGGCCGCCAGCAAGGTTTCAGCCCCATAGTCGGCCAGCATGCGTGCGCAAAATTGCCCGGCGATACTGGTGGTCAAATCCAACACGCGGATGCCGGAAAGCGCTGCGGCCATTTTTATTTCCTCCGTCTCCGCCTTGCGGATTTCAGGAAGTGTCGGAGCGGTGGGAAAATCTGTCAATCGGGCGCGGATGCGATGGCGGTATTCGCGGCGGTGGGATATATTTTACTTGTCCGTATCGATGATCGAGGAAACGCCCGATGACCGCACCGGCTCCCAGTCAGCTTTTCCCAGTTGTCGTCGGTGTTTCCGGCCATATCGACATTGTGCCGGACGCTGAGCCGTCCATTCGCGCCTCGGTTGCGAGCGCCCTAGCCGAATTGCAGAAAACCTACGGCGCCGCGTTGCATGTGCTGACCGGACTGGCCGAAGGCGCCGATCAGCTCGTCGTGCAAGAAGCACGCAAGCTGAGCATCCGCATTATCGCCGCCCTGCCGATGCCGATGGCGCGCTACGCCGCAACCCTGCCGAGCGATGCCGGGCGGAGCATTCTCGCCGACTTCTGGGCCAAGGCCGAATTGCAATTGCAACTGCCGGAGATCTGTGATCTGGCAGACGCAGACTATGACGAACTGCACTACGAACAGCTCGGTGTGCTGCTGGCGCGGCGATCGCATTTGCTGCTCGCTTTATGGAACGGTGACGCCCCGATGGTCCCCGCCCGGGGTGGGACAGCGGACGTGATCGCTATGCGGGCAGGGGGCACGCATCACCGCGTCGCGGCCCAGCGCAGCCCATGGTTCCGTGAAAGCTTCACCCGGCTCGACCTGTCGCGCGGCGGCCCGGTGCTGCACATTGTTACGCCACGGGCCAAGAATGGTGGGATTGTTGCGGTGCCCGGCCAAACTTCCCCCCAAGCCGGCGCCAGTTTCCTCCTCCCCAAGCCACCGCAAGCGGTTGGCGTAGGCGGGCTGCTAGCGGCACTCGCCGAAGATGACTCGCAGGATTTCAAATCCATAGCGACGCTCAATCGCCGCATTTCGGCGTTTCGGCCTGATGGTGCCGCAGTGTTTGCGCGTCAGCTTGGCTATCTGAAGCCCGACGGCGTCCCCGATCCGGGCGGTAAGGCGCAACCTCACCTCGACCAGTTGCGTGCCTGGCAGGCGGCGCCCGACGTGGCCGCGCAAATCTATCAGCGCAAATTGCTGGACGTATTTCCAGCCCTGCCTGGCCCCAGCTGGTGGCCCGGCAATATCCGACTGGTCGGGGTCATTTTTGCTTTCACCGCCCTCGTGCCGCTCGCGGTATTGCTGTTCGAAAGCCATGTCGGCTTTGCCCATAACCCTTACTGGCTGACGGCCTATGTTATGCTGTTCCTGGCGGTGATTTTGTACTATCGTCTGCTGGTGCTGCCAGGGCGCTGGCAAGACCATTTCCAGGATTATCGTGCCCTGGCCGAGGCGATGCGGGTGCAGCTATTCTGGGGACTGGCCGCAATCCCCGATGGTGTGGCGGACTATACATTGCGCCAGCAGCGCGGCGAACTGGGCTGGATCAATTTCGCACTGCGCGGCCCGGCACTATGGGCCGCGGGGTTGGCGCAAAGTCTGCCGACGCCGCATCGGGATCTCGTCACCGCAGGATGGATCAAGGACCAGGGCAAATATTTCGTCGGCAGCGCAACCAAGCCAGGCATGGCGCAGAAGAATGCGCGATGGGCCCACCGTAACGAGCGTTGGTCGGAACGGCTGCTCTATGTTGGTATCGGCACGGCAATCCTGATGCTGCCGATCGAAATTTACTGGCACAACGCGCATTTGCTGCTCGAAGTCCTGACCATCCTCGCCGCGATCTTGCCCGCAATCTCGGCCTACTTTGTTCTATCGGCGGAACTGCGCGCCTATGCCGCGCATAGCCATTCCTATGCGTTAATGGGCCGCTTATTCAATCACGCACTCGGCGCCCGACAGGCG
>JANXRN010000271.1 GCA_025352995.1 Acetobacteraceae bacterium
CATCACCCCGCCCAATTCCCCGATCCGCTTCGACGCGCGCTTTCTGGTCGTGGACGAAGCCCATATCGGCGGCACCCTGGAAGGCTCCGGCGAGCTCGAAAATCTGCGCTGGATCGGGGTGGAGGAAGTGCTGGCGACCGATATCCCGTACCCCACGCGCGGGGTGCTGATCTTGTTGCGCAAATGGCTGGCAAAATCGGTGGAAGAGCGTGCGGCGGATATTCTGGTGCCGACGTATCGGATCAAGGGGTGGGATCCGGAGTAGGGCGCTACCCCAAACTCTCTCCATGCAACACTTCATCGAGGCCGCGACGTTCCTCGTCATCAGTGACCCGCAGGCCGACCACGCTATCGACCAGCTTCAGCAAGCCCCAGGTACCGACCCCACTCCAGGCCCCTGCCGCCAGCACCCCAACCGCCTGGATACCCAGTTGCGCCAGCCCACCGGTGGTGCCGCCGAGCGGTTCAAACGCCAACAGCCCGGTCAGCAACATGCCGATCACGCCGCCGATGCCGTGCACGCCGAATGCGTCGAGACTGTCGTCATACCCCAGGCGCGGCTTGATTTCGGTGACCATCCAGTAGCAGGCCACCCCGGCAACGAGGCCGATTACCAGGGCGGACCCGGGCAGCACATAGCCGGCCGCAGGCGTGATCGCGACCAGACCGGCGACCGCGCCCGAAACCGCGCCCAAAACCGTGGGCTTGCCGGATCGCACCCATTCCAGCGCGAGCCACGCGAGCGTTGCCGCCGCCGCCGCCGCCTGGGTCGCGACCATCGCCATTGCCGCCCGGCCGCCGGCAGTGCCGGCCGAGCCCGCATTGAACCCGAGCCAGCCCACCCATAGCAACGCAGCACCGATCACCGCGAAAGCGAGATTATGCGGCGCCATGTTGTCGCGCCCATAGCCCAGCCGCTTGCCGAGCACCAAGGCGCAGACCAGTCCCGCCACCCCCGAATTCACCTCAACCACCGTGCCGCCGGCAAAATCCGCCATGCCGAGCACGTTGAGCCACCCCAGCGGCGCCCAGGCCCAATGGGCGATCGGCGCGTAAACCACCAGCGACCACAGCACCATCAGCAGAAACAGCGCCGAAACCTTCATCCGATCGGCAAATGCGCCGGTCACCACTGCGGGGGTAATGATGGCGAAGGTCATCTGGTAGAACATGAAAACCGGTTCCGGCACCGTCATTTTCTGCGGTGCCGAGGTCGCCGCACCAAGGGTGAACGGCCCGTCCCAGCCCATGCCGCCCAGGAACAGCCGCGAGGTATCGCCAATCCAGGCATTGCCGTCGCCAAACGCCAGGGAATAGCCGGCGACGATCCACACCACCGTGACCAGCGCGCACAGGATGAAGGACTGCGCCATGATCGCCAGGATGTTCTTCTTGCGCACCATGCCGCCATAGAACAGCGCCAGGCCGGGGATGGTCATCAGCAGCACCAGCACCGTGCAGAGCAGCATGAACGCGGTATCACCGCTGTCGATGCGCGCAGGAGGCGTAGCCTGGGCCAGCGCCGGACCGGCGGCCATAAGCGCGAGCGCCGCCAAGCCGCCGCCGAGTGAAAATCGCATATTGGTCGTTTCCCATCCCGTCGTTTTCTGCGGCCCCGCCGCATCTTGCGCTTCTGGCACGTATGCGGCGGGTTTTGAACCCCGGTGCGAAGGATTAATCGCGGAAGCTCGGGGCGATTTTATCCAGCCGCTTCAGCAGCGCCGGCCATTCCAGCAGGCCGCGCCAGCCTTCGAATTCATGGACGCCGATGTCGACTATTCTGGCGCCGATCTATCGGATCAAGGGGTGGGACCCGGAGTAGTGCGTTTTGGACGGTTTTGTTCATCGATGTTTTCGCCGATTTCCACTCGGATCGTGCGGCCGACCCAATCGGTTCGTTGGTAGCCTACCGAACTTACGACTGGGACGGTAATTACGATCTCGTTTCGTGCGGTAACCTGGATGTCCGGCAACGCGGCGTCATAGGAAATGGGATCATACTGGAACAAGCGCGTGAGTTTTCGCACGCCGATCGATTTGCCATAAACGTCAATCGAGGTCGTCTTGGCAATGATATCGCAATCTGTATCGATTATCTCAAAATAGTAACCGCCGAGATTTTGATATATTCGACGGGTTTC
>JANXRN010000302.1 GCA_025352995.1 Acetobacteraceae bacterium
ACCTACGCCATGCCGCCCGGTTTCTGGACCGATTTGCTGCAAGCAGCCGCCAAAGCGGGCTTTGTCGGCGGCATTGCCGACTGGTTTGCCGTCACCGCCCTGTTCCGCCATCCGCTCGGCCTGCCGATCCCGCATACCGCGATCATCGCGCGCGAACAGGGCCGGCTGGGCCGCGCGCTGGGGCGGTTTGTTGCCGACCATGTCTTCACCGAAGCCGATGTTGCCCGCATGCTGGCTCGGCTCGACATGGCCGGCATCATGGCGCGCTTCCTGTCCGATCCGGCATCAGTCCGCCCGGCTGCCGAGGCGCTCGCCAGCACCTTGCCCCGGCTGTTGGCAACAATCGAGGACGGCCGCGCCCGCAAGGTGATGACCCGCATTTTGCCCCGCGTCCTTGGTGGCCCCGAAGCCGGCCGCGTCGTCGCCCGCGCCCTGCGCCAGCTGATGGAAGGCGGCCGGCACCAGGAAGTCTTCGGCTACGTGCTGAGCCAGTTCAAAACCCTGCTTGCCACCCGCGAAGAAGCCCTGCGCCACGCCATCGAGGAACGGGTGCGTGAGCAAGGCGGGCGCCTGGTCGGCTGGGCGCTCGGTGCCTCGATCGCCAAGCGCGCGCTTGCGGTGATCAACGCCGAGTTGGACAAGATTGAACCGGATGGATCGGAGTTGCGTGACGCGTTCGATGAATGGATGCGCCGGGAAATCGCCCGGATCGAAGCCGATCCGGCGCGCGCGGCGGAGTTGGGCGCCGCGGTGCGGCAAGTGTTGGGCCATGACAGCGTGAAGACCTGGTTCTGGGATGTGTGGTCGCGCATGCGGCTCGCGCTCGAAGCCGATGCGGCGCGGCCCAATGGACGCACGGTGGCGTTCCTGGCGGAGGCTTTGGCCAATTTGGGGGACATGCTGACCCGCGATCCAGCCGCCCATGCGCGGTTGCAGCGCGCTGCTGAAAGCGTGGCGTCGGGCTTCTTGCCGGCAGCGCAAGCGCAACTCGCCGACTTCATCGCCGAGGTTGTCGATCGCTGGGACAGCGCCACCCTGGTGGAACGGCTGGAACTGCGGCTGGGGCCGGACCTGCAATATGTCCGCATCAACGGCACGCTGGTCGGGTTCCTGGTTGGCGGGCTGGTCTATCTCGTGCTCAATGCCATATTCGGGCATGTGAGTTTTTGAGCTAGGGCCTCCCATGCGCCTCTCCGTCCTCGACCAGTCCACCGTTGTCAGCGGCCGATCACCGGATGCGTCAATCCGCGAATCGCTGGCGCTTGCCAAGCATGCCGAAGCGCTGGGCTATCATCGCTACTGGTGCGCCGAGCATCATAATTCGGCATCGATCGCCGGTTCGGCACCGGAAATCCTGATTGCCGCGATCGCGGCCACCACCAGCCGCATTCGGGTCGGCAGCGCCGGGGTGATGTTGCCGCACTACTCGGCGCTGAAAGTCGCCGAGCAGTTCCGGGTGTTGGATGCGATCGCACCGGGCCGGATCGATCTCGGGCTTGGCCGCGCACCGGGGTCGGACGGCCTCACCGCCTACGCGCTCAACCCCAATGCGGCGACAGCGTCGGATCAGTTCCCCGCCCAGGTGCGCGATTTGCTGGCATGGCTTGCGGGCGAAAAGCTGGTCGAGCGCCATCCGTTCCGTGATATCTCCGCACAGCCGCAAGGGCCAAATTTGCCGGAAGTGTGGATCCTCGGCAGTTCCGATTTCGGCGCCCAGGTCGCCGCCCATTTCGGGCTGCCGCATTGTTTCGCCTATTTCATTTCCGAAGGCAGTGGCGCCGGCGAAGCCTTGGCACTCTATCGCGATGGCTACCGCCCCAGCCCGCGCCACCCAACCCAGCAAGGCGCGATCTGCGTCTGGGCGCTCGCGGCCGATACGCAGGAAGAAGCGGAACGGTTATTTTCCAGCCGGGCGCTCGCCCGCATCTGGCGTGACAAGGGGGTGTTCGCCGCCCTGCCCTCGCCGGAAGAAGCCGCGTCCTACGTCTATTCCGATGCGGAACTGGTGCGGCTGGAAAAACTGCGCCAGCGCAGCTTCTACGGCACGCCGGACGTCGTAGGGGCGAAGTTGCGCGCGCTGGCGGCTGAGGTTGGGGTGGCGGAGGTTGCGGTGCTATCGACCGCACATGATCCGGTGGCGCGGCAGCATAGTTACACGCTGCTGGCGCGGGAGTTCGGGCTAGCGCCGTAGCCGAAACAAATACCAGCGCAGGCCCAAATACCCGAGCAGTCCGGCCAGCAACAGAAACGGCAGCAACAGCACGGTAAACCACACCACCAGCCCAATCGCCATCACCCCAACCGCAAGCCCCGCGAAACTCAGGGCCCAGCCGACCAGGCGATCAAGCCATGGCCGCGCCGGCGGCATGACGAAGGCGCCATCCGGGGTCATATCCAAGGTCCGGTCGTCCGAAACCCTGCGCTGGATAAGGATTTTCATGTCGGAGACGTGGCGCGGTCACGGTTCCCGGTCAAGCCCTGACAGATTAATCCTTATCCAGATCATCCGGTTTTGTCGCCACGAACAGCGGCTTGACGGTCAGTTTGCGAAACCGCGTCCACGCCGCGGCAATCTTATCCCGCGCATCCCCCGCGCGCCCGGCAACGAAACCGCGCACCACCCCGCCGGCATAGCCAAGCCCGCCGGCGCGGCCCAATGCCCCCATCAGTCCGGCGGCGACACTGGCATCGTTCAAATGGCCGAGCGCTTCCTGCACATCGGATAGCCGGCGCACATAGCGACCGATGATGCGGTCCGGGTAGAGCGGCGCCAGGAACTCGGCGGCATAGCGCAGCCGCTTGGCTTGCAGCCGCAGCCTATGCAATGCGGGCACGTCAAGGTCTTCGATCCCATCTCCCGCCGCCATCATCCGGACATGGCGCTTCTTCAGCGCCCTGGCGGCGAATGCGGCAAGCGCCCTCGCCTCGCCATCCATTTCCCATGGTCGCATCGCGATGAGGCTCACTAGCCGCAAGCCCAGCAGGCGAAACTCCGGCCCATCGAGATAAATCCGCAAACCCCGGTAAGCCGCCTGGCGCCGGCGTTTTGCCGCGGCCAGCAAGTGCGCGACGGCGGGATCGTCGGGCAAGGACGCGGCCACCGCCGCGCCGGTTCCGGCCAGAAACACGTCCCAATCGCGCGCCGGCCCCAAAATTGTTGCCAATTGCCGCGCGCCGGCTTTGATCGGCGCAAGTTCTGGGCAGGCGACGATCTTGCCGAACAGCCCAAGCGCCGAGCGCAGCCGTCTTGCCGCAACCCGGATCTGATGCACTGGCTCCGGCCCCGCACCAAGGACCGCCAGCGGGGCCAGATGCAAGATCACGTCGGTCAGATGCCCGACAATATGGCCGAACGCGGCATCGACGCTGGAATTTGGCGCCAGACACGGCGCGCCGGTCCGACGGGGCGGCAGGCCCGGATGGGCCAACGCCAGTGCCATGGCCGACAGACCAATGCCGGGTACCGAAGCGCCGAGCTGATCAGCGCGCGCGATCACCGCATTCGCTGGCCCGCTGACGCGCAGCAGTCGAACCGACCGCTCATGCGCCGCGCTGTGCAGCACGCCGTCAATCACGTACCCCACTACCCCGTCCGTGCCAGCCCGCAAATGGCGCTGGCGGGCGTGCAGCCGGGCCATCGGGATCAGATTTGCCGGAAAATCGATCCCTGCTGTCGCGCAGACAAGCGCGGGCGCATCGCTCTCGGCAAGGGTCCAATCGGGCGCACCAGGGAGCCAGGCGGATTCGGGCTTGGTCGGCCGGAAGCGATCCAGCCGCCATGCCGCGCCGCCAGTGTCGAGCAGCGCCAACCCGTCGGCCGCAAGGGCGAAATCCGCCGTATCGTGCCAAATCCATTTGATATTGCGTGCCCGCCCCTGAAGCGCGGGCGCTGCCTCGGCGGGCAGCAGCAGGTCCAAAGTCAGCCCGGTTTCGGCATCGCCGGGCGCCATCATCAATCGCCGCCCGGCAGGTCCCGCGGCGCCAGAAAGCGCTGCAACCGGCCGCCACCCTCGCCCAGGCTGCCCCAAGCGCCGGGCACGGTGAATTCGCACAGCGCGCCGGTCGGGTAGCCTTCGCCGAGACGTCGCGCATCGCCATTGGCATGCGACAGATTAGCCGCCCCGACCAGATGCAGCGCGAGCTCATGCATCCCCGGATTATGCCCGATCAGCATCACGCTGCGCAGGGTTTCCGGCACCGAATGCAACACCCCGAGCAGGGCCCCAAGGTCTGCGAGATAGAGCGTATCGATCACCTCAATCAGCGGCGTTTCATCCCATGGTTCCAGCAGATGCAGCGTTTGCATGGTGCGCCGGGCGGAACTGACCAGCACCAGATCGGGCGCCAGACCAAGGGCCACCATCGCACCCCGCATCGCCGCCGCACTGGCCCGGCCGCTTGCATCCAAGGATCGCGCATGATCGGTCAGGCCCGGCTCTTCCCAGGCTGACTTGGCATGGCGCATCAGCAGCAATTGGCGAAGGGCGGCGATGGCGAGCCTCCAAAATTCACGTCACGGGCAGTTTGCCACATCCCGAACGCTCTGCCGAGGGGGCTGGTTACGGCCGCAAATCCGCCCAGGCCAAGCCGGCGGCAAGATGATGGGCTTCGATCATATGCCCGCCCGGATGCAGACAAAGCTGCAAGCTCCGGCCCGATGCGCAACTCCTCCAGACATCACAATCCAGATCGCCTTCGACGATCCGCGCGTCCGGCTGGGCGGCACAGCCATCCACCGCGCGCCAGCGGGCAAACCCGTCAATCACGTTGCCCTGGCGCATGCGTTGCCCGATCGCTCGGCCGGCAAGCGGGAAAGTCGTGTCGGCACGCCCGTGGGTCTGGCGCAAATTCACCGGGGCCGTGCAGGCATCCGGCAGCGGCACCCAGAACCCGCCCGACAGCGGCAGGAAGGCGGTGAAGCCGGCGGCATCATGACAGGCGATATCCCAGACCAGCGATGCTCCGACTGAAAATCCGCCCGCCACCACGTGGCGCGGATCGATCGGCCAGCGCGTGCGCACATCGGCCAGCACATCATGCACAAAGCGCAGATCGTCACGCCGACCCGCCAGGCTGCCGCGCAGCGACCAGCTTTTGCCCAGCCCATCGGGCGCCACCAGCAAATACCCTGCCTGCGCTGCCGGCCCGGTCACATCGGCATCGGCGAGGATTTCGGCCGCGCTGCTTTGCCAGCCATGGATGAAGATCAGTAGCTTCAGCGGGGCATGCCCGTCCCAGCCCGGCGGCACGACGCTCAAATAGCTGCCATTGGCAAGCTGGCCCAGCGCTGCCCCGGACCAGAGCGCCAGCAGCAAGGCCCCGGCGGCAAGCCTCATCGTGGTTGAAACAGCTCGATCACATTGCCCGCCGGATCCTCGCACAGGATTTGCCGGCCACCAGGGCCATCAAGGATGTCATTGCGGAACACCACGTTCTTGCCGCGCAATTCGGCCACCAGCGCGGGCAGATCGGCGACTTCGAGCACGAAACGGTTCCAGCCGCCGGGCACGGGCTGCGCCCCATCCGGCATTGGCTTGGCCGCCGATGATGGCGGCCCGGCAAGCCACAGCTTCATGCCGTCTTTTTCCAGGATCGCCATCGCCGGGCCGAATTGCTGCGTCAAGGCAAAGCCCAGCCCGTCACGATAAAACGCCACCCCAGCGGTCACGTCATCAACCAAATAGCGCACCGTAACCATCTTCACGCCCCCGCTGGTAAATCGATCCAGGATAGATGCCCGCCCTTGCCCGCGCCGGTATCGAGAAACACCGCCTTGCCCCCCAACAGTCCGGTGCGGACATAGGGGCGACCATCGGTGCTGCGCCGGTCATGGCCGCAATAGACCACCAGATCGGGGGGGATACGGTCAACCCAGCGCAGGCTGCGTTCGGGATAGCCATCCGCCTGCACCCGCCCGGTCGGTTCGCCATACAAGGCCCGGCCGAGCGCGCCGCCGGCATGGGTATCGGCCATCGTCGCCGGCGGCTGGTCGAGCATGTCGGTATGAAACCCGCCATGAACGAACAGAAGGTGGCCCCATTGCAGCCAGGCCGGGGCGGCGGCGATCGCAGTGGCAGCGACGGCACGCAAGCCCTCATCAAGCCCCGCCAGGGTCTCGGCCAGTGCCGGACTGATCCGGACGTTGCGCCCGGCGAGCGCGCGGGCAAGTTTCAGATCATGATTGCCGAGCAGAAACACCCCGGCCCGGCGCGCCACTAGATCGATCGCCAGCCGCAGCGCCGCCGCGCTGTCCGGCCCGTAATCGATCACATCGCCAAGCTGGACCACGAACAGATCAGTATCGCACGCAATCGCGAACGCCCGCGCATCGCCGTGCACGTCGCCGACCACCCGCACGCCACGCCCGGCCGGGATCACGCGGGTGCGAGCAAAATCTGCCCGACATCGGTCCAGCCGGCGCGGAACCCGGTTTCGCAATAGGCCAGATAATACTCCCACAGCCGCTTGAAGCGCGCGTCGCACGGGCGCTGCCGCAAGCGCGTGAAGCGCTGAATATCCGGCCAATTCGCCTGGAACGCAGCGTTCCAGCGCCGCAAGGTTTCGGCGTAATCCTGGCCGAACCAGTGGGACGTCTTCTCTACCAGCCCGGCGCGGGCATATTGCAGTTGCAACTGGCGCGGGCTGGGCAGCATGCCGCCGGGAAAAATATAGCGCTGGATGAAATCGGCATGGGAACTGTAATCATCGAACAGCGCGTCGGCGATGGTGATGATCTGCAAGCCGGCCAACCCGCCGGGGGCAAGCCGGGCGCGCAGCGTAGCGAAATAAGCCGGCCAGTATTCGCGTCCCACCGCTTCGAACATTTCAATCGAGGCAATGCGGTCGAAGGTCCCCGCCGTGTCGCGATAATCCTCCAGCCGGAATTCCACCCGATCGGAAAGGCCGGCTGCCGCGATCTGCGCCGTGGCATAGGCCAGTTGCGATGGCGACAAGGTCACGCCGACCACCGTGCAGCCATAATCGCGCGCGGCGATTTCGGCGAACCCGCCCCAGCCGCAGCCAATTTCCAGCACCCGCATCCCGGGCTGCAACCCAAGCATCGCGCAAAGCCGGTGCATCTTGCGGGTTTGCGCCGCTTCCAGCGTGTCATCCTCCCCGGCAAACAGCGCCGACGAGTAGGCCATGCTGGGATCGAGCCAGGCGGCATAGAATTCGTTGCCGAGATCGTAATGCTCCACAATGTTGCGCCGCGCGCCCTGCCGCGTGTTGGGGCGCAGCCGATGCGCGAGCCGGGAGATGAACCTGATCCAGGGCTTGCCATTGAGGATTTGGACCCATTGCGCCTCGTTCTCCGCCGCCAGGGTCATCACATCGCTGATCGACGGGCTTTCCCACAGCCCGTCCACATAGGCTTCGGCCAACCCGAGACTTCCGCCCAGGATCAATCGCTTGGCCGCGCGCGGATCCTTGATCACCACCGTGGCTGCCGGGTGCGGGGTGCGCGCCACCCGATGGGTACGGCCGTCGGGTAGCACCACGGTCAAGGTGCCGACGCGGATCATTTCGGCCATCCGCAATGCCACGCGCAGCCAGCGATTGCGCGGCGGGCTGGCCAGGATCACGTTGGATATCGTTTCGCTGCCGCTCATCTCTTGTCTCCTGCGTCGGCAAGATTTGCCTTGGTGGGGCGGGAATGGAAGCGCGCGCCGCGCAGCCACAAGCGGATAGCTTGCCAATGGATAGCGGCGACCACTTTCAAAGTCACGAAC
Organism: Acetobacteraceae bacterium; assembly: GCA_025352995.1. Lineage (GTDB taxonomy): Bacteria > Pseudomonadota > Alphaproteobacteria > Acetobacterales > Acetobacteraceae > CAITOL01. Next base: position 7,731 of record JANXRN010000302.1, read on the forward strand.
GGCAATGCCACCAGCAGACGGCCGAGCGCCGGATTGGAAAACCCGATCGGCGCCAGCTCCATCGTCGCGGTCAGCCGCGGCACGGCATCGGTCGCATAGCGAATGGCCAGACGGAACGGCGCGCCATCCGGGGTGAAATCCGGCGCATTGAAGGCGAATTGGTAGCCGCCCGCCATATCGAAAAACGGCGATACATGCAGGCGCTTGCCGGTCGCCTGGCGGATATTGGCATCGTCGGGCACCGGCAACACATAGGCGATCTGATCACCGAACGTGTTCTTCACCTGATGCACCACCGCGCCAAGCCGGCCCGCCACATCATAGCAAAAGAAAAACGCAATCGGGTTGAAGGTGAAGCCAAACACCCGCGGCATCGCCATCAGATGAATGCGGGCGGCGCATTCATCCAGTCCGGCCCGCTGCAATTCGCCTTCGACCCAGGGCCGCAATGCGCTGCCATCCCGCTTGCCATGGTCGCGATCAAACAGCGCCACCAGCCGGCGCCGATTATGCCCGAACATCCAGGACCGCAGCGTGCCAACCCGGTCAAGATCGACCGACATCATCCACAGCCGATAAGAAAACCGGTGCTGAAACGGGGTGTGGCGGATATGGGCGACAGTCCCGAGATGGAGGGTTGCTTGCGTCATGCCGCCCGCCCGCGCCGCTGCGCCCAGATCGGCGCACTTCCCAGGGCTGCGGCGATGCGCACGGCCGAGGCAATCCCGTCTTCGTGAAATCCCCAGCCGGTCCAGGCGCCCGCGAACCAGGCGCGGTGGCGGCCCTGGATGGTATCAAGCTGGGTTTGCGCCGCGAGTGCGGGGGTATCGAACTGGGGGTGGCGATAGGTAATTTGGCGCAGAATGTTGGCCGGCGGCGCGGCCGGGTTGAGCGTCACCAGGATCGGCGTTTTGCCCGGCAAACCCTGCAACTGGTTCATCCAATAGGTCAGGCAAACCGGGCCATCCGGCGTCGCGTCACGATAGTTCCATGCCGACCAGGCGCGGCGGCGTTTGGGCATCACCGAGGCATCGGTATGCAATACCGCAAGATTATCCTGAAAGCGGAACGCCCCCAGCAATTCGGCTTCGGCCGCAGTCGGGGCTGCCAGCAATGCCAGCGCCTGATCGGCATGGCAGGCGAACACCACCTGATCGAAATCCTCCTGACCGCCATCGAACCGCACTGACACGCCAGCCGCCGTGCGCTCCACCCGCCGCACCGGATGGGCTAGGCGCACGGCCGACAAATCCCGCACCAGCCGCGCGACATAGTTGCGCGATCCACCGGTCACCGTGCGCCAGGCCGGGCGATCGGACAGGGTCAGCAGCCCATGATTGACGAAAAATCGCACGAAAGCGCGCGCCGGAAAATCCCGCATTCCCGCCAGCGAGCCCGACCAGATCGCCGCGCCCATCGGCAACAAGTGATCTTCCGCGAAGGCCGCACCATAGCTGTGGCGGTCAAGATAGTCGCCCAGCGTTTCGGCTCCGGCGCTGTCCAGCAGCTTCGGCGCCTCTCGATAAAACCGCAGCAGATCACGGATCATCGACCAGAAGCGCGGCCGCAGCGCGTTGGCCGGTTGGGCAAACAACTGGGCAAGAGTGCCGCCGCCATATTCCAGCCGCCCCCCGCCGAGCGACACGCCAAACGACATGTCGGACGCCTGGGTTTCAACCCCGATTTCGGCAAACAATGCCGTGAGGTTGGGGTAGTTGCGGGTGTTGTAGACAATGAACCCGGTATCGACATTGATGGTCTCGCCATCGACCGCGACCGTCTGGGTATCAGCATGCCCGCCGGGCCGCGCTTCGGCCTCAAACAGCACCACATCATGCTGATCGCGCAGCATCCAGGCCGCTGACAGCCCGGCGATGCCCGCCCCGATCACGGCGATGCGCTGCCTCATGCCGCCCCCTGTTTCAGGTCGGCAAAGGCCGCCAAGGCCCGATCGCGCCCCGCGGCAAGATCGATGATTGGCGCCGGGTAGTTGCGCGGCGGATTCGGCGCGAGCCATGGCGTGTGCACGAAACGATCCGCCATATCAGCCAGTTCGGGCACAAAACGCCGCACATAGGCGCCATCCGGATCGAACCGCGCGCCCTGCAGCGCCGGGTTGAAAATGCGGAAATAGGGCGCGGCGTCGGCGCCACAGCCAGCCACCCACTGCCAGGACGCCGCGTTCTGGGCCAGATCGGCATCGACCAGAGTATCCCAGAACCACGCCTCCCCCACCTGCCAAGGGATCAGCAAATGCTTGATCAGGAAGCTCGCCGCCACCATCCGCACCCGGTTATGCATCCACCCGGTCTGCCACAACTGGCGCATGCCGGCATCGACCAGTGGAATGCCGGTCTGGCCGCGCTGCCAGGCGCGCAAGCCCGCCCGGTCATCGCGCCAATTCATCGCGGTAAATTCGCGGCGCAACGGCGTAGCCGGCAAATCCTGGTGCTGCCACAGCAAATTGGCCGCGAATTCGCGCCACAGCACTTCAGACACGAACTTCGCCCGCGCCGGATGGTCGCCCACCGCATGAAGGATCTGCCGTGGTGAGATTTCGCCCCACGCCAGATGCGGCGACAGGCGCGACGTCCCATCGACCGCGGGCACGTCGCGTTGGGCGGCGTACCCTGCGACCCCATCGGCCAGAAAGTCGGTCAGCCGCGCGATCGCGCCGGCCTCACCCGGGGACCAGGCCGCCTGCAAACCTGCCGACCAGTCCGGCGCCGTGGGGCATAAATTCCAGTCGTCAAGCGCGTCAGATCGCACCCCATTTTGTCCGGCGATCCTGGCCGGCGCGCGCAATGGCGGCGCGAGCGGAAACTGCGCCAGGCAGGCGCGCGAAAACGGGGTGAACACGCCATAAGCGGTGCCGGCCTGGGTCTTGATCCGGTCGGGGTGAAACAGCAGGCTGGTTTCATGGACCGTCAGCTTCACCGTCAGCGCCGCGCGCAGCCGATGGTACGTCTCCCGCGCCCAAGGCTCGGTCGGCATGCCGGCATGGACCGCGTCCGCGCCGATTTCGGCCACCAGCCGCGGGATTTCCACATCGATGGGCCCGCGTCGCAAAACCAGCGTGGCGCCGCATGCCGCCAGATCGGTCGCCAGGCTGGTCAGGCTGTGATGCAACCACCAGCGTGAGGCGCCCCCCGCCTGCCATGCGCCAGGGGAGGCATCATCCAACACAAAAACCGGCAACACCGGCGCGCCCGACGCGACAGCCGCCAGCAGTGCCGGATTGTCGGCCAGGCGCAGTTCGCGACGCAGCAGAAGGATCACAGGACTGGTCATCGTAACGTCAAACTCTCCCCAAGGTTGCGGGTTACGCGGCAAAGCGCGCCACGGATGCGTCGCTTATATGGGCCGGGTTTGAATTTGCGCACCGTCTGTCGCAACGGCATGTCGCCGCGCCGCCACCGCAAAACTGTAAAGCCGGTCCCGCCCGAGCAAAAACGCCCGCCCGCCGCGCGGAAACAGCCCGGCAATCGCCGGATCGCGCACGTCAAGTCCGCCCGTATAAGCGCCAATCGCCGGCAGCATGACCCGATAACCATCGGTCATGAAGCACGGGCGGGACACCACCGCCCCGCTGGTCGGGATCGCCGCCTTGGGGTGAAAATGGCCGGAAATTTCGCCGCGCGCCTTGGCCACGCCCTCGTGGCGAAACACCAGATTGCCCAAGCGAAATTCGTCCGTCGCTTCGCCTGCCAGCCCAGCGGGCGCCACCGGATCGTGATTGCCCAGGACCCAGATCAGCCGCGTGCCGGCCGCGATATGCGCCAGCCGGGCGCGGTCGGCCGCGACCAACCGCCCTGCCCCACCGCGATCGTGGAAACTATCGCCCAGCGCCACCAGGACCGCCGG
>JANXRN010000341.1 GCA_025352995.1 Acetobacteraceae bacterium
CGACGCCGGCAGCCGCGATCACGCGGGTAAGTGCTTCCTGCACACCGCTGGTGACATCGGCCGTGGTGGCCGCCTTCACGCCCGCCACCACGTCTCGGCCGGCCATCACCACGGCGTCGGTATTGGTGCCGCCGACATCGACGCCGATACGATAGATCATCTTACTCTCACTCTATGGTTGATGCGAGAACGGCGCGCCGTTCGGCGAGCGTAATCTGCGGTTTGCGCGCGGCCTCCTCGGCCGTCAGCACCGGCACTGCGGCGATCAGCGCGCGCGTGTAGGGATGTGTTGGGCGATCGAACACGGCATCGGTCGGCCCTTGCTCGGCCAGCATGCCGCGCCACATCACCGCGATCCGGTTGCAGAAATTGCGCATCAGCGACAGATCATGGCTGATGAAGACGTAGGTCAGATCAAGCCGTTCGCGTAACCCCAGCAGCAGATCGACGATGGTTTTCTGCACCGACACGTCAAGCGCCGATGTCGGTTCGTCCAGCACCAGAATCTCCGGTCGCACCGCCAGCGCCCGGGCAATTGCCACGCGCTGTTTCTGGCCGCCGGATAATTCATGTGGATAGCGGCTCGCGTAATCGGACGGCAATTCCACCTGGGCGAGCAATTCCGCAATCCGCTTGGCGTGATCGGCATCGCCGGCAAACGCCAGTGGCACGGCCAGCATCTGCGCCACGGTTCGTTTCGGGTTCAGCGATGACGCCGGGTTCTGATAAACCATTTGGATACGGCGCCGAAACGCTGGATCGCGGCGCAAGGCGCTGATATCGCGCCCACCAATTTCCACGCTACCCGCGGTCGCCGGCAGCAAGCCCATGATCATGCGCGCCACCGTGGTCTTGCCGGAGCCTGATTCGCCCGCAATCCCGAAACAATCCCCCCGATTGATCACCAGGCTGACATCGCGCACCGCCATCACCGGCGGTGGCGCTTTGGCAAACCAGCTTCTGGGCGCAGCAAAATGCTTGGCCGCATCTGCCAGTTTGATCAACGGCGTATCGCCGCGCGCGACCTGGGCGGTGACCCCCGCGCCATAAAGCGGCGGAATGGCAGCGATTAACTGGCGCGTATAGTCGCTCTGCGGCGCATCAAACACCTGGCGCACCGTGCCGTGTTCCATCAGCCGGCCATGCTGCATCACATAGACATAATCAGCGTTTTGCCGCACCACAGCGAGATTGTGGGTCACCAGCAGCAAGGTCAGGTTTTCCGCCGCGACCAGATCATCGAGCAGCCGTAAAATCTCGTCCTGGGTGGTCACATCCAGCGCGGTGCCAGGTTCATCGGCGATTAGTAATTTCGGCCGATGCAGCAGCGCCATGCCGATCAGCACCCGCTGACGCATGCCGCCCGAAAGCTCGAACGGATAGCTGCGCAGCACCCGCGCCGGGTCCTGCAACTGCACCTGGCGCAAAATTTTGGTGATCCGCTCATGGCGATCGGCCGCACTGGTCGGCGCATCCAACCGCGCATCGGCAAAGCGCAGCACATCATCCAATTGGGTGCCAATACGAAACACTGGGTTGAACGCGGCAAGTGGGTCTTGATGGATGATGCTGATATCGGTGCCTTTGAGCCGATTGCGATCGCGCGCTGACAGCGTCAGCAAATCCTGTCCGGCAAAGCGGATCGCGCCCCCCAGCACCCGCCCATTGGGCGGCAATGTGCCAAGGATGGTTTTCATGGTGACGGTCTTGCCCGACCCCGACTCCCCGATTACCGCCACCCGCGCGCCTTGCGCGACCCGCATCGACAGATCGCGCACCACTTGGGTGGTGTCACCATCACGGGTGAACCCAACACTCAGCCCGTCAATTTCCAGAAGCGCCGTCATCCGATTTCGACATCGAGCATGTCGCGCAGCCCGTCACCCAGCAAATTGAACCCGAGGATCGCGTACAGCACCCCTAAGCCGGGCATCACCGCTTCCCACCATTGGTCGGGCAAAAACTGCGCGCCGGTCGCCACCATGGTCCCCAGATCGGGCGTTGGCGGCTGCACCCCCAATCCCAGAAAGCTCAAGGTGGCGCCAAATAAAATCACAAACCCGGCATCGAGCGTCGTCTTCACCGAAATCGCCGCCATGCAGTTTGGCAAGATTTCGCGCAGCAAAATATGGGCGTGGGACGCCCCCGACAGCCGCGCGGCTTCGACAAAATCTTCGGCCACGATGCTGCTGGTGACCCGATAAATCAGCCGGCAATGCCAGGTCCACCACAGGGCGGTAATCGCGATCATCGCGTTGATCAGATCGGGGGTCAGGATTGCGGTAATCGCCAGCGCCATCACCAAAGGTGGCATCGCCAGCATGATGTCGGTCAGCCGCATGATGACAAATTCGGTGCGCCCGCGAAAATATCCCGCCGCCATGCCCAGCAACACCCCGAACGGCATCGCCACCCCCAACACGCCGGCAACCAGGGTCAGCGACACCCGGTAGCCGAAAATCACCCGGCTAAGGATATCTCGCCCGGCATTATCGGTGCCCATCCAGTGCAGCGCATCGGGCGGGCTGTGGCGGTGGCGGAAATCCACCACCGCACCGGCATGGGTCGGGAACGGTGCGACCCAAGGCGCGAAAATCGCAGCCAGGATCACTGAAAGAACCATCAGCCCGCCGACCACGGCAATCGGGTTGCGCCGCAGCCGTCGCCACGCGCGTTGCCGATTGCTGATCACGCCCGCCCCCGGCGCAAGCGCGGATCGAGCAACCCGATCAGCATATCGATCAGCAAGTTGGCAACCACAAAGAACAGCCCGGAAACCAGCACCACCCCCATCACCGCATTGAAATCCTTGCTAAGGATGGCGCGCACCCCGTAGCTCGCGATGCCCGGCCAGGAAAATACCAGTTCCACCACAAAGGCGTTGCCGATCAGCGACGCAAATTCCAGACCTAGAATCGTCAACGGCGCCACCGACGCGAGGCGCAGCATGTATTTCAACGCGATCACGTGCCCTGGTACCCCGAAGCTGCGCAGCGTATCGACATGTTCGCGCCGCGCGATATCCAGCATTGCCGACCGCGTGATCCGCATGATCTGGCCAATGCCGGCCGCCGACAAAGCCAACGCCGGCAAGATCAGATGCAGCAGCGCGTCCCAAGCGACATCAAACCGGCCGCGCAACAGCGCATCGATTACCAGCAGATGGGTGAGGTCCGCGGTAAACGGCAAATCCGGCGACAAACGGCCGGTGATCGGCAGGAACCGCCCGGTTTCGGCCGCCAGTAACTGCAACAAAATCGCCACCACAAAGCCCGGCGTTACCACGCCCAACAGCGATACCAGTCGGCTGATATTATCGACCGCAGAATTATGCCGCCGCGCCGCCAGCATCCCCAGCGGCATCGCCACCGTCGCAATTAGCAACAACGTCAACAGCACCAGTTCCAACGTCGCCGGCAACGCCTCCGCCAGATCGCGGGAAACCAGGCGGTTGGTCAGCAGCGACTTGCCGAACTCGCCATGCGCCACGCCCGCAATATAGGTGCCGAACTGCACCAGGGCCGGCCGATCAAGCCCCATTTCGGTGCGCAACTGCACCACTTGCTCGCTTGTCGCCAACGGCCCAAGCGCAATCCGCGCCGGATCGCCGGGCACGATGCGGGCGATGACAAAAATCACCACCGCAAGGCCGAACAACACAAACGCAAAGCCGGCGGCGCGGCGGAGGAGGTAGCTGCCCATGGACATGGGGATAAGACTAGGGGCGGGACGCTTCGGAAGGAAGGACCTAGTTTCGTGAGCCGAAAGCCAAACGTCCCGGCCCCAATCGCTAGCTCAAAACCAATTGGGTTTGGGTAATCAGCGCCACCAACCGCCCATCCGCCCGCGTGATCCGCGTCTGCCAAACTTGCGTGGTTTTGCCGCGATGGATCGCCGTGACCTCCGCTTTGATCACCATCCCGACCTGGGCCGCGGAAACGAAATTGGTCTTGCTTTCCAGCGTCGTGGTTTGTGCCCCACGCGGGATATTCACGATCGTCGCGATCGCCCCCATTGTATCGGCCAACGTCATCAGCGCGCCGCCATGCATGGTGCCCAAACCGTTGCCAAGTTCCTCGCGCACTGTCATTTCGGCAACGATCCGGTCAGATGTCGCCTCGGTAATCGTGAACCCAAGCGCGCGGGCGTAAGGCGGCAGATTATTTTGCAACGCGGTGTGCAGGGGCATGGGGCATTCCAGAGACGGGGGTTGCCGCAACGCGGCGTGTCGTGCAGGCTAAGTGTAGATGACGGTGGCCCGCAAGGGCTGAAACGGGAAGTGCGGGATAGTCCGCCGCTGCCCTCGCAACTGTATGCGGCGTGCCGACCCCAGATGCCATTGTGCGGTGCACGAGAAGGCGGGGCAGGCTGGGTGAAACCCCCCAACGCCGCAAGCCAGGAGACCGGCCGACATCGAGACTGCGCGCGCGCGTCGGGCGAGGTGCACCGGAGCAGCGGGAGAAAGACCCGTAGGCGGCATTCGTATCTGGAAATGGGCTCGATCGATGATCGGGCCCAGCCGTAGGAGTGTGCTATGCGTCGCGTGCTTTTGGCTGCCTTGCTGTCCACATCTGCCTTGTCTGCTTTGGCGCAGAACAGTGTGGTGAATTTGCCCGATCTGGTGGTCACCGCCACACGGGTGCCCACGTTGATCGAACAAATCCCCGCAGGCGTTACCGTGATTACCCGCGCCATGATCGAACAGCGCGGTTACGCGACCCTTGCCGAGGCAATGTCGGCGGTGCCGGGCGCGCATATGGTGCAATCCGGTGGGCCAGGCGGCAATGCCAGCCTGTTCCTGCGCGGGACCAATTCCAACCATGTGCTGGTGCTGCGGGATGGGGTGCCGATCACCGATCCGTCCGATCCCGGTGGCGCGTTTAATTTCGGCGTCGATACGCTCGCCGATATCGACCGGATCGAAATCGTGCGGGGACCGATGTCGGCGTTGTATGGCTCCGGCGCCATCGGCGGCGTGGTCAATCTGATCACCAGCCATGGCACTGGCAAGCCGGTGCAAACCGTCGAAATCGGCTTCGGCTGGCCGCGCGCGCTGCGCGGTTCGGTGGGGGCATCGGGGTCGGAAGGGATGTTCGACTACCGGATCGGTGTTGCGACGCAGTCCGAGCGCGGATTTGATACCACGCCGCAACGCGAGTCGGTTTATACCGGCGCGCGCAACCCGTATCTCGCCAACACCGGCAGCCTGGAATTTGGCGTGACCCCGATTGAGGGCACCCGCGCTTTTGTCGCCGTGCGTGCCCGCAGCGCGCAGTTCAATATCGATGAGCTTGGCTTTCCCGGCTATGATGCGCGCCGCTACACCGGCAATGACGATGTGTTTCACGGGCGCGTCGGGGTGACCAGCCGGTTCTTGGATGATCGCTGGGAAACCTCACTGATCGTCGGTCAGTTGGTCAGCAACCGGCGTTATTATCAGCCGCTCGAAGCCGCCGATCCCAATGCGACATCGTCCGATTCGCGCTTTCGCGGCCAGCAGACCATTGTTCAGTGGGAGAATAAATTTGCCGTTCCGGACTGGGGTATGGCCCGCGATACCGCGATTTTGTTCGGCTATCAGCACATTGCCAGCAGCAGCCGCGCCGATCTGAGCGCCAATTTTGGTGGTTTCCCTTACCAGAACTCGGTTCGCGCGTCCGGCCGTCAGGATGCCGGGCATGTCGGGGTGCAAACCACGCTCGCCAACCGGCTGACCCTGACCGCCGACGCCCGCCAGGAACAGGGGAGCTATGGCGGTGGCGCCTTCACCTGGCGCACCGGCGGCGTGGTGGCGGTGCCGGAAGCCTGGTCGCGGCTGAAGGCGTCCATCGGCACCGGGTTCCGCGCGCCATCTTTGTTCGATCTGTTCGGTATCGATACGTCCGGCTATGTCGGCAACCGGAATTTGCGGCCGGAACGCAGCGTGGGGTGGGAAGCCGGCTGGGCGATTGATGTGCCAGCGTTCGGGCGCCGCGACTTCGTCACCCTGGATGTCACCTACTTCGAAAATCGCATCCGCGACATGATCGCCACCGTGTTCAATTCCAGCTTCACCGCATCGACCACCCAGAACGTCAACCGCGCCAAGACCCGCGGTACGGAAATCGCCTTGACTGCGCGCCCGCTGTCATGGGTTGAGGCGTCGGTTGCCTATACTTGGACCGACGCGCGCAACCAGGCCAACAACACAAGGTTGCTGCGGCGGCCGATCGATCAGGTCAGCGCCAATATGCGCCTCACCCCGCTGCCCGGCCTGACCATCGCGCCAGAACTGGTCTATACCGGATCGTTCCAGGACTTCATCATCGATGATAGCGGCTTTCAGGGCGGCGTCGGCCGCGCCAAGCCCGGGGTGATCTTCAACCTCAATGTCAGTTACGTCATTACCCCGACGCTGACCGGGTTTATCGAAGGTCGCAACATCGGCGGATCGCGGTTTGAGCCGACCAACGGGTTCCAAACTCCAGGGGCGCGGGTGCTGGCGGGGGTGCGGGCGAAGTTCTAACCCGCGAGCCAGGCTTCACGCCATTGCCCGATTGCCGCCGCCGGCAGCGGTCGGGCAATGTGAAAGCCTTGCGCCTGGTCACACATGAGTGCCGCCATCCGGTCCAGGATGGCGGCGTCCTCCACCCCCTCGGCCACCACCTGCATCCCCACCGCGTGCCCGATATTGAGGCTGCTTGTAATGAACGCGCGGGCGGACGCACTGTCGGCGGCTTCGCGCACCACGCGTTTGTCGAGCTTGAGCGTGCTGAACGGCAGGCCGAGCAACCCGCCCGGTTCGCGCGTCACCGGCAAAATATCATCTACCGCCAACGCGACCCCCAGGCGTCGCAGCAATGTCAGCGGGCGGCGCAATAATTCCGCATCGGGCACTGCCTGGGTTTCGGTCAGTTCCAGCACCAATCGGCTCGGTGGCACCGCAATGGACTGACAGCCGGACCGCAACAGATCGGGCAGCAGCGGATCGCGCAGCACGTCCAAAGGTGCGTTGAGTGACAAAGTGAGATTGTCCCCAGGCTGGAACACCGCCGTCCATTCGGTCAACGCGGCCGTCAGCACATGGGTGAACAAGGCCCAACCATGGCCGTGGCTTTCCAGTTGCGGCACGAAATCGCGCGGCGGCAAGGTGCCGCGGGTCGGGTGCTCCAACCGCGCCAACGCCTCAAACCCCACCACCGCTCGGTCGGCCAAGCGGACGATTGGCTGATAGCGCAGCCGCAACGCCCCTGCGTCGAGCAAGGCAAGCAAGGCATCGGGGGGGAGTTCTGCCGGATCCATCGCACCTACCGGTGCCAGGGCTGCATCTTGCGGTCAAGCGGCATGATTTGCTGCTGTTTTCACAATGATTTGCGCCCAGGCCAGCCAAGCCCGCGCCATAGTGGCGGCAATGACCATCGCCCGCGTGCAGTCTTTCGCGTTCTCCGGCATCGACGCCATGGCGGTTGAGGTGCAGGTGCAGATATCGTCAGGTCTGCCCGCTTTTCTGGTCGTCGGCCTGCCGGACAAGGCGGTGGGCGAAGCGCGCGAGCGGGTGCGCGCGGCACTCACCGCGATGGGCCTGTCACTGCCGCCGAAACGGGTGCTGATCAATCTAGCGCCGGCCGACCTGCTGAAGGAAGGCAGCCATTTCGATCTGCCAATCGCGCTTGCGGTGCTGGCGGCCATGGATGTCGTGCCGCGCGAGGATATCGCCGAGTTTGCCGCGTTGGGCGAATTATCGCTCGATGGCACGCTGAACCCGGTCGCCGGCGTGCTGCCAGCGGCGATTGCCGCATCGACGCGCGGGCTGGGGCTGATTTGCCCTGCCAGCCAAGGCGGGGAGGCAGCTTGGGCCGGGCAGATCGCCGTGCTTGCCGCGCCCGATCTGCTGGCGCTGGTCAACCATTTCCGTGGCCAGCAGGTATTAACACCGCCGGAAACCGCAGGCGTTGCCCAAGGCCCGGCGATGGCGGACCTCGCCGAAGTGCGCGGCATGGAATCGGCGCGCCGCGCGTTGGAAATTGCCGCCGCCGGCGGACATAATTTATTGCTGGTCGGCCCGCCCGGATCGGGCAAATCCATGTTGGCTGCGCGTTTGCCCGGTTTGCTGCCCGATCTGCGACCGTCGGAGGCGCTGGAGGTCAGCATGATCCATTCGGTGGCCGGCCTGCTCGATGGCGGGCGTCTGGTGATGCGCCCACCGTTTCGTGAACCGCATCATGGCGCGAGCCAGGCGGCCCTGACCGGCGGCGGCCAGCGCGCCAAGCCGGGGGAGGTGTCGCTGGCCCATCGCGGCGTGTTGTTCCTGGATGAATTGCCGGAATTTCCCCGCCAGGCGCTGGAAGCATTGCGCCAGCCGATGGAAGCGGGGCGCACCACGGTTGCCCGCGCGGCCGCCCACATTACCTACCCGGCGCGATTTCAGTTGATTGCCGCGATGAATCCCTGTCGCTGCGGATATCTCGGCGACGCCGCACGGGAATGTGGCCGAGCCCCGCGTTGTGGGGAGGATTATCAGGGCAAGATCAGTGGGCCGTTGTTGGATCGGATTGATCTCACCGTTGCCGTGCAACCAGTGCCACCGTCCGAACTGTCCCGCGCGCCACCGGGGGAAGCAAGCGCTTGTGTGGCCGCACGGGTCGCCGTTGCCCGCGATTTGCAGCGGGCGCGCGGCAAATCCGGCGGCATCACCAATGCCGAGGCCGAAATTGGCGATATGGCGATAACCGCCGAAGCGCGCGAACTGGCCGAACGGGCGGCGGATAAACTGCGCCTGTCGGCGCGTGGCTATACCCGCACGTTGCGGGTGGCGCGCAGCATCGCCGATCTCATTGGCGCTGAACGGATCGGGCGGGCCGAAATTGCCGAGGCGCTGGCATTCCGGCATCGCATGCCGGGACGGAGCGGCTAGGCTTGCCCTCGGCGAGGAGCAGACTTACTGCCCCAGCCCCCCCGCAGTTTCTATGAACCGGGCAATTTCCAAGACCCCCTGTCCCGCCCGGACGTTGGCGAACACGAATGGCCGCGTCCCGCGCATGCGCTTGCTGTCACGATCCATCACATCAAGGCTCGCGCCAACATAGGGCGCCAGGTCAATTTTGTTGATCACCAGCAGGTCACTGCGGGTGATCCCCGGCCCACCCTTGCGGGGGATTTTATCGCCGGCCGACACATCGATCACGTAAATGGTAATATCGGCGAGTTCCGGGCTGAAGGTCGCCGCCAGATTATCGCCGCCGCTTTCGATCAGGATGATGTCGAGCGCAGGAAAGCGCCGGTTGAGGTCAGCGATGCCGGCCAGATTGATACTGGCATCTTCGCGAATGGCGGTATGCGGGCAGCCGCCGGTTTCAATCCCGAGGATACGGTCGGGTGACAGCGATCCGGCGCGGGTCAGAAATTCCGCGTCTTCCTTGGTATAAATATCGTTGGTGATCGCCGCGATGTCGTATTTGTCGCGGAAATTCTTGCACAGCGCGTCCATCAGCGCGGTCTTGCCGGTGCCGACCGGACCACCGACGCCGACGCGGAGTGGGCCGTTGGGGGATTTGGTCATGAGCGGAACAGCCTTGTATATTGGGTTTCGTGGCGTAACGATGCCAGGTCGGCACGGAAGGCGAGCCCGCCGAGGTCATCCAGGCTGGCGCCATTTGTTTCAGCTTCGGTCGCAATAATGACCGGTTCGAGGGCTGCCAGCACCAGCAGCCCGGTGGTCTGGCCAAGTGGCACCAGCCGTACCGCGGCCGAAATCAAATTGGATGCGAAAGCTTGCAGCAAGGCGCCAGCCATGTCGTCTTCGGCAATGGCGTGCCTGCCGGACAGCGCGCCGACCGCGACCGGGTAGGCGATGTCACCGAGGCCGGCGAGAAAATCGCCCGGTGTCCAAGGGCGCGCCGCCAGCAGAAATGCGTTGCCCTGCCCAATGGTTTCGCCCAGCCGTTCGGCGCCGGCACAAATCGCGCGCGCCATTTCGGCAATGTCGGCAAGTGCTGCAGGGTCCCGCGCTGCCCGATGCGCGCAGCGCGCCAGGATGGCATCGTTCCGCCCACTGCCGAAACGCAGCAGATCGCTCAGCCAAAGCTCCAGGCTGGGGCCGTCCTTGATGTCTCCGGCGTCGACCGCCCATTCCAGCCCGTGCGAATAGGCATAGGCCCCGGTCGGGAAGGCGGGGGACAGCCAGGCCATCAGCCGCAATAATTTCGCCTTGTCAGTGATGATGGTCGTCATCATCGTGCAAATGGCTGTGCCCACCAGCATAGGCGCCGGCTTCTGGGTCAAACGGCGCTTCGATGGTTTCCACATGGCCGCCGATCAGCTCGACCATTTCCTCAATGACATGATCGGCACGGATGCGGATACGGTCGCCAAGCAGTTGCACCGGTAAATGGCGATTGCCAAGATGCCAGGCGATGCGCACCAACGTCGCGTCATCATGGGCATGGATTTCGGCCAGGGTTTCGGCCTGCGCCACCACCCGCACGATGCCGCCTTCGACCACCAGACCATCGCCGTCACGCAGCCGAATTGCCTGCGGCAGGTCAAGCAGAACCGACGCGCCGGCCACGGTTTCCAACTGAATGCGCCGACGATGTCGGCGATCGAAATCGATCAAGACGCGATCGATTTCCAGCGCCGCATCCCAGTCGCCGGCATGCAAGATGGTTTCGCTACGCATCAGAACAGGAAATACCGTTGTGCCATCGGCAGCAGCTTGGCGGGTTCGCAGGTCAGCAGCACCCCGTCGGCGCGGACTTCGTAGGTTTCCGGATCGACCTCGATATGCGGCAACGCATCGTTGTGGATCATGTCGGCCTTGCCGATGTTGCGCGTGTTGCGCACCGCCGAAATGATCCGTTGCAGCCCAAGCCTGCCGCCAACATCGGCTTCCAGCGCCGCCCCCGAAACGAATGTGATGGCGCCGGCCGCCATGGCGCGACCGAAACTGCCGAACATCGGCCGGTAATGCACTGGCTGCGGCGTCGGGATGGATGCGTTGGGATCGCCCATCGCCGCCACGACGATGGTGCCGCCCTTGATCACCAGATCGGGCTTGACCCCGAAGAAGGCCGGCGACCACAGCACCAGATCGGCCAGTTTGCCGACCGCGACTGATCCGACTTCATGCGACAGCCCCTGCGCGATGGCGGGGTTGATGGTGTATTTGGCGATGTAGCGCTTGACGCGATTATTGTCCGACCGCGCCGTATCACCCGCCAAAGCCCCGCGCTGCTGCTTCATCTTATGCGCGGTCTGCCAGGTGCGGATTGCCACTTCACCAACGCGCCCCATCGCCTGGCTGTCCGACGAAATCATCGACAGCGCGCCAAGGTCATGCAGGATGTCCTCGGCGGCAATGGTTTCCTTGCGAATACGGCTTTCGGCGAAGGCGACGTCTTCGGGGATGGTGCTGTCGAGGTGATGGCACACCATCAGCATGTCGAGATGTTCGTCCAACGTATTGGCGGTGTACGGCCGGGTCGGGTTGGTGCTGCTGGGCAAAACATTAGGCAGGCCTGCAACTTTGATGATATCGGGCGCGTGCCCGCCACCTGCGCCCTCGGTGTGGAAGGCATGGATGGTGCGGCCCTTGAAGGCGGCGATGGTGTCTTCAACGAAGCCCGACTCGTTCAAAGTGTCGGTATGGATCATCACCTGAACATCGAAACGATCGGCGACCGACAGGCAGCAATCGATTGACGCCGGGGTGGTGCCCCAGTCTTCGTGCAGCTTCAAACTCGAAGCGCCAGCGCGGATCATTTCCTCCAGCGCCTGCGGTTGCGATGCGTTGCCCTTACCCGCGAATGCCAGATTGACCGGCAATCCCTCCGCCGCTTGCAGCATCCGCGCCATGTGCCACGGGCCGGGGGTCGATGTCGTCGCC
>JANXRN010000459.1 GCA_025352995.1 Acetobacteraceae bacterium
CTCGATGCGCTGCTGGGTGCCATTCGCGCGGCGGCCAGCCAGGCGCTCCCAGGGCAATGGATTCGCGGGCGTGGGTTTGACGATTCCGTGCTCGATGTCGGGCGCAATCCGACCGCCGATGAATTATCCGCCGCCGCCCCCAATCATCCGGTCTTCATCGTGCGCACTTGCGGCCATGTCGGGGTTGCCAATCGCGCGGCGATGGCGGCCGCTGGGATTGACGCCACCACCCAGGACCCGCCGGGCGGCAGCCTCGACCGGGTCGCGGGCTTGCCCAACGGATCGTTGCGGGAACACGCGATGCGCTTGGTCAACCGCAAGATCGCCGCGCCGAGCGACGCGCAACTGGTCGACGCCATCGGTTTGGCGAGCCAGGCCATGCTGCGCCAGGGCTTCACCCGCGTTATGGACGCCAATGTCGGGATGACCGCCGGGATACGCGAAATCGACGCCTATCACAGCGCGCGCGATGGCGGGCAGCTTGGGGTGCGGACCTGGATGTGCCTCGCCGGCAACCCGGACGGCATTGCCGATGCCGCCTGGCAGCGCGGCATAAGGCCGATGCAGGGCGATGACATGCTGCGCTATGGCGCAATGAAAGTGTTCTGCGACGGCTCGGCCGGCGGGCGCACGGCGGCTGTTAGCGAACCCTATGTCCAGGGCGGGACCGGGATGTTCATCTTTCCGACCGAGCAATTCCACGATCTGCTCGGCAAATATCATCGCCAGGGCTGGCAATTGGCGATCCACGCAATCGGCGATGCCGCAATCGAAACCACTTTGGTCGGCATGGAAGCCGCCGACAGCGCCGCCCACCCGGTCGCCGGGCGACGCCACCGGATCGAGCATTGCGAGTTCACCACCGCCAACCAGATTGCCCGCATGGCCGCGCGCGGGATTGAGGCAATGCCGCAGGCGATCTTCATCTACGAGTTTGGCGACATGTATATCCATAACCTTGGCGCGGCGCGGGCGCATGCGTCCAATCCGTGGCGGTCCTGGATCGATGCCGGGATGCATCCGGCCACCGGGTCCGACGCGCCGGTGTCGTCCACCGATCCGTTCCGCAATATTCATACGCTGGTCACCAGACGCACCAATCGCGGCACTGTGCTGGGTGCCGATCAGTGCCTGAGCGTTGCGCAAGCCGTGCACGCCTATAGCTGGGCCGGCGCTTACAGCCAGTTTGCCGAAGCCGATGCGGGGCGCATTCTGCCGGGACAGATCGCTGATATAGCAGTGCTGTCGCAGGATATTTTCGCGTGCGATGTGGAAGAAATTCCGGGCACGCGGGCTGATCTGGTGCTGCGCGGTGGGATCGTGGCCTTCAATCGACACGCATAGGAGTTTGCAAGCAATGATCCTCTACGGCGCCCCAATGCCCGCCCCCAATCCGCGGCGGGTTCGCATTTTTCTTGCCGAGAAAGGCATCGTGATCCCCGAAAAGTTGATCAATCTGATGGCGCGGGAACATAAGTCGGACGCCTTCATGGCGAAAAATTCGCTCGGCCAAATTCCGGCGTTGGAACTTGATGACGGGACGGTGATTGCCGAAACTGTATCGATTTGTCGCTATTTCGAGGACATCCACCCGACTCCGCCGCTCTTTGGGACCACTGCGGTGGAGCGGGCGCAGATCGACATGTGGACCCGGCGGGTGGAGTTCGTGGTGATGAACCCGGTGCGCAATTTCTGGCGCCACGCCCATCCGCGCACCGCCAAGCTGGTCACCCAATTTCCCGATTTCGGCAACTCCAATCGCGCCATCTACGTCGATGCGCTGAAGTGGATCGACCAGGAACTGGCCGGGCGCAGCTTCGTTACTGGTGCGGCATACACCATGGCCGATATCTGCTTGCTCTCGACGGTGGATTTCGCGACCTGGATCGGGCTGGAGATGCCGGCAGGGCTCGCCAGCCTGGCGGCCTGGCATGGTCGGGTGAGTGGGCGTGCGAGCGCAAAAGCATAAAGCACGAAGCCAATTCTTTTTGTTTCCAAAAAGAAGATGCTTCCTTCCTGCTGCACCGCACCAGTTTAGGACTAGACCGCAGCGCCCGCCTGGGTGACTATACCGCCCATGGACGCATTACTCTCGATCGAAAATCTCCGTACCGTCTTCCGCACCAATGCCGGCGAAATCGCCGCCGTTGATGGCGTGTCGCTATCGGTGGCGCGCGGCAAGACCCTCGGCATCGTTGGCGAAAGTGGATGCGGCAAATCTGTGCTGTCGCTGTCGGCGATGCGCTTAGTGCCACCGCCGGGCAAAATTGCATCGGGACGGATCATGTTCGATGGCCAGGATCTGCTGGCGCTGCCGGACGATCAGATGCGCGCGCTGCGTGGCCGGCGGATTGCGATGATCTTCCAGGAGCCGATGACCAGCCTCAACCCGGTGTTCACCATCGGTGACCAGATTGTCGAAGCGATGCGCGCCCATGAACGCGGCAGTGCGGCGTCCGACCTTAAGACCCGGGCGATTGCGGCGTTGGATCGGGTGCGCATCCCGGCGGCGGCACGACGGTTCGACGAATATCCCCATCAGATGTCGGGCGGCATGCGCCAGCGGGTGATGATCGCCATGGCGCTGGCCTGCGGTCCCGATCTGCTGATCGCTGATGAGCCGACCACCGCGCTTGATGTGACCGTGCAGGCGCAAATTCTTGATTTGTTGCGCGATTTGCAGGCCCAGACCGGCATGGCGATCATCCTGATTACCCATGATCTCGGCGTGGTTGCCGAAATGGCTGACGAAGTTGCGGTGATGTATGCCGGCCGCGTGGTCGAGCGCACCAGCGCCAAGAAAATCTTCGATGATCCGCAGCACCCCTACACGCTTGGGCTGCTCGGCAGCATTCCGAAACTGGAAGAACAGCACGACCGGCTATTGGCGATTGAGGGCGCGGTGCCGCCGCCTTTCGCGCTGCCATCTGGCTGCCGCTTTCATCCGCGGTGTGTGTTTTCGGACGCAGCCTGCGTAGAAACCGACCCCAGCCTGCGCGCTTTGGGCGATGCCCACGAGGTCGCCTGCTTGCGCGCACCGGTTGAAACCATTGTGGATATCGCGGCATGAGCGAAGTTCTGCTGGAAGTTGCCAATCTCGCCAAACACTACAAGGTCGGCGGCGGGCTGCTTGGCGGCCGCGCAACCGGGGTTGTCCGCGCGGTCGATGGCGTGTCGTTTCAAGTTCATCGGGGCGAAACCCTGGCGCTGGTCGGCGAAAGCGGCTGCGGCAAATCCACCACCGCAAGGCTGGTGCTGCGGCTGATTGAGCCGACCAATGGCGATGTCGCCTTTGAAGGCCAGGACATTACCAAGCTCGGCGGCGCCGCGCTGCGCAAATTGCGTCGGCGGATGCAGATCGTGTTTCAGGACCCGTTCGCCTCGCTCAATCCACGCATGACAGTCGGCGCGATTCTGGAAGAACCGCTCAAGGTGCACGGCATTGGCGATGCGGCATCGCGGGCGAAACGGGTGACCGAGTTGCTGCAACTGGTCGGGCTGTCGGACTACCACGCTCGCCGCTATCCGCATGAATTCTCCGGCGGCCAGCGCCAGCGCATCGGCATTGCCCGCGCGCTCGCGGTCGAGCCCGCTCTGGTTGTGTGTGACGAGCCGGTTTCCGCGCTCGATGTCTCAATTCAGGCCCAGGTTGTCAATCTGCTGAAGGATTTGCAGGCCCGGCTTGGGCTGTCCTATTTGTTCATCGCCCATGACCTGGCGGTGGTGAAGCACATGGCCGACCGGGTGGCGGTGATGTATCTCGGGCGGATCGTTGAAATCGCGCCGAAGGATGAGTTGTTCGCCAATCCGCGCCATCCCTATACCCGCACCTTGCTGAGCGCGATCCCGCGCCCCGATCCGCACCGGGTGACCGCACGGCAAATCCCTGGCGGCGACGTGCCGAGCCCGCTGAACCCGCCATCCGGCTGTCGGTTCCACACGCGCTGCCCGTTTGTGACCGATATCTGCCGATCCGAAGATCCAACCTTGCGCATTTCTGGTGGCGCCGCCCATCTGGTGGCCTGCCATCATTTCGAAGACCTGCCGCGCCAGGACGCCGAGGCCGATCGCGCCCAGACCCCGGTTGCCGCCCAACGCCTCGCACTTTACGCTGCCCGCCGTGCTCGGGGACCTGTCGTCGCCGGCTAAGCGGGAGCGAAACATGCCGGCCTATCTGATTGCCAATATCGAGGTTACCGACCCCGAGGGATTTGCGGCCTATGGCCGGCTGGTGGCGCCGCTGGTGGCCTCGACCGGTGGCAAGTATCTGCTGCGCGGTGGTGCCTTGACCGCGGTTGAGGGCAACCTGCCGCTGAAGCGCCTGGTGATCCTGGAATACGCCAACATGGCGGCACTGCGCGCATTTTATGACGGGGCTGACTATGCGCCGATCAAGGCAATGCGCGAAAGAACCGCCAAATCCGACGTGTCCCTGGTGGAAGGCTACATCCCAGCATGAGCGATTTTACCATTGTCGCCCCGCGTTTCATCCAGGTCGGCGGCGGCAGCGTCGCGCTGGTCGCTGAGGTGCTGGCCAAATTCGGCCTGTCGCGCCCGCTGGTGGTGACCGATCCGTTCATGGTCAAATCCGGGCTGGTGGAACGGTGCCTCGCGCCGCTTGCCAAGGCCGGAATGACAGCTGGTGTGTTTAGCGACACGATCCCTGAACCCACCGATACCGTGGTGGTCGCGGGTGTGGCGGTGATGCGGGCGGGCAATTACGACTGCCTGATCGGCTTCGGCGGTGGTTCCCCGATCGATACCGCCAAGGCGATGGTGATCCTGGCGACCGGCGACACGCCGATGTCGGCTTACAAGGTGCCGTTCCAGGCTGATTTCGCGGCGATGCCGGTGATCGCCATCCCGACGACTGGTGGCACGGGCAGCGAGGCGACGCGGTTTACCGTCATCACCGACGCGCTGCGCGACGAGAAAATGCTGATCGCCGGCCTTGGCGCGCTGCCGCTGGCCGCAATCGTCGATTACGAGCTGACCTTCAGCGTGCCCAAGCGCACCACCGCCGATACCGGGGTGGATGCGTTGAGCCACGCGTTGGAAGCCTATGTCTCCAAACGCGCCACCCCGTTCAGCGATGCGCTGGCGCTGTCGGCGATGGCGCTGATCGGGGCCAATTTGCGGACCGCCTATCATGAACCGACCAATGCGGCGGCGCGGGAAGCGATGATGCTGGGGTCGATGCAGGCCGGCATAGCTTTTACCAATGCCTCGGTGGCGTTGGTGCACGGCATGTCGCGGCCGATCGGGGCGCATTTCCATGTCCCGCATGGACTGTCCAACGCGATGCTGCTGCCGGCAGTGACGCGGTTCGGGCTGGTCGCTGCACTCGCCCGCTATGCCGAAGCGTCGCGCCGGATTGGCTTGGCCAGTGCGGGCGATGATGATGATACCGCCGCCAACAAGCTCGCCGACGGGCTGGATGCGCTCAACGCCGAATTGTCGGTGCCGACCCCGCGCGGGTTCGGGATTGATCCGGCGGCGTGGGAGGCAAAATTGGACCTGATGGCCGATCAGGCGCTGGCGTCGGGTAGTCCGGGGAATAACCCGCGTGTGCCGGATAAGGCGGAGATTGTGGCGCTGTATCGGGCGGTGTGGGCGGCTAATAGGTCTTGAAATTGGAGGAAGGGTGGGATACATTATCCTGATTAGGAGGATTGATGATGTATCAACTATCCGAAATGCAAGCTGCCTTGCTGCCGGTGCCAGGGTTGGATCTGCACGGCAAGGACACGCGTGAACAGCTCAGTGAAGCGGCTTTACGTGGTTTTTTCCGCATCATGGAGATTTGGGCAGTCAAGGATATCGATGCACGTGCGCTGCTTGGTGGGGTTTCCAACGGCCCATACTATGCCTGGAAGCGCCAGCCGCCGCGGTTGCTTGATGGGGATGTGCTGATGCGGATTTCCTATCTGGTTGGCATTTTCGATGCGTTGAACAGGATCTATGGCGAAAAATTGGCCGATGAGTGGGTGCGGCTGCCCAACAGCAACCGGATATTCGGCGGCGAAACGCCGCTTGCGGTGATGATGCAAGGTGGCATTCCGGCGATGCTGATGGTGCGTCGACTTCTCGATGCCCGCATGGCGGGGGCGTGACGCCGACAATCCTGCTGCGCCAATTCGATACGATCCGCCTTATCCCGAACAGGTTTCGCCAGACCCTGCACCGTCTTGCGGCCGATCCTGCGCAGCTTGCGGCGTTGGCGGCACTCACCAGCGATACCGCAATCGCGATGCGCAATCGGTTGCCGGGCATCGGGCTGGATGAGCTGGTCGCCCATATTCCGGGCAGTGGCGTAATCAACGCCAGCTTCATTCACGCCAATCCGGCAGGCGCTCGCTTTAACGGTCCAGATCGTGGCGCTTGGTATGCTGCCCTGGCGCTGGAAACAGCCCAGGCCGAGATCGCCCATCATAAAGCGACTGAATACGCGGAAATCAACCTGTTCGACGACAGCGTGACATACGACGCCTATTTCGGCGATTTCAGCGCAGTATTTCACGATCTGGATGGAAACCGGGAATGCCTGGACCCGAACGCCTATGGCGCGTCGCAAATTCTGGCACAGCAATATCTCGATTCCGGTTCGCTTGGCATCATCTACCCAAGTGTGCGCCACGCAGGTGGCACCTGCGTGGCGTGTTTTCGTCCGGCTTTGGTCGGCAATGTGCGGCGCGACGTGAGCTATCGTTTCACCTGGTCAGGCACCGCAGAACCAACCATCACCCGTATTTGATCAGAAGCCACTGGCGATTTTGGCCAGCACGGTGAGCGACGCCACCAGCATCGCGATCGCGGTAAGTGCGAGGCCGATCTGTCGGCCCTGGGTGGTGCCACTCGATTGGCTGAGGCCCCAGGCCGAGGCCAGCCGGCCGATCACCAGCAGCGCGCCCAGCACGTAGATCAGTTTCGAGTTGGCGCCGAGCGCCTCGGCGGAACCGATCAGGATCAGCGCCAGCGGCGCGTGCTCGATCAGATTGCCGTGGGCGCGGATCGCCTGGCCGAGTTCGGGGTGGCCGCCATCGCCGGTGCCGACCTTGAAGCGCAGGCGGAAGCGGATGACATTGGCGGTCAGGTAGACGGCCAGCAGGCCGATGAGCGCGGCGTAGACACCAGTAATATGCGGCATGGATCCCCCCCTTTTTGGGTGTTGACGAACCACGCTTTACGCAACAACGGAGTCGTGTCCAGACAATTACGCATCCGACCACGACTCCGCTTCAGGCGATCGTTATTTGATCCGACCCATGGCCCGCAGACGGGCTTCGAGACGGCCACGGCTGCGGCCCATTGGGGCCGCGCCGGTCAGATCGGAAATTCTCGGCCAGGCTTCGGCGAACATGTCGACCGTGACCTCGTCGATCGGATCGAACTGCACGCCTTCGGTCTGGAAATATTTCACCACCGAATAGGACCCGGCATTGGCGGCGATGATTTCGCCCGAGACATCGCATTCTTCCGCGCACATCCATGCGACAGCCGGGGACACCAGTTCCGGCTTCATGTATTCTAAGACTTCCGGCGAGATCAGGTCTTCGGTCATCCGGGTGCGGGCCGACGGCGAGATCGCATTGAGCTTGATGTTGTAGCTCTGTCCTTCATGGCGCAGCACATTGATGAAGCCGTTCACCGCCATTTTCGCCGCGCCGTAATTGGCTTGGCCGAAATTTCCGACGGTGCCGGACCCCGAGGTAGTCACCACGATGCGCCCGTATTTCGCGGCGCGCATGTGTACCCACGCGGCCTTGGTGCAGTAGACGGTGCCCATCAGATGGACATCGACGACAACGCGGAAGTCTTCATTGTCCATCTTGTTGAAGCTTTTGTCGCGCAGGATGCCGGCGTTGTTGACCAGGATGTCGAGGCGGCCCCAGGTGTTCATCGCGGTATCGATGATGCCTTGCGCGGCCTTTTCGTCGGACACCGATCCGTAGCTTGCAACTGCTTCGCCGCCGGCCGCACGGATTTCGGCAACCACGGTATCGGCGACCGCATTGGCGCCGCCGGTGCCACTGACCGATCCGCCCGGATCATTCACCACCACCTTGGCGCCGCGGCTGGCAAGCAGCAGCGCGTGGGATCGGCCGAGGCCGGCACCAGCGCCGGTCACAATAGCAACGCGATTATCGTAACGAATAGCCATGGACGTGTTCTCCGGGTTGGCAGCGCCTTTCTGGCCTGCGTCTGGTGGAATGCTAGCCGGCCAACCGGACTTCCGCCACAGGCACAGCGGCCCGCAGCATGGCCGCAACGTCAGGGGCGGTATGCACGGCAAGCACAAGTTCGGCGAGGCGGGCGGCGTGCGCGCGGGTCAGCACCGCATCGGTGAGGCCAGCGAACTTGGCGCGCAATTCGGCCTCGGACAGGAAGTTATCCGGCTCGCCCTTGGGCACTTTCACGGTCTTGGTGAAACGCTGGCCGCGCGCCAGCACGGTGACCTTGCCGGACATGTTTTCAGGGAACAGCGCCTCGATCTCGGGGTCGTCCTCGCAGCGCACCTTGGTGAGCAGGCCACGGATTTCCGGATTTTGCAGTTGCCGATAGCTGTCCCAGCCCATCGCGCCGGTGACCAAAGCGGTGGACAGCACGAACGGGCCGCTGAACTGGCCATCGACGACGTTTTGCGGATTGGCGCGTTTTTCCGGTGGCTCGCCGACCAGCATCATGCCGGAGCGCGATGTGCCGTAGATGATCTGTTCGATCTCGGCGGGCTTGAAGCCGTGCTCGGCGCGCAGTGCCAGGATCGCATCGATCCCGGCATGGCCGTAACGGCAGGACGGGTAGGGTTTGACGGCAGTCTTCATCAGTTCGAACACGGTGCCGAGGTCTTGGACGGCGCGTTCGGGGATCGGGGAGGGGGCGTACGCGTTGAGGAAGCCGGCGCGGCCTTCCAGTGCATCGGCGGCACCTTTGAAGCCTTCGCGCGCCAAGGTTGCCGCCGACAAACCGGCCGCCGCCGCCCAGCCGACCTGGAAACGTTTGGTCCAGGCGCCGTTGGCGAGGAATTGCAGCGATCCGGCCGATTGGCTCAAGGCAATGCCGAGAGCCGAGGCGATGGTATCGCCATCGAGGCCGAACACTCGCCCGGCGGCGGCGGCGGCCCCAAACGCGCCGCAGGTGGCGGTGGGGTGAAAGCCGCGCGCGTAATGGGCGCCGGCCGGCAGTGCGAGCGCGACCCGGCAGGTTACCTCATAGCCCGCCACAATCGCTGCCAGCACGTCGGCGCCGGACGCGCCCACCATTTCACCCGCCGCGATCGCCGCTGGAATGACCGGCGCGCCGGGATGCAGCGATCCGGCGGCATGGGTATCATCGAAATCCAGCGAATGGGCGAGCGCGCCGTTGAGCAACGCCGCCCCCATCGGGGTATAGCCCGCCGGATCGCCAAAGACCTTCGCGTTGCCGCCGGCAAGCCCGAGGGCGCGCACTGCCGCCAGCAAAGGCGGCGTGCTTTCGGCGTCGTAGCGGCCACGGATAATGTTACCCACCAGATCGAGCAACAGGAAGCGGGCGCGGGTGACGACCTCGTCAGGCAAATCGGCAAGCTTGATGTTGGCGCTATAGTCGGACAGGGTCTTGGTGATCGACATCGGAGGGTGCTCCCAGGGGCTTAGCGTCCATAGAAGCGCAACTCCGGCTCGCTGCCAACCGTCGTTTAGGGATCAAGCCGCTCCATCGCGAGTTCGATCTCGGCTTCTGCCGCAGATCCTGCGGCCGCCGCACCATCTGGGACCGCGCCGTGGGTTGCGAGTGCGGCCGTCGCTTCGCCGGCTTTTGCCACCGTATGCAGCGCCACCAGCGCGTGTTCGGCAGCTACCCTGGTGGCCCCGGCTTCGGCGGTTTTGCGCTGATCATGCAAATCCTTGTGCACAAGCGCGTAAGCGACCTCCTTTGGCGATAATTCCAGCGCACCCTTGGCGTCAAGGATATCATGCAGCTGATTGGGCGCGCCGCCGGCCATGCCCTCGTTGGAAGCCTCGGCAAGTTGGCGGGCATCTTGTTCGAGGGCGTTGAGGACGTCGATCTTCTGGTCTTTGGACAGACAGGGATCTATCACGACCTCAAGCGGGTCGGCGAAGAACTCACTCGGTTTGTCGATTTTCGCCTGGGCGGTTTTGTCGGTTTCCATTGTGCCAGCCTTTCAGAAATGTGGCGCAAATTTCCCTTGGCGGTGGGATTTTCCGGCGTTGCCGAGACCTGGGGACGGCAACGCGCCATTCAATGCGTATAGGTGATTGTACTTAAATAGCTGGCCCACGCCGCTGGAAGGATATTGGGCGCGCGAGGCATTATGTGTCGGACATGAAGCGAGTTGGTAGCGTTGCCGAACTGGTCAATACGACGGGGATTAGGATACGTTTGGGCCGGGGTTCGAGCTGGCCGCTAGCCAGGGCGCAGGCGTCGAACGGGGGGAAACGATGGCCGAGAATCTGTCTATCATTAATGGCAATGCGGGCGATGCGGCCCTTGATGCCACGCTTGCTGGTGGAACCATCGGCTTTGCCGACGGCAGCGCCACGGACAATGTGACCAACGGCGAAATTGGTTCGTTGACCGGCCTGATCGTGCTTCAGGCCAACACCACCATTTCCCTCGCCGCCAATGCGGCCATTGCGCTGCGGGCGGGGGCAACGGGCCTCAAGCTTGAAACCAAAACCGGCGATATCAGCGTTCTTGCCGCGATCACCGCGGTAAACCTAACCCTGTTGGCGGACGAAACCCGGGGCAGCGGTGGCAAGCTGGTCATCGCTGGCAGTATTGCCGCGACTGGCACGGTGATCTTGCAATCCGATGCCGGATTTACGCTTGGCGCAAATGGTCCGGTCACCGCGGCGACTTTGGATATCGGGGTGATCACCGGTGGTGGCGTCAGCGAACGCTTTAGCGGAATCCTCGTTGCCAATGTGCTGCAAAGCAGCGTCGGCGTAGTTGGCACTGTGAATTTTGCCGGTAGTGGCAACAGCATCGCCGCGATTGGCAGCTTTGCCGTTTCGGGCGGTGATTTCTGGCTCACCGACACTGGCGGGCTGGGCGTGACCGGTCCGCTCACCGCTGCCAACGTGACGCTGTCGAGCCAGACCATCATGGTATCGGGCAGCATTGGTGCCACCACGACCCTGGCGCTGACGGCGGGGGCGGGAGGGCTGGTATTCAATGCCGGTGCCATTCTGTCGGGTGCGACGGTCGATTTGTCCGCGTCCGGTGGCGGCGGCACCGAGAGCGTGTTGGGAAAAATTGTCGCCAATCTCCTGCAAAGCAGTTCGGGCAATACCGGGACCGTCAGTTTAGCCGGTTCCGGCAACACCATCGCGACGTTGGGCAGCTTTGCCGTCACCAGTGGTGATTTTCTGCTGAATAATAGCGGCAACCTCGCGGTCACCGGATGGGTGACGGCTGCTAATGTGGAGATCGTTAGCGCGACGATCGCGGTATCGGGGACCATCGGGGCAGCGACCGATATTACGCTTACCGCAGGTGTCGGCGGGCTCAGCATTGCTGCGACCGGCATTGTCAGCGCGGCGCGCAATGGCGTTTTCAACGCGGCGACCACCGTCAATGATGGCACGATCCGGGCCAATAGCGGCACGCTTAGTTTCGGCGCCGGGCATACCCTGACTGGCACTGGCGTGGTCACACTTGGCGCAGGCGCCAAAGCGGTGATCGATGCCGGCGTGGCGGCGAGCCAGTCGGTGCGCTTCCTGGCCAATACCGGCACGCTCACCCTTGGTGCGCCGGCGAGCTTTGCCGCAACAATTCTAGGCCTGGTTTCCGGTGATCTGATCGATTTCACCGGCATCGCACCCACCGGGGTGCTCGCGGTTGGGCTTGCCGCCGGCAATGTGCTGTCCGCCACCCGGGATGGAACCGTTGTTGCCAGCGTGCAGCTTGACCCGGCGCAGAGTTTTGCCGGCGCATTCTTTCATGCGACCGCCGATGGGGCAGGGACCGGCATTTTGATTGCTGAGAACAACATCCCCTGCTTTGTCGCCGGCACACGCATTCTGACCCTAACCGGGGAGCGGCGAGTGGAGGATCTGCGCGCCGGCGAGCAAGTGATGTCCGCCTTTGGTGGCAGTACCGACATTGTGTGGATCGGGCATCGCCAAGTTGACTGCGTTCGCCACCTTAGGCCCGAAGATGTTTGGCCGGTGCGCGTCGACGCCAGTGCCTTTGGCCCTGATCAGCCAAGCCGCGCCCTGTTCCTGTCGCCCGATCACGCGGTGCATGTCGATGGGGTTCTGATCCCGGTGCGCTATCTGGTCAACGGTGCAACGATTGCCCAGGTGAAAATGGCGGCACCGCTTTATTTCCATATCGAATTGCGCCAGCACGATGTCCTCTTCGCCGAGGGGTTGGCGTGCGAGAGCTACCTTGATACCGGCAACCGGGTGGCGTTTGCCAATGCCGAAACGATTATGCTGCGTCCGAACTTTGACCCTACGGCTTTCGCGTTGGATGTTTGGCAGTCCCGCGCCTGTGCCGAGCTGGTGGTGGACGGGCCGGTTCTGGCGGCGCGGAAGCGGGCGCTGCTGGAGCAGGCTGCAGCGATCGGGCATGTGCTGAACGACGAGCCGGGGCTGGAGGTCTACCTCGATGGGCAGGCACTTGCGGTTGTGCCGCGCGAGGGACGTTACGAGGTGCGGGTGCCCGCTTGGGCGCGTGCGGTCCGGTTGTTGTCCAAAATATTCGTGCCGATGCAAGTGGTGGCCGATAATTTCGACACCAGAATGCTCGGGGTCGCGATTGCCAATATCACCCTTGATGGGGCGACACTGACGCTCGACGATCCATTTCTGGTCACCGGCTGGCACGCGCCCGAAGCGACGGCGCGGTGGACCAGCGGTGATGCTGTGCTGGTGACCGGCGGCGCGACGGTGTTGTGTTTCGACATTGTTACGCGCGGTCGCTACTGGGCGGCATCGTCCGAGGCGACACGGCTGCGCGCCTAATGGATAGACTCTGACCGAAGGCACCGTCAGCGTCTAGCCACTAACGACTGACGCGATGGCGCAATTCACTCCCGCCAGATCGGCTTGGCAAGCTGCATGTCACGGTCGGCCGGGGTCATGCCGATATCCTTGAGGTCAAAGGCCGTAAACTTCGCCAGTTCGTGGCGCTCACGCGCCCGGGTCTGCCAGGTCCGCACGGTGTCGCCCAGGCGCTGGGCCAGGGACGGGGCTGCAAAATCGAAACCCGACAATGATGCGATATGGGGCATGATACTCTCCGTCTTGCTGCAATCCGAAGACGCGTCCTGCATGGATGCGGTGGCTCGGTTGACTTTCGATAGATTGGGCCTTTTGCTGCAATGCACAAATTCTAAATTCTCAGCCTTACAGATGAATTTCCCTCACCCATCTAGGGCTACATGAACCAGCTCTTGCCAGGTCTGAACGGGCTTCGCGCGTTTGAGGCAGCGGCGCGCCATCTCAGCTTTGCGCGCGCGGCCGAGGAACTGCATGTTACGCCGACTGCGATCAGCCACCAGATCCGCAAGCTGGAAGATCAGCTTGGGCTGAAACTATTCCAGCGCCGCATTCGCGCGGTTGATCTAACCCGCGAGGGCGAGGCGTATTTGCCGTCAGTGCGGGCCGCGTTCGAGGATTTGCGGGTGGCGACCGCGAAGTTGCGCGGCATCCAGACCGGCGGCGCGGTCACTGTCAGCACCACCACATCCCTCGCCGTCAAATGGCTGTTGCCAAGACTCGGCGATTTCCAGGCCCGCCATCCCGATATTGAAGTGCGGCTGACCACGACCACCAAGTTGGTTGATCTGGTGGCCGAGGGCATTGACCTAGGCATTCGCTACGGGCGCGGCAATTGGCCGGGCATGGATGCGACCTGGCTGATGGCGGAAGATATTTTTCCGGTATGCAGCCCGGGCCTGCTGACCGGAGCCCGGCCATTGCGGCGCCCGGAGGATATCGGTCTGCACACGCTACTGCATTTGTCGCTTTATCCGGATGAATGGCAGCATTGGCTGACTGCGGCCGGCGTGCCAGCCCGGCTTGCTGCCGGTCCTGGCCTGACCTTCGACCTTAATCTGATGGTACTGGAGGCGGCCGCCGATGGGTTGGGGATCGCGCTGGGGCGGACCGCCTATGTTGAGGCTGATCTGGCATCGGGGCGGCTGGTCAAGCCGTTCGACTTCATGCTGCCCGCGGAAGCGGGTTTCTATCTGGTGACCCCGCAAAGCCAGCCCACCCGGCCTGCCGTCGCACAATTTGCGGCGTGGCTGGAAGGGGCGGTGGGGCAGGGTATTCGGTAAGTTCCCACGCCAACGGCCACGAAGTGTGAAAAAGTTTTTTTGGTTTTTTTTGTTTACAAAATGAACTGCTTCCTTGCCGCCCTGATTGCCAATCACCTGCCTCCCCGGCATGCTAGCCTAAATACCGGAGGATAAAGATGCCCAACGATCAGACCGCCTCGATGATTGTCGAGACCACCAACGGCCGCGTGCGCGGCACCAGCGTCGATGGCACCCCGGTCTGGTTCAGCATCCCCTATGGCGCGCCCACCGGCGGCGCCAACCGTTTCCGCCCGCCGCAGCCAGTGGCGAACTGGACAGGCGTGCGTGACGCCACTGCCGTCACCAGCCAGGCGCCGCAAATGCGTGGCGCTTACCCGAACCGGCTGGAAGTTGCCGATTTCCTTGGCGCGCGCGATCCGGCTCCGCAGTCCGAAGACTGCCTGACCGCGACGGTGTGGTCGCATTCCACCGCCGGCAAGCGCCCGGTGATGGTGTGGCTGCATGGCGGGGCGTTTTCGACCGGCTCCGGCAATGGCGACTATGTCCGTGGCAGCCGCCTGGCGCGGCGCGATGTGGTGGTGGTGACGCTCAACCACCGGCTCAATATTTTCGGCTTCCTTGATCTGTCGGGCATTGGCGGCGCGGATTTCAAGGAGTCCGGCAATGCCGGGCTGCTGGATATCGTCGCTGGCCTGCGCTGGGTGCGCGACAATATCACCCGCTTCGGCGGCGATCCTGATTGCGTGACGATTTTTGGCGAATCCGGCGGTGCCGCCAAGGTCAGCACCTTGCTTGCCATGCCGATGGCGCAAGGCTTGTTCCATCGCGCGATCATCCAAAGCGGCTGCGCAGTGCGCCACCGCACCGAGGAACGCGCGGCGTCGGTCACATCTGGCGTTCTCAAGACGCTTGGCAGCACCAGCATTGCGACCTTGCAGGCGTTGCCGGTCGCCGAACTGCTCGCCGCCATCGCCCCGGCGGAAGCCGCCGCTGGCCCGTCGCCCCATCCGTTCTTCGATCGCTACCCGTTCGGCCCGGTCGTTGATGGTGACGTTCTGCCCGCCCATCCGTTTGACCCTGCCGCCCCGAGCATTTCGGCTGGCATCCCGATTATCCTCGGCGACACCAAGGACGAAGCCGCCGGCTTCACCGTGCATGACGACAAAATCTGGAACCGCACCCTA
>JANXRN010000469.1 GCA_025352995.1 Acetobacteraceae bacterium
CGCGGCCTGGGCGACACCACCGACGTCGTGATGAAGGAAATGTACAGCTTCCCTGACCGCGGCGGCGAAAGCCTGACCTTGCGGCCGGAAGCCACCGCCGGGATTTGCCGCGCGCTGGTCAGCAACGGCCTGACCCAGTCATTGCCGCAGAAAGTGTTCTACACCGGCCCGATGTTCCGCTACGAACGCCCGCAGAAAGGTCGCTACCGGCAGTTCCATCAGATCGACGTCGAAGTTCTCGGCAGTGGTGAACCGCTCGCGGACGCCGAAGTGATCGCCTGCGGCTGGTCGATCCTGAAAGCGCTCGGCGTCGCCAAAGACGTCGTGCTGGAACTCAATACGCTCGGCGATCCGGAAAGCCGGGCCGCCTATCGCGCTGCCCTGATTGACTATTTTTCCGCCTACAAAGACCAGTTGTCAGAAGACAGCCAGGCGCGGCTCGACCGTAATCCGTTGCGGGTGGTGGACAGTAAAGACCCTGGCGACAAGAAACTGGTCGCCAACGCGCCGACTATTCACCCTTACCTCAACGCCGCATCGGCAAAATTCTACGATGATCTGCGCCGCCATCTCGATCGCATCGGCGTGCCGGTGGTGGAAAATCCCCGCATCGTGCGGGGCTTGGATTATTACAGCCACACCGCGTTTGAATTCGTGACCTCCGCGCTCGGCGCCCAAGGCACCGTGTTGGGCGGTGGGCGCTATGATGGCCTCGTCGAAGAAATGGGCGGCCCGCACACGCCCTGCGTCGGCTGGGCGGCCGGCGTGGAACGGCTGGCGATGCTGCTTGACGCACCGCCACCGGCGCCGAAGGGTGTAGCAGTCATTCCGGTCGGCGATGCGGCGGAAGCCGTCGCGCTCGATGTCGTGCAGGCCCTGCGCGATGCCGGCATCCGCGCCGAAATGGCCTATCGCGGCAATCTAAAACGTCGGATGGAACGCGCCAATCGCACCGGCGCCCGCGCGGCGATCATCCTGGGGGACGCCGAAATCGCCCGCGGCGTTGCCCAGGTCAAAGACCTCGAAACCGGCGACCAGGCCGAAATCGCCATCGCCGACCTGGTGGCCCAACTGGCATGAGCCTCGATTTCCGCCTCGACCGCATCGTAGCCCGTGCCGATGAGCTGCGCGCGATGATGTCCGAAGACCTCGGCGGCGAAGCCTTCGTCAAGGCATCCAAGGAACTCGCCGAAATTGAGCCGGTGGTGGCCCGGGTTGATGATTTACGCGCCGCGCAAAAGGCCGAAGACGAAGCCCGCGCCATGCTGTCCGACCCCGAAATGAAGGAAATGGCGGAAGCCGAACTGTTCGACCTCAAAGACCGCATCCCGGTGATCGAACGTGAAATCCGTTTCGCGCTGTTGCCGAAGGACGCCGCCGACGAACGCGACGGCATCCTCGAAATCCGCCCGGCTGCTGGCGGCGACGAAGCGGCCCTGTTCGCCGCCGAATTGTTCGCCATGTACCAGAAATACGCTGCCCTGCGTGGCTGGCGGTTCGAGGTGATGGAGTATGACGCGACCGAACTCGGTGGCCTGAAAGGCGCCTTGGCCGAAGTCGGCGGCAAGGGCGTGTTCGCCCGACTGAAATTTGAGTCCGGCGTCCATCGCGTCCAGCGCGTGCCGGCAACCGAAAGCCAGGGCCGCATTCATACCTCAACAGTAACGGTGGCCGTGCTGCCCGAAGCCGAGGAAGTCGATGTCGCAATCGACGAAGGCGACCTGCGGATTGATGTTTATCGTGCCTCCGGCGCCGGCGGCCAGCATGTCAACAAAACCGAATCAGCCGTCCGCATCACCCATATCCCCACCGGGATTGTGGTCGCGATGCAAGAAGAACGCAGCCAGCACAAGAACAAAGCCAAGGCGATGAAGATCTTGCGCGCGCGGATGTACGAAGCCCAGCGCAGCAGCCTCGCCGCCACCCGCGCCGCCGACCGCAAAGGCCAGGTCGGCACCGGCGATCGCAGCGAACGCATCCGTACCTATAATTTCCCGCAGGGCCGGGTGTCGGATCACCGCATCGAACTGACCTTGTACAAGCTCGATCGGGTGATGCAGGGGGACCTTGATCCGTTCGTCGACGCGTTGATCGCCGATGATCAGGCGACGCGCATGGCGGCGGACGAAATTTGACGGTCGCTTGCGTCCAGCAACGCCCGTCCCCAATTATTTCGCCATGATCGACCCGCTTTATGTTCTCTCCGGCCTGGTTGTCGGGCTGCTGGTCGGGCAAACCGGGGTCGGTGGCGGGTCGTTGATGACCCCGCTGCTGGTGCTGGTGTTCGGGTTCAATCCCGGGGTCGCGGTCGGCACTGACCTGCTTTACGCATCCGCCACCAAAAGCGTCGGCACCTTGGTGCATGGCTATAACCGCACGGTGGATTGGCAGGTGGTGCGGCGCCTCGCCACCGGCAGCGTCCCGGCATCGCTTGCCACCCTTGCGATGATGGCAACATGGAATGCGGCCGAACACGGCCAGCGGGCGATATCGATGGTCCTCGGGGTCATGCTGCTGCTGACCGCCACCAGCCTTCTATTTCGCCGGGCATTCCTGAGCCTGGTCGCGCCGACTTTGGCGAAGGTGACGCAACGCGGCACCAATGCGCTCACCATCGCGGTCGGCGCCAGCTTGGGCGTGCTGGTGACCTTCACATCAGTGGGCGCCGGCGCGCTCGGCGTCACCGCCCTGCTGCTGCTTTATCCGCGCGCCCGCATGGCGGTGATCGTCGGGTCCGACATCGCCCACGCCGTGCCGCTGACCCTGGTTGCCGGCCTCGGCCATCTGGCAATGGGATCGGTCAACTGGCCGCTGCTGGTAGCGCTGCTGTGCGGATCGGTACCCGGCATCATCCTCGGCAGCCAGATGGCGGTGCGGGTGCCGGAACACATCCTGCGCCCTGTGATGGCCGCGGTGTTGATCGTGGTTGGCGCGCGGTTGGTGCTGTAGGCTGGAAAAAGCGAGTTGAATACGGTGGTCTACCGAGCCTTTCGGGGAATAGCCCTTCCAGCGGCTGCTAAGGCCGCCAATTCGCGCTTTTGGTCTTCCAATCGTGCTGCACGTCTGCGTTCGTCAAATCGGCGATATTCAGCTTTGGCGGATGCTTCAGCATCAGCGTGGGTAACATTGCCGCCGTGACTAAGGACGGTCCGCCCCAGATTTCGCAATTGCAGGTCAAGAAGCGCGCTCGCTTGAGCCATCAAAACCAATTTCCCAATTTCGGCTTGATCATCGAATATATCCAAAAGTATTGTAGTCAATCGATTGAGTTCTTTGATTTCAGAGTTACCTAGATAATTCTTAGCGATTACCGCATCGCTCTGCCGTATGTCGTCCTTTGACCAATTCGTTAATCCCATATTGAGCATTGTCGAATCGGGTCGAGAACTCAATATCTGTGAAGGTGTGTGGGCAGTCACTGCCCAAAAAAGCTTCGCCTGCATTCGGGCATAAAAGGTCCGCGCCGTTTCCGAGCTGGGGTCATAATCCTGGC
>JANXRN010000507.1 GCA_025352995.1 Acetobacteraceae bacterium
GTGAAGTCAGTATCGGTCCAGCAATTGATTTCCATCGCGTCGGCGTAAAACTCGAACCAGTTCCCCAGCATGTCTTTCGGGATGTATTTCGGCCAGGTCGGCGGGAAATGCATGTAGGGCAGATGGTTAAGATGGATCGAGTTATGCAATGCAAGCGAATGGTAGCGTTTGCGCCAACTATCGCCGATGCGCGGCCATTTTTCGACCACCAGCGTATCGACACCGATCTGGTTGAGCCGGGCTGCGATCGACAGCCCGGCCTGGGCGGCGCCGATGACCAGCACCGTGGGCTCCCGATCTTCGTAAGCGGCGGCCTTGCGACGCATATCAGCCCAGTTGTCACCCCCGAAATTGCGCGAATAGGCCGATCCGGTTGGGCGGTTGGCGCCGATTTTTTCCTCATGCCCGTCCAGCGTTTGCAGCGTGGTGGACAAATGCCACGCTTTCATCGTGCCGTCCGCATCGGGCGCCAGGCGAACAATGCCGGCGCCGCGGCCGTGCGTTGTGCGGAACTCAAAAATCGCTTCGATGCTTTCCACCCCAAGGCGGGTGACTTTGCGCGGCGGTTTGCGGCCACCGGGTAAATGAAAGCCGTGCGCGCCGGCATGGGCCTGTTCCTGGGCGAGGCGGGCGGCGATGACCCCTTGACCCTCCCCCGGCGTGATGTGCCAGGTGAAGGCCAGGATGTCGCGCCAGTGGCAGTCCGGATGCAGCAAGGCGCCGATCTGGGCGGCGTCGCGGGATGTCAGGGCTGCGTCGAACCCGGCGAGCCAGTCCTCGGCGGCAGTCCGGGCCTGGGCTGCGGCCTGGTATTGGGCAAAGCCTTGATCGACATCGTTCATCTTCGTGCTTCCCTGCTACTTTTTCTCGACGCCCCAGAACACTGCATCATCCGGCACTTTTACCCAACCGCTGAGGTTGCTGCGATAGGCCGATGGCGTGACCCATTGGCCAGTGGGGACAACGATGCCGACCTCAAAATTGCGAGCTTGCAGCGCGTCCATCGCTTTTTGCCGCGCCGGACCGGGGGCGGCATCGGCCCAGGCCTGGCGCAGTTCTTCGATCTTGGCGTCGCACGGCCAGCCGAACCATGCTTTTTCGCAAGTTCCCGGCATGTGCGAAAAGCCGATCGGGCCGAGCGCGTTGATGCCGCCATAGCCGGTGTGGAAAATGTTCCATCCGCCCTTGTCCGCGGGCGCCTTGCTGGCACGGCGGGTGAAGACGGTGGCCCAATCCATCGCTTCCAACCGTGCGTTCACGCCGGCTTCTTTCAGCAAAGATGCTGTTACCTGCGCCATCTGATGGAACCAGTTATAGTCCGTCGGATCAAGGATCACCACCGGGCGGCCATCGTAGCCGGCTTCCTTGAACAAAGCGCGGGCCTTGGCGACGCTGTGGCCGCGGACCCAATCAACCCCGGCGTTGCTTTCCATCGGCGACCCGCAGGAGAAGATCGACCCGCAGACCGACCAGTATTCCGGGTCGCCAATCACCGCGTTCATGTAGGCTTCCTGGTCGATGAGCCACAACATCGCTTCCCGCGCTTTCGGGTTATCGAACGGCGGCAGCAGATGGTTCATCCGCAGCACGCCATGGGTGCCACCTTTGTTGAAAACCTCGGTCTTCACGCCGGGAACTTTCAGGAGCGGCAGCAGGTCGAGATTGACGATTTCGAGAAAATCAACCTCCCCCTTGATCAGCGCCTGGTGGGCGGTGGCGGCATCGGGGATGGCGAGCAGTTCAACCCGATCAACCTTCACCAATTTGCCACCCGCGAGGCCGCTCGGCGGTTCGGCGCGCGGGATGTAGGCCGGGTTCTTGATATAAACTGCCCGGTTGCCGGGGTTCCACTGGTCACGCAAGAACAGGAACGGGCCGGAGCCGATGGTTTCGGTGATCTGCTGATTGGGGTCGGTCAACGCCTCCCGCTCCCGCATCATGAACGGGATCTGGGTGGAGTTCTTGCCAAGCGTTTCAAGCACCAGGCCGTAGGGCGTGGTGAGCTTGAGTTCGAACGTATCCGCGTCAATCGCGGTCAGCGACTGGGCTTTGCCCATCAGCAACTGCCCGGCCGCATCGCGCGCCGCCCATCGCTTGAGCGACTGGACGCAATCCTTCGCGGTCACCGGGGTGCC
This sequence comes from Acetobacteraceae bacterium, assembly GCA_025352995.1. GTDB lineage: Bacteria > Pseudomonadota > Alphaproteobacteria > Acetobacterales > Acetobacteraceae > CAITOL01. The sequence goes on from JANXRN010000507.1 coordinate 2,136, forward strand.
ATCGCTGAACTTCAAGCCAGGGCGAAGATGGAAACGCCAGGTGAGCTTGTCGGCGGAAACCGTATAGATATCCACCATCTGCGGCTGCGGGATGCCGGCTTCATCCATGCCGAACAACGTGTCGTACACCATCGCGCCGTGGTCAGCGACGACGTTGGCGGTGGTCCAGATCGGATCAATGCCGGAAATGCCAGCCTGCAGGACGGCGCGGATGGTGGTTTCCGCGGAGGCTGGCGCGGCGACCGCAAGGCCGGCGGCGAGGAGGAGATGTGTCAGGCGGGGTTTCATGGATGGACGCTCCCGTATTGTTGGGAGGGATTGTCTTGGGTTTTTGGGTTCGGTCAAGCGGACGGGAAGGAAAATGTTCTTTTTGTGAACAAAAAGAACCAAAAAAACTTTATCAATTCTGGCCGTTGGCTCGGGTCCCGCCGCAGTCCCTCGGCAATCGTACCAAATTGGAAGAAGTTTTTTTGGTTCTTTTTGTTCACAAAAAGAACGCGCTTGCTTCCCTTGCATTCCCCCAAACTTCCAATCAATGTGACAAATATTGACCCGCCGATACGATATTGCGACGGCGCTGATGCCGAAGCTATACAGAAGCCGGAATGGCCAAACCCGATCGCCGCCACTGCGCCGTATGCGGCACAATTGCCCGCCCGCCCTTCGTAATGCCGATGGCCGAGGGCGCGCCGGACCTCGACTTCCGCCCCGGCGAACCGGCGCGCGCCACCTTGGCGCAATGGATACAAACTTGCCGCAACTGCGTCGCCGCGGCGCCAGACCTTGCCGCCTTGCCGCTATCGGCGGCCGAAGTGGTGCGGTCGGAGAATTACAAATGGCTCGAACGCCACGGCGCCCATGTCCGTCCGCATTTGCGCTGGGCGCGGCTGTGCGCGGCGCATTTGCGCGGGGCGGTGTTTTTGCAGGCGGCCTGGGCGGAAGATGATGCCGGCAACGACCAGAAAGCCACCGAACTGCGGCTGCGTGCGATCCGCGCCTGGGGCACGCCGGAAGCGGCCGAGGCGCGGATGCGCAAAATCGACGTGCTGCGCCGGGTCGGCAACTTCGATCGCGCCCGTATGCACGCCGATATTCTGCTGGAAAGTGACCCTGACCCGACATCGGCGGCGATTTTACGTTTCCAACTGGCGCGCATTGCCGAAGGCGATATCGGCCGTCACATGATGAGCAGCGCACTCCCCCGCGCCCCAAGCCGACCGCATGTTGCGCGGGTCGCCGAAGCCAAACCGAAGCCTGGCCTGCTCGCCCGGCTGTTCAAACGCGCATGACCGACGATTGGCGGCGTGCCAACCAGGCGAACTGGGACGGACGGCTTCCACCGCGTTTGCCCAGACCGGCCCTGGCTGCCGCTATCCTAGCCCTTGCGGGCCCGCGCCTCACTGGTCACCAGCACCACGCCCGACAGCAAAATTGTTCCCGCCCCGATCCAGACCGGCAAGGTCGGGATGTCGCCGAAGATCAGGTAGCCGAGCACGAACGCCCATAGCAGGCTGGTATATTCCATCGCCGACATGACGGCGGCCGGCGCCAGGCGCGATCCTTCGAACAGGAAATACTGCCCAATCCCGCCGATCACCCCGATGGCGAACAGCAGCAGCAACTGGAACGGATCGGGCGACACCCAGGTGAAAATCGACAGCGCGCCAGTCAGAACCAGAAAAGTGAGGTTCTGCACCAGCATTTGCAGCATCGATGGCTCCTTGCGGGCAATCTGGCGCATCAGGATGATGGCGTAGCCCCACATCGCGGCGGACGCCAGCACCAGCAGCATCGGCCAGCTCGCCTCCATGCCGACCGGGTCGACCGCGATCACCACGCCGACGAACCCGAGCAGGATTGACGCCCAGCGCATCGGGGTTACGTGTTCGCCCAGCAAGGGCTTGGCCAGCAGGGTCGTCAGGATCGGGGCGCTGAAATAGACTGTCAGCAACTGCGCCAATGGCAAATAGCGCGATGCGGTGAAGTAGCACGTCCATGCCGCCAAGGTCAGCAAACCGCGCGCCGCCAGCGGCAGCTTCATTGGGGTTTCGATCAGCCGAATTACCAGATTGCGCCGCCCGATCGCCAGACACACCACCACGATGGTCACGCTGCGGAAGAACAGCACCTGCCAGACCGGCAGGCTCGCCACCAGATATTTATTGGTCGCGTCATGCACCGAAAACAGCGCATAGGCCATCACCCCAAGGCCGATCCCGGCCATCACCCGATCAGAATTCACGGCAATTGTTCCGCTATGTCATGAAATAATTTCGCCGGTAGCCCGCCGCCGGTCACGCCGGCCATCGGCCGGTTATCGTCATTGCCGAGCCACACCCCAATAATCCGCCCTGGCCCGGCATTGCTGCCGACAAAGCCAACAAACCAGGCGTCGCGGAAATCCTGGGTGGTGCCGGATTTGCCGACCACCAGGCGCCCCGGCACCGCTGCCGCCCGGCCGCTGCCGCGTGTCACCACAGCCCCCATCATCCGCACCATCATTGCCGCAAGATCGGGGTTGATCACCTGGGTTTGCTCCGGCTGGTTCAGCGCCAGCCGCGATCGATCGGCAACGATTGATCGTATTCCGTACGGCGTCACCAGCCGGCCGCCATTGAAAAAACTCGCATAGGCGCCCGTTAGCTCCAGCAACCCGACCTCTCCGGTGCCCAGCGCAATTGTGTCGTTGGGCGGCAGGGCGCTGGTGATGCCCAGCCGTCGCGCCACCGCGATCACCGGTCTGGGGCCGCCAACTTGCAGCACCAGGCGCACCGAAACCGTATTGACCGACTGGGCCAGCGCGTCTTCCAGGCTGATCTCGCCCCGGAAGCCTTTGTCGAAATTGCTCGGCGACCAGGTGCCCAGCCGGATCGGCGCATCGAGCACGATATCATCCGGCCGTGCGCCCTTTTCCAGCGCGGCAAGCCAGACGAATGGCTTGAATGACGATCCCGGCTGGCGCCGTGCGACCACGGCGCGGTTATACGGCGATGTCCGATGATCCCGCCCGCCCGCCATCGCCAGCACCGCGCCGGTTGCCGGGTCCAGCACGATCACCGCGCCCTGGCTGACATTTGCGGCAGCGCCGGGACCATCGAGCAACGCTTCCAGCCTGGCCTGCACAATCGCCTGGGTCGGCGCATCGAGGCTGGTGCTGACCACGGCATCGGCGCCATCGGGCAGCATTGGCTGCACCTGCTCGGCAATCCAGTCCGCATACCAGCCCGCCGTTGCACCGCGCGGCGGAAAGCTGATCTGCGCCGATGCCTCGGCGGCCTGGGCGGCGGTAATCGCCCCGGTCTGCACCATCGCCGCCAGCACTTCGCGCGCCCGGCCGGCGGCGGCTATCGGATCAACCCGTGGCGAATAGCGCGACGGTGCCTTGGTGAGGCCGGCGAGCAGCGCCGCCTGCCATAAGTTCACGTCCCGCGCCGAAACCCCGAAATAAAGCCGCGCCGCCGCATCCACCCCCCAGGCGCCAGACCCGAGGTAGATACGGTTGAGCCAGATTTCAAGGATTTCAGTCTTAGTGAAATGGCTTTCCAGCCACAAAGTCAGCAGCACTTCCTGCACCTTGCGCTTGGTGGTGCGGGCCGAGGTCAGGAAGATGTTTTTCGCCACCTGCTGGGTGATGGTCGAGCCACCTTGCGCCAGCCTTCCGGTGGTGATGTTGACGTAAAGCGCGCGGGCGATGCCGATCGGGTCAATGCCGAAATGCGAATAGAAGCGCCGGTCTTCCACCGAAACCGCCGCTGCCGGCAAAGCGCGCGGCAGGTCTGACAGGCGCAACGAATCGCCCACGACATCGCCAAACGCGGCAATCATGTGATCCGAGCCATCTTGCAACGTCAGGCTCGGCCGGCGACGGCCATCGAGCGCTGCTTCCGGGCGCGGCAAATCCCAGGCGAAATAAACCAACCCGATGCCGCCAAGCACAATCAGCCAGACCGCCAGCACCACCGAATATTTCAGCAGCCCCCAGCCCCACCGCCGGCGCGGCCGCGCAGGTTGCGGCGCGGGTGGCAACAGACGCTCATCATTCCAGCGGGTCGGCGGCCGGTCTTCGGGCGAGATTTGCGGGGCGCGATACATTACCGCCACCCTATCGAACTCCGCGCAACCAAGCCATCACTTGCAGCCGGGCGCTTGCCCGCGCAAAACAGGGGCGTTGATCTGGAGTGGTCCATGCGCGGAATTTTTATCGATGCCGGCGTCGAACTGGCGGATGTGTTCAAGGCTGTGTCGCGCCCGGGCGATCCGCCGGTCGCGATCAATCCGGTCGAACATGTCGCTGCCGAAGATTTGCCGGCCCTGCTTGCCGGCTATGATTTCGTGCTGAACGACCATAGCTTCATGCCCACCGCACAAATGGCCAAATGCGTCGGGCTGAAGCATGTGATCTTCCTCGGCACCGGCGCCGCAAGCTTCATGAACCCGGACGAACTCGCAGCGCTCGGCATCACCGTCCACATCATCAAAGGCTATGGCGATACCGCGGTTGCCGAGCACACCATCGCCCTGATGTGGGCCGCCGCGCGGGATATTGCCCTGATGGATCGCGGCGTCCGCGCCGACGGCTGGCCCCGGCGCGAAGGGATGCAGCTGACCGGCAAAACCCTCGGGCTGATCGGCTTTGGCGGCATCGCGTCCGAGGTCGCCCGCATTGCCGGCGGATCGGGGATGAAAGTGCTCGCCTGGAACCGGTCCCCCAAGACGCATCCGGGCGTGGAATTCGTCGATCTCGACACGCTGCTGGCGCAATCCCAGGTGTTGAGCTTGCATTTGCTGCTGGCCGACGAAACCCGTGGCTTTCTGTCCGCCGAGCGCATGGCGAAATTGCCGAGGGGCGCACTGTTGGTCAACACCGCACGCGCGGCGGTGCTCGATGAAGACGCGATGATCGCAGCCCTCGCCAGCGGCCAGATCGGTCATGCGGCGTTGGACGTGTTCGAAGAAGAACCGTTGCCCGCAGGCCATCGCCTGAAAGCGCTGGAAAATGTGACCCTGTCGGCCCACAGCGCGTTCTGGACCAAAGAAGCCACCGACAATCTGTTGCGCATGGCGCTGGACATCGCGTGCCGTATCAATAGCGCGGGTGGGGCGTGACCTTGCGCGGCATGGATTGGCTGAACGCGCTCCATGCCAACTACAAGGCCTGGGTCGCGACCCAGACTATCGATCTTAGCGATGGCAGCTACGACTATCGTATTCCGCCCGGTGCGACGATGGATTTCGTATCCTATACGGCACTGCCATTTCGCTTGTTTGACGATGACGAAGTCCAGGCGATTTTTCAGTATCTGGTGGACGGGCCACAACAGGAAGCCGATCGTGCCATCCGCCGGTATGTATCGCATGTGGTAACGGCGCGGTTTGCCAATCTGGCGAACCGGGCGCTACAGGACGATGTCGAAATCATCTCGATCGGCGCGGATTGTCTGCCACGCATCTTGTTTTCCAAATGGGGCCTGCAACGAACACGTATGTTCGGCAAGCTGAGCTACCCGTTCGATCTGGCGCTGGCGCAGCCGAAAGCGGCGCTACGACTGGTGGCGGAGGATTTTGCCGGGCTGCTCGACCCGGCGGCCCTGGCGATGCTGGGGGAGTATCATTTCCCGTTCAATCATCAGCTTGGAACGATCTTCAACCACGAAGCCGGCGAGGACTGGGGCAAGGATAATTTTGCCCGCCTCACCGGACTTTATGCTCGGCGGATTCGCGACTATCGCAACGCGCTGGCTAATCCGCGCCGCAAATTATTCCTGTGCAACTATTGCGACCTTTTCAATGGTGATGCGCAACATTTTTTCACCCAATGCGGCATCTGCCATCATCAACCGTTTGATGCCGAAGCGAAGGCGCTGCTGACGGATGCGAGTGCGGCGCTTGCGACCCGGACAATCGGCCCGATCGGGATATTGTGCGTCGTTACCGGCTATGCCGGCCCTGGCGCGCCGGTTGCCCGAATTGACGAATTCAGCGTCGGCGATGCGTTCGTCCGGGTGATCCATGTGCCGAGACCCACGGCCGAGTACACGTTCTACGATCCGGCCCACTACTCGGCCGATAGCGGGCTCGCGTTCGAACGCAGCATTGTTGCAGCACTCGGTGATCTCGCGCAGGCCATTTTGCCGGCGATGCCGCCAATTTCGGCAGGTGTTGAAATTGCCCGATGCTGAGCCAGGATGGGGCGGGCTGCATCTTGCGCGGCGTATCGCTGGCCGATAAACCCGAGCCACATATGCCCGCCTGGCGAAATGGTAGACGCAGCGGACTTAAAATCCGTAGCCCGTTCAGGGTGTGCCGGTTCAAGTCCGGCGGCGGGCATTCCGCATGATCGCGTTTTTGCGACCTTTGCAGGACATGGGCAACGCCCTGCCGCCGACGGTGCGCGGCATGATCTGGATGGCGACGTCGGGCCTGGTGTTCACCGTGCTCAACACCATCATGCGCCTGCTGACGACCGAGATGGATTCGTTCGAGACCCAGTTCCTGCGCTATATTTGCGGCGTGGCGGTGATGCTGCCGCTGGTGCTGCGCGCCGGCGTGGCGAGCTACGCGCCGCGCGGCCTGAAAGGCCAGTTGTGGCGCGGGGTGATCCATACGGCGGGCATTACGCTGTGGTTCATCGCACTGCCGCATCTGACGCTTGCCGACATCACCGCGATCGGTTTCACCGGGCCGATTTTCGTCATGCTCGGCGCGGTGCTGCTGCTCGGCGAAAAGCCGATCTGGGAACGTTGGGTGGCGTCGGCCATCGGCTTCCTGGGCGTGATGATCGTGGTCGCACCCAAATTCCAGGGCGGCGGCGGCATTTACGCCCTGTTCATGCTGGCATCCGCGCCGTTATTCGCTGGATCGTTCCTGATCACCAAGGCGTTGTCGCGGCGCGATCGGCCGGAAGTGATCGTGGTCTGGCAATCGATTACCGTCAGCCTGTTCAGCTTCCCGATGGCGGCCTTGCACTGGTCTTGGCCCACGCTCAGCCAATGGGCGCTGTTCCTGCTCTGCGGGGTGATCGGCAGCACCGGGCATTACTGCTCCAACCGGGCGCTGCGGGCGACCGAGGTTTCAGCCACCCAATCGATCAAGTTTCTTGATCTGATCTGGTCCGCGCTCGCCGGCCTGTCGGTGTTCGGCGATGTGCCCACCGGCACCACGATGCTGGGGGCGGCGGTGATTTTCGTCAGCACGACCTGGATTGCGCGCCGCGAAGCGAGAAGGACATGAGCGTGGATTTCATCAAGGCACCCGGCTGGCTCGCGCCCGGGCGACGGGTTTATGCGATCGGCGACATCCATGGCTGCCTCGATCAGTTGCTCGCCTTGCACGACCTGATCCGCGCCGATCTCGCCGCGCGACCCATTGCCGAACCGTTGCTGGTCCATATCGGTGACTATGTCGATCGCGGCCCCGACAGTCGCGGCGTGGTGGCGCTGCTCGCCGCTGGCGACCCGATATCCGGGGTAACGACAGTGAATTTAATGGGCAACCATGAACGCACCATGCTGAACGCGCTCGGCGGTGAAGGGGCGGCGGCGACCGACTGGATGATTTCCGGCGGGCGGGAGGCATTGGCGAGTTGGGGTGGTGACCCCGAAGCGCCGCGGCCAGACTGGCCGGCGTTTGTGCCGCCGGAGGATATGACATTCTTGCACGGCCTGGCCTTGTCGCACGCGGCCGACGGCTATTTCTTCGCCCATGCCGGCGTGCGGCCGGGCGTGGCGATCGCGGATCAAAGTCCGCAGGATCTGATCACCATCCGCAATTCGTTTTTATATTCCGAAATGAACCATGGCGCGGTGGTGGTTCACGGCCACACGCCGCGCGGCGCGCCGGAAGTGCGCCACAACCGCATCGGCATCGATACCGGCGCGGTGTTCGGGGGCGTGCTGACGGCCGCTGTGCTGGAATTGGATCAGGTGGGGTTTTTGTCGGTCCCTGGTGTATAAGAGATGTAGCAAGAATCTACTTTGTTTGAAAACAAAGTAGCAAAAAAACTTTATCAATTCCTTGCCGTTGGCTTGCTTATTCTTGCAATATATTTCGTAATCGTAACAAAAAGAGCGCAAATTCGCAACCTTCAGCGCGCGAACACAAGTCCCGGCGGAGCCTCCACCCGCCCATCCACATATTCCCGGAACCCTAGCGAACTCACCCGCACCACAGCGGCAACAAATACGCTCTTCCGCTTCGGCGGCGTGTAGCCTGGTACAACCACATCCATATCCAATAGCCGGCACAACCCGCGCACCATGCGTGCCAATCTCGGCTGTGTCGCCAGCAACGCCTGCACCTCAGGCTCGGCCAGCAGCGTCTCCGTTGAGCCACGCGCCAAATTCAATTCCATGATCGCAGTTTCGCGCACCCAAGCGAGATCATGCGCCGGCCCATGTTCACGACGCACTTCGCGCTCCCGCCGCTGAGCCTTCTGCGCCTCCGTCCGCACCCGAACCGGCGGCAAAGTCCCGGCCTGCAAGCGCACCAGGAACCGCACAATCCGCGCCTGCGCCCGCCCCACGCGACCCCACAAAGCCATGAACACCATAGCCATTGGCTGCACATGCGCAACTTTATTGGCCACGCCCTGCCGAAAACTAAGCAGCACGTACGTCAGCCGTTCGGCGAGCCTTTCCAGCAGTTCGGGGAGGGAGGTGGATGAATTCATGGGGGCACCTTGGCACAAACAGACACGAAATGAAAATTAAAATAACGTGAATTTGAGCATCAATTTCTACCCCAATGGCCCGGAGTTCGACCGAACGGACGTAGTTGTCGCGCTACCCGCCGAAAGGCCGACTGAGCACTGTCTCCAATTCGTCGATATCGCTGACCACGACATCCCAAATCCGTCTTGTATTGGTGCGGAAATACTCGTGGACAATTTTGTCGCGGATGCCGGCAATCGCGCGCCAGGGAATATCGGGATAGGCAGCTTTGAACGTGGGGCTGATGCTTTTTGCGGCCTCGCCCATCACGGCAATGGAATAGAGGACTGATCGCACAATGGTCGGATCGGCGGCGAAGCCCGCATAGTCCAGCCCCAGCGTATCGCTCCGAATATCTCCAATCGCCGTAACAATATCCTGAACCCACTCGCTATCCGGGCGCGCCATCAGAAGATGATAATCCGGTCGCGCTCAAAACTCTCCCGCACCTGCGGCCGAAGGTTCTCAATTTCACCGAGGTCGACGGGACGGCGGAGCGCGTCCTCCAACAGCAACCGCGTGTCTTCCATGCGGATCAGGGAGAAATTGCGGCCGTCCTCGATTTCAACTCCAAGGTCCACGTCGCTGTCCGGACGGTCATTGCCCCGGGCGGCGGAACCGAACACCGCGAGATGGCGCACGCCACGGCGCCGAAGTTCCGCTTCGGCTACCGCAAGAAGCTGTCGGATGGTACTGAGCGTGCCGGTCGCCATGATCGCTGTCCTGGGATTTTAGACCAGGATTAACATAATCTTGTTCGAGCAGGGTTACCAGCACGCCGCAACCAGACCACTCCCCTCTCGCTCCGGCCACCGACGGACTGCGGTAAGTTCCCGAGCCAACGGCAACAACAGACAAAGTTTTTTTGCTTCGATTTTGTTCACAAAAAGAAGACCCTTACGTCCTCAAGCCGCCTTAGCCATCTCCCGCAGCACGTAGTGCAAAATCCCGCCATGGCGGTAGTACGACACCTCATCAAGCGTATCGACCCGGCACAGCACCGGCACCTCGGTCTTGGTGCCGTCCGCGCGATGGATCACCAGGGTCAAATCCATGCCCGGCTTCAGATCAGCAAGCCCAATGATATCCAGCACTTCGGTCCCGACCAACCCGAGCGACTTGCGATCCATGCCGTCTTTGAAGGTCAGCGGCAGCACCCCCATTCCAACCAGGTTCGACCGATGGATGCGCTCGAAGCTTTCGACGATCACCGCCTTCACCCCCAGCAGCGCCGTTCCTTTGGCCGCCCAGTCGCGGGACGATCCGGTGCCGTATTCCTTGCCGCCGATCACCACCAGCGGCTTGCCGGCATCGCGATATTCCATTGCCGCATCGTAGATCGACAAGGGCGC
>JANXRN010000018.1 GCA_025352995.1 Acetobacteraceae bacterium
CCCTCGGGCGGCTGACCAGGGCGCGGGCAATCGAGACCCGCATGCGCATGCCGCCGGAGAGTTGGTGTGGCCGGGCATCAGCAAACCCACCCAGCCCGACCTGTGCCAGGGCCGCCGCGACCTTGGCGCCGGCGTCTGCCCAGCCAACGCCCCGCAGGCGCAGTGGCAGGAACACGTTTTCCGCCGCCGTCGCCCACGGCAGCAAGGTTGCGTCCTGGAACACGTAGCCCAGCGCGCCAGGCGTCGGCACCCCATCACGCCACACTACCTGTCCGCCATCCGGCGCATCCAGCCCGGCAATCAGGCGCAGCAAGGTCGATTTGCCGCAGCCGGACGGGCCGAGCAACGCGACAAAATCGCCCGCATCCAGCGACAGCGATACATCGTGCAGCGCCTCAACCCCATTGGCAAAGCGGCGCGCGACGTGGTTCAGGGTCAGCATGGCAGAAGAGTTGGTCAGGCGAGCGCCAATGTCGAGGCGTCAACCACCGAAACATGCGCCGAAACGACTTTCCAGCCAATGTCGGGGAAGCGCACCCAGGCCTGGCTTTGGCGCCCGATGGCCGCCGGATCGTTTGTCTTGAAGGTCAGGTTCACGGTGGCGAAATCGCGCCCGAGGGTGAGAATATCAAGCCGCACCCTGCCCTGCTTGATGCCGCCGGCGCCGGCTTTGGCGGCCAGGCGATGGGCATGGATGGCGGCAAATCCATAGCCGTGTTCGCGCACTGACAGGCGGATTGTGTGCGGGCTGTTCCAGAAAATCGCGTCCAGCGTGTCAACGTCGCGGTCAATCAGCGCCTGCTCGTAGCGTTCGAAAATCTCGGCGATTTCGGCGACAATCTCGGGGATATTAGGGGTCATATCATGCTGCCTCAAACGCGCGTGCGACGGCCATCAGCGCCAGATCGGTGCCGCGAGGCCCAATGATGGAGAGGCCGACCGGCGCGCCATCCACCGTCGCGCCCGGCAGGCTGATTTGCGGCACCCCGGTCAGGCCGCCATGGCTGGTCAGGCACGATATGCGTTCGCGTGGGTAGCCGAGTTCGGACAATTTCAGCCCGACCGGCAAGGCCGGTGACGGGGTGGTCGGCAAGCACAGGATGGTGCCTGCGGGCAGCAAATAGCGCAGCCGGGCGCGAGCTTCTTCCCGCATCAGCGCGGCGGCGGTCCGTTCAGCATCGGTCAACAGCGACCCGATCACCAGCCCGCGCGCGACGCTGAAGGCAAAGCGCGGATTGAACTCATCGAGCCAGGGGGCGAAAGTTTGCCAGGATTCACTGCTTTGCAGCACCCGCTGGGCGCGCTGCCAGACTGACAAGCCTTGCGGGGCGAGCAGCACGTCTTCGCGGTGGCCGATCACCCGTGCCAACCGATCCAGCATCGGCGCCAGCGCGTCCTGCACCGCCAGATCGGCGAAGCCCCAGGCATCGGTGGCCACCAGCAGGCGGGTTGGCAGGGTGGTTGGGCGGGCGTCACCGCACAGCACTTCGCCGACCCGGCCAAAGGTTTCGGCATCGCGCGCGAACCAGCCGCACGTGTCAGCCGCCGGCGACTGCACGGTGATGCCGGCGAAATTGATCCGGCCATGGGTCGGGCGGATGCCGTACAGCCCACAATAGCTCGCCGGCACCCGCACTGAGCCGCCGCTGTCAGTCCCTAGCGCGAAGTCGCACACGCCGCCGGCAACCGCGGCGGCGGAACCGCTGGACGAGCCACCTGGCACAAGGCCAGGGGCGGCGGGATTGGTGGGCGTGCCGTCATGGGCGTTTTCACCCAAGATGCCCAGTGACACCTCGTCCGTGATGGTTTTGCCGATCACTGACGCGCCGGCGCCGAGTAGGGTTTCCACCACCCAGGCATGCTGCGTCGGCACCGGATTGGCGCGCGGCCAGTCCGGATTGCCGCCGCCGGTTGGCACGCCAGCAATGTCGATCAGGTCCTTGACCGCGAAATTCAGGCCGGCGAGCGGACCGGATGCGGCGCCCGCAACCATGGTGCGCGGGCCGGCGACAAAAGCGTTGAAGGGGTTGGTCATGCGGGAGCCTCCGGGATGAAAATGCGGATCCGTTTGGCGTTTCCTTGGTGGAACCATGTTCCCGCGTGGCGCGGGGTTTGGCAAGCCGTCGTAGGGCCTTGCCAATCGGCGCCGGCGGCGGCACCTATGGACGATGGGTAAAGACATTTCCTTCGGGCTCGCCGGGCGGCGGGCGATGATTTCCGGGCATCGCGGCGGCATTGGCAGCGCGGTTGCAAAACTATTTGCCGCCGACGGCGCCGAGGTGATCGGGCTCGACCTGCCGGATTTTGACCTGTCCGACGTTGCGAGCGTTGAAGCGCGGGCCGCAGCCCTGATCGCGCAACACGGCACCATCGATATTCTGGTCAACTGCGCCGGCACCACGGTGCTGGGCGATATTCTGGAAACCGACCTGCCGACCCTTGCCCGCGTGTTCGACATCAACTTCATGGCCGGCTACGCGCTGACCCGTGCGGTATTGCCGGGCATGGTGGCGCAAAACCGTGGGGCCATCGTCAATGTCGCGTCCGACCAGGCACTGATCGGCAAGAAGGCCAGTGCCGCCTATGGGGCATCCAAAGCCGCGATCGCGCAGCTGACAAAATCGGCCGCGCTCGACTGGGCGAAATATAACATTCGTTTTAACGCCGTCGCGCCCGGCAGCACCGATACCGCGATGCTGCGCGACGTGATCACCCAGTTGGCGCAGCGGTCGGGCGGGCAGTTCAATTCGATTGACGCCTATACCGATGCGGTGCCGATGGGGCGCTTTGCCGACCCGTCGGAAATCGCAGCAACCATTGCGTTTCTGGCATCGGACGCCGCGAGTTTCGTCACCGGGGTGGTCTTCCCGGTCGATGGCGGGACGACGGCAGCATGAAAACTGCCTCAATGAAAGTCGCCGTGGTCACTGGCGGCACGCGCGGCATCGGGGCGGCCATTGCCCGCCGCCTGGTCGCTGACGGCTACGCGGTGATTGCCGCCGCCCGCAGCGCCGCGCCGACGCCCACCGGGGTGGACTATGCGCGGCTCGACATCACCAACCCAGCCGAGGTGCGGGATTTCTTCGCCAGCCTCGATCGGCTCGATCTGCTGGTCAACAACGCGGGCCTGGCGGGCGCTGACCCTGATGAGGATGACGAGGCGTTCTGGGACGCGATCATCGCCACCAACCTGACCGCATCCTGGCGCTGCGCCCGCGCGGCACTGAAACGGCTGCCGGATCGCACCGGGCGGATTATCAACATCGCTTCGATCCTCGGGCTGCAAGGGGTGCCGGACCAGTTGGCCTATTGCGCCGCCAAGCATGGCGTGGTCGGGCTGACCAGGGCGCTTGCCATGCAGGTCGCCCCGCGCGGCATTACGGTGAACGCGGTCTGCCCCGGCTGGGTTGATACCGCGATGGCGCATCAGCGCTTTGCCGAGCTTGGCATTACGGCCACCCAAGCTGCGGCCGCCATCCCGACCGGGCATATCGCCACCGGCTACGAAATTGCCGAAATGGTCGCCTTTCTGGCCCGCGCCGGGGCAAGATCGCTCACCGGTCAGGCGCTGGTCATTGACGGGGGCAGTTCCACCCATGCCTGAACCACGGGTCAAAGCCGGCTTGTGGGTGTCGATGGCGCTGCGCATGGGCCAATCCGACGGGCGCTACGGTACTGTGGTGCGCAAAGGCGACCCCGACGCCGGCGGGGTGCTGGTGATCTTGCGCAGTCGCGACGGCGTTTCCGTGCTGTCGCAAATGCGCGCCGCCGACGGGTCGGCCGCATGGATGCGCGCGACCGGAACCGTAACCGATGAGGTCGCCGATGCCTATGTCGCTCGGCAGGTCGGGTTTGACCGGGATTTATGGGTGCTGGAGTTTGAGGCGCCGGATTTGCTTCCGCCGTTTGAGGCGAAGATTATCTAGGCGCCACCTTCATGCCGCAGCAACCACTCCTTCCGCCATAAGCCGCCGCCATAGCCGGTAAGGGTCCCATCGGCACCGATCAGCCGATGACACGGCACGACGATGCTGACGCGGTTGGCGCCGTTCGCGGCCCCGAGGGCACGGACCGCCGCCGGCTTGCCGATGTGCGCAGCAAGCCCGCCATAGGTCATCGTGGTGCCTGCCGGGATCGCGGTCAGCGCGGCCCAAACCTGGCGTTGGAATGGCGTGCCGCCGCCGTTCCAGGAAATCCGCGCCAGTGCCGCCAGATCGCCGGCGAAGTAATCGGTGAGCGCCTTGCGGATCGCAACCGGTGCGGCGCCCGGCTTGGTCTCCTGTTTGGTCAGCTTCCACATGCGATCGGCGCAGTCGGCGAAATCGAGCGCCCGCAGCACCCCG
>JANXRN010000146.1 GCA_025352995.1 Acetobacteraceae bacterium
AGGGCTGGGCGCGATGCATTCGCTGTCCCACCCGATCGGGTCGCTCTACGGCACCCATCACGGCATGACCAATGCGGTGTTCATGCCCTATGTGCTGCGCTTCAACCGCCCGGCGATTGAAGACCGCATTGGCCGGCTGGCGGCCTATCTCGGGCTTACGCCGAGTTTCGATGCGTTCTACGATTGGGCAATGGCGCTGCGGGCGGAAGTGGGGGTGCCCAACACGCTTGCCGAATTGGGGCTTACCAATATCGATCGTGCGCTGGTGGCACGCATGGCGACCGAGGACCCGACGGCGGGGAGCAATCCGGTGGAATTGACGCTGGAGGCGGCTGGGATGATTTTGGGGCAGGCTTGCGGGGGGAAAACTGGTTAATTCCGATTATCTATTCGTTCTGATCACGCTATCCGAAATTTCCATGAACAGACGCCGATCTCGGGAAGCGAGGGCCAACCGCCATTCATGCTCAATGAGGCTCATCGCAATGGCCACACGTTCAGCCGCCCGCGATTCTCTGCAGCTAAGCTTAATAAACGATAAATCTCTCAGTCCTCGTCGTCCGATCCCACGGCGTTGGGCGATCTTTTTGAAGTCGCCATCTAGGCTTACCAATATCGCATTGTTCGCTTCTGCGACTGCCGCCACCAACGGATCTGGACTGCTTGCGGCAATCTTCTCACGCAAATAAACAACTTCATGCCCCATCTGCTGGAAGGCTCGACCCGCAGAATCCGGAACGCATTGGTCGATGAATATCTTCATCACCAATACGCCAGCGTTCACGCAGCGTCTCTCACATGCGCGAGCGCCGCAGCCACGTCATCCTGGGTCAGGTCCGGATATTCAGCGATAATTTGCTGGATCGTAAAGCCATCCTCGTTTAGTCGGCGGATCGAATCGACGTGGATACGGGTCCCAGACACAACCCAAGCATGGCGACTAACGCCCCGCATCTGCACAATATGGCCAACTTCGTTAGCTGATCGGGTTCGCAACGCTGCAACATCACGATTTGTATCGACAACAACCTGATTTAGCTCAATCCCTAGAACGTATTGGCCGGAGACCACTTCTTCCGGCTTCTCCGCACCCTGGGGTTGGAAAATGACCTTCTTGTTTAGGACCCAGAGGGTCGTCGAGGTCCACATCTCCTCTCCGAGATGGCTAAGCCTCTCGGCGACCTTGCGGAGATGCTGCAACGGAACGTTATTTTGAACGCGCAGCATCTCAAGTGTTCTTAGGCCGAGAACATCTTTGAAGGAGTAGATGCGGCTGAACGGCAATCTTCCATTTTCATCAAGATAAGCCGGCGCAAAGAAGCCAGTTCTATCCCAGTAGCGAAGCCTGCCTTTAGAAAGCTTCGTCAACCGCGTAACATGCTCCTCGCTGAAGGCCGCGATAATATTGCTCGTCTCGAACACGGCCAACCTTCCTTTCAGGACGGTCTTTGACCGCCAGATCGAACCGTACCATGTGTGATTCGTAGATACAAGCACAGCAAATAACTATTTGTTATTACAATAGTAGCTGCGCTTGTACGATCCAAAACTAGTACGGGAATGGCAGCCTTTGACCCTTTGACAGCCGCAGCAGCCAGTCCCGCACCTTTTCGTGCGGGACGCCCAGGCCGGCATCAATTTCAGCCTCAGCTTCAGCGTCTAGCCGTGCTTCCACCTCTGGGTCGGTTGGAATGCTGAAATCCGCTTCAAACATATGTGCAGCCATGTAATACCAAGCGCCCGAACGGCTGACCGTTCCAGCCATTCGGGCGCTTGGTATTGCGCACCGGGTTGGCCGGCGGCGGTGCGCCAAGCAAAGACTTATACAAAGCGCCGTTGACCCATTCTTCATGGGTCAACATCAAGGGCGCTTGGTATAAGTGCCCTCTCTGGGAAACCCCCTACCCCGCCAACCCAACCCCCTCAATCGTAATCCGATGCATCAAGCGACGCGCCCCGTGATAGTCATTGACCGCGTAATGCCAGGTCGCCCGATTGTCCCAGAACGCGATTGACCCTTCCCGCCATTGAAACCGGCAGCCGAATTCCGGCCGCGCCGCGTGGCGATATAAATAATCGAGCAACGGCTTGCTCTCATCCGCTGTCCAACCTTCAAAATGCAAGGTGAAGCCGGGGTTCACGAACAGCACCCGCTTGCCGCTGTCAGGATGGCGCACCACCACGGGATGCACCGCGTCCTGCGTCGCCTGCTCCGCATTTTTATAGCGCGGGTCGTCACTTTTTTTACCCGGCCCAAACACGTGCCGGCTGGAATGGACCGCGCGCAGGCCGCGCAGCGTGTCCTTCAATCCGTCCGATAGCGCATCATAGGCCGCCGCCATGCTGGAAAACAGCGTGTCGCCGCCATGGTCCGGCACTTCGCGCGCATACAGCACGCTGCCGAGCGCCGGTTCCACATCGTAGCTGTGATCGGTATGCCACCCGCCGCCGACATTGGTTTTCTGTTCCGGCTCCTTCCGCACCTCGGCGATTTCGGGATACCCATCCACGGCGCGGAAGAACCGATTGATGTTGATCGGCCCAAACGATCCGGCGAACGCGATATGCTGCGCTGGGGTCAGATCCTGATCGCGGAAAAACACCACGCCATGTTCCGCGAGCGCCGCCCTGATGTCGGCCACCGCATCCTGGCGTAGCGGCTGGGCGAGATCGATCCCGAGCAGCTCCGCGCCAACCCCACCCGTCACCGGCTTGATCTGCATGATTTCCTCCGTGAATTCGACCCTATTGCCACTAATTCGGCCAAAATCCCGTCACGTCAATCAATTCTGCCTTTCTTTCGCCCGATCCGCCCCCTAACTCCAAGCCATGTCCGCGCCGCGCCGCCTGCTGACCCGCCTCCGAGACTTGATGGCCAAGGGCGACTCCCGCGGGGGGTCTGCACCGATGTCCGAACTCGTCCGCATGGTGGCGGCCGAACTGGTCAGCGAAGTCTGCTCGCTTTATATCGCCCGGCCGGGCGATATCCTGGAGCTTTTTGCCACCGAGGGCCTTGCCGCTGATGCGATCGGCCGCACAAGGCTGCGGGTTGGCGAAGGCATTGTCGGGCTGGTCGCGGCCACCCAT
>JANXRN010000054.1 GCA_025352995.1 Acetobacteraceae bacterium
GCCGGTGGGCAAGGCGAGTTCGTTTGGGTTTCGGGAATATTCGGATGGGAGTGTGAGGCCGCCGCCGGGACTTGCGTTTGCAAGGTGAAGGTGGGATTTTTGCGTCGTATTTGTTACGATATCGCAATAAAAAAGTGATGATAGTGGGTTGATGCGCACGAACGGCAGTGTTCCAGTGGGAGAAAGTTTTTTTGGTTCTTTTTGTTCACAAAAAGAACTGCTTGCCTTCCTTAATTCGGCACCAGCACCTGCCGCAGCACACTCCCCGCCGCCAACCGATCAAACCCTTCATTGATCTCCTCAAGCCCGATCGTCCCGCTCAGCAACCGGTTCACCGGCAGCTTGCCGCGCTTGTAGAGGGCCAGATAGGCGGGAATATCGCGATGCGGCAGGCATGATCCCATGTAGCTGCCTTTGATGGTTTTCTCGTCGGTGACCATGGCGGCGTGGGGATAGGAGACCAGTTTGTTGGGGGCGGGCAGCCCGGCGGAGACGGTGGTGCCGCCGCGGGCGGTGATGGCGTAGGCGAGCGCCATGGCTTCGGCGACGCCGGCGGTTTCGATCGCGTAGTCGGTACCGCCCTGGGTTGCTTCGATGATGGCGGCGACGACGTCGGCGTTGCCGGCGAGGAAAATGTCAGTGGCGCCGAGTTCAAGCGCGAGGCGCAGTTTTTCGGGGTTGGTATCGACGGCGACGATGCGTTCGGCACCGGCGACGACACAGCCGAGCAGCGCGTTCATGCCGACGCCGCCAAGACCGACCACGGCGACCGAGCTTCCGGCATGGACTCGGGCGGTATTGAGCGCCGCGCCGACCCCGGTGAGCACCGCGCAGCCGAAGATGGCGGCTTCGACCATCGGCAGGTCGGGGTCGATTTTGACCGCTGAATTGGCCGAGGTGACGCAGAACTGGGAAAACAGCGACAGGCCGGAATAATGATGCACGGGCTGGCCGCCGAGGCTCATGCGGCGGGCGCCGGACAATAGCGTGCCATCGGCGCGGCTGGCGGATGATCCGGTGCAGATATTGGGCCGGCCGCCATTGCAGTAGCGGCATTCGCCGCAGCTGGTGACGAAGGCGGTGACGACGTGATCGCCTTTTTTCAGCCCGCGCACCTCGGGGCCGACATCGCGGATAATGCCGGCGCCTTCATGGCCGGGCACGGTCGGGAGTTTGCGGGCGCGCAGGCCTTCGATGGCGGACAGGTCGGAATGGCAGAGGCCGGCGCCGCCAACCTCGATCAGGATTTCGCCGGGGCCGGGGCCGTCGAGATCGATGTCCTCGATGGTCATTGGGCGCGATTGGGCATAGGGGCGCGGGCGGCCTTGTTCCCACAGGACGGCGGCTTTGACTTTCATGGGGCGTCTCCCGGATCGTAGGTCAGGCGGTTCAGCGCGATCAGCCGATCCGCGAGGCCTGACGGTAGCAGCGCGAGCAGGCGCAGCACCAGCCCGAGGCGGCGCGGGATCATGGCGGTCGGGCGGCCGTGGCGGATGGCGGTGGCGACGCGATCTGCCATGCGGTCGAGCGGCATGGCGAGGGGCTTGGGACCGTGCCAGGCATCATCAAGGGCGGAGGCGAAATAGCCCGGCATGATCACCGAAACCCGCACGCCGTCTGGTCGCAATGCCGCGCGCAGGGCGTCGCCATAGGCCAGCACCCCGGCTTTGGTGGCGCAATAGGCGGGGTGGTCGGGCATGCCGCGCAGGGCGGCGAGGGAGGAAATCAGCGCGAACTGGCCCGCCCGGCGGGCCTGAAAGCGTGGCAGCAAGGGTTCGACCAAATTCATCGTGCCGAGCAAATTGGTTTCCACCAGCCGACGCGCGCCGGCCACCCCATCCATCCGCCCATCGGCCTGCCTGCCGCCGGTAACGCCGGCGCTGGCGATGGCCACGGTAATGGGTTGGGCATTGTCCCATTGGGCGAGCAGGTCGGCCATTGCCGCGCCGTCGGTCACATCGGCGATTGCCACCCGGGTGATCGCACCTTGGGCCGCGCAGGAAGACGCGGTTGCGGCAAGGGCCATGGCGTCCCGCCCGATCAGCCCGAGCGTCACGCCAGGGGCGGCGAACCGCACCGCCAGGGCAGCGCCGAGCCCGCGGGAGGCGCCGGTGATGACGATCGATGTTGGGGCGCGGCCTATGGCAATGAATCCAGGAAGCGATGCACGGTCTCGAAATAGGCCGCCCGGGTGATGGCTGCAAATCCGGCGACCTGGTCCGGTGCGCCGCCGGCGGCGAGCAGATGATCGACCGCGTCGGCCCAGGCGGTTGCGTCATTGGCGTCGAGATAGGTGGCGTGGCGGCCGGCAGCTTCGCGCAGGACGGCGCTATCGGTCGCCAGCACCGGGGTGCCTTGCGACAGGGCCTCAATCACCGGTAGCCCGAACCCCTCGGCGAAGGACGGCATCAGCATGGCTTGGGCGTGGGCGATCAGGCGCCGCACGGCGGGGCTGCTGAGGCCGGAGGCGATGATGATGGGCTGGCCGCTTGCTTCGGCTGCGCGCAGGGTGGCGTTAACGGCTTGCCCTGAGGCGGCCACCGAGCCGACCACCAGCAGCTTGGGCGCGTTGGCGCCGTGGCGCGCCACCAGGATGTCCCAGGCGCGCAGCAAAACGGCGTGGTTCTTGCGTGGCTCAATCGCGCCGCAAATGATGAAGTAGCGCAGCGCGCGGATGGCGGGGATTTCAGCTTCCCGCGTCAGGAACACCGGGGCGAGCGGGCAGGGGATGGTCACGGTGTGGAAAGGCCGGTCGCGCGCCAGCACGGTCATTGCCGGCGGCATGGCGGCATCGGTGTTGAAAATCAGCCCGACGGCATGGCGGCGGATTTGCGCCAGGATGATCATGGCGAGGCGGGTGGCGATCGGCAGGACATATTCAGGGAATTCGAGCGGGATCACGTCGTGCAGCAAATAGACCGGGCGCAGATCGCGCCGGCGCCGCAAAAACGGTTCGACGAACGGGGCGATAAAGGAGAGATGGCCGATATTGAGATAGATCGCGCCATCCGGCGCGTGGCGGCGGGCGCTGACACCAAAATGAAATCCGGTTGCCGCCAGCAGGCCGAACATGGATCGGGTCGCGCGCACCGTGCGGGTCAGCCAGCCAGGTCGTCGGGCGGTTTGCGCCTGGGCAGGGCCGCCGGCCAGACGTTGCAAGGTCGCGGCAAGTCCGGTGTCGTGATCGGCATCAAGCCGTTCCCGCCAGCGCGCGTCCAGATAATCAAGGCCGGCCATGAAGGGCGCGCGCCCGTAAAGCCGCAAGCCCCAGGGCGTTGGCAGCAGCGCGTAAACCTCGCCCGGCCAGGTCGTGGTGATATTACGCGCATAATCGAGATCGGCGCGATCAATGCCGCGTGGGGTCGGCAGGCTGGCGGCGATATAGAGCCGTGCCGCATCGAAAATGAGCGCGCGGGTCATGCGGCCACCGGGAGGTTGGCGAGGAAATCTTCGACCTCGGCAAAATAGCGTCCGCTGGTCATGGGCTGGAAGTTTGCGCATGCATCGCGCAGGGCGGCGGCGGCTTGGGGATCGAAGGTCAGGCGTTCGATCGTGGCGGTCCAGGCGGCGACGTCGTCGGGCAGGTGGTAGATGCCGAAGCCGGAAGCGGCCTCGCGCAGCGCCGGGATGTCGGACAGCACCACTGGGGTTTTCAATGCGAGGGCCTCGATCGCCGGCAGGCCAAAGCCCTCGGCGAAGGACGGCATCAGGGCGGCGCGGGCGTTGGCGACGAGCTTGCGCAGGGCCGGGCTGGACAGACCGGATGCGATGATGATGTGGGCGCGCAACGCGGGGCTCGCCTGTAATTCGGCGCGGATGGACTGGCCGCGTGGGCTGACCGGCCCGACGATGACCAGTTTCGGCGCCGCCGCGCCATAACGGTCGATCAAAATCTCCCAGACGTCGCGCAACAGACGCAAATTCTTGCGTGGCTCGATGGCGCCGCAGCTGATGAAATAGCGCCCAGCGAGGGTGGGGTCGGGCGGCTCCTTGATGGTGAAAATATCGGCAAGCGGTAGGGACAAAGTGAGGATCGAGGCTGGCCGGCGGCCAAGGGCTGATACCACCGACCGGCAGGCGGCATCGGTGGTGGCGATCAGTCCGGTTGCACGGCGTCGCACCACATCGACCATCAGCCGCGCCCAACGCAACCCGGCTGGGGAGACGAACTCAGGCTGTTCAATCTGTATCACATCATGCAGCATGAAAATCGCCGCCATGTCGGGGCGACGGCGCAGCCAATGGGTGGTGAGCCAGGCGGCAAAGCCAAGTTGGCCGATATTGAGGTAGACCGCGCCGCGCCCCGCCGCCCGCAATGGACGTCCGAACGACAGGCCGGTGACACCCAGCAGCCCGATTACCCGCGCCCATCGGCCAACGCCGCGCGCTTTGGTGGCTTCGGGGGCAGTGGCCTCCCGGCCGGCAAGCCGCGCTGCGATATAATGCAGCACCGGATCGGCGGCGGCATCGCCAGCTTCGGCCCAGCCTGCTTGGAGATAGGCAAGCGCACGGGCAAAGCGGGCACGGTCAAACAGGCGCATGCCCCAAGGGGTGGGCAGCAGGGCGTAGATTTCGCCCGGCCAGGATGCGGTCAAATGGGCGGCATAGTCGGTCTCAACCCGGTCAATCCCGCGTGGCGTGCCGCTCGCGGCCGACAGCACCAGGCGGGCGGCGTCGTAGATAATCGTGCGGGGCGTGGACATTGCCGGGGTTCATAGCGACGCCGACCGGGCTTTACCAGCCATCGACATGCGATCGCTTCTTGCCGTTGCGCACCGGCGTTGGCGGCACCGATCGCAGCCCGGCGATGATCCAGCGGCGGGTTTCGGCGGGGTCGATGACGTCATCGACCTGGTAATGCGCCCCGGCATTGAGCGCTTTGCCGATCTCGTACAACTCGGCGACCATGCGTTCATAGGTGATCAGCCGCTCGGCGGGGTCCTCGATGGCTGCAAGCTCCTTGCGGCGGCCGAGCTTGACCTGTCCTTCCAGCCCCATGCCGCCAAATTCCCCGGTTGGCCAGGCGACCGCGAAGACCGGCAGTTTCATGCCGCCGCCGGTCATGGCGAGCTTGCCGAGGCCGTAGGATTTGCGCGTCATGACCATGAAGGTCGGCACTTCGACATTGGCGCCGACCAGATAGGCGCGGCAGCAATGGCGGACGAGGGCGGTTTTCTCCGCTTCCGGGCCGACCATGTTGCCGGGATTGTCGCACAGCGACAGGATCGGCAGGTCGTGGGCATCGCACATCTGCATGAAGCGGGCGGCCTTGTCGGCAGCGTCGCTGTCAATCGCGCCACCGAGATGGAGCGGGTTGTTGGCAATCATCCCCATTGGGCGGCCTTCGATGCGGATTAAAGCGGTGATCATGCCAAAGCCCCAGCCGCGGCGGATTTCGAGCACCGATCCGCTGTCAGCCATGGTGTCGATCAATTGCCGCATATCGTAGCCGCGCAGCCGGTTGTCCGGCACGACATGGCGCAAATGGCGCTGATCGACGCAATCCCAATCGGCAATTTTGCCTTGGAAGTAGGAGAGATATTTGCGCGCCATGGCGACCGCTTCGGCCTCGTCTTCGACCAGGATATCGACCACGCCATTGGCGACCTGGACCGACATCGGGCCGACTTCCTCCGGCCGATAGACGCCCAAGCCGCCACCTTCGATCATCGCCGGGCCGGCCATGCCGATGGTGGCGTTCTTGGTCGCGATGATGACGTCGCAGCAGCCGAGCAGCACGGCGTTGCCGGCAAAGCAGCGGCCGGCGGCGATGCCGATCAGCGGTGCGCCGCCTGACAGGGCGGCAAAGCGATAGAACGTATCGGTTTCCGAGCCGCCCGAACTGTCCGAATCGCTGCCGCGGCCGCCGCCGCCTTCGGCGAACAAAATCACTGGCAGGCGGAGTTTTTCCGCCAGTTCGTACATGCGGTCCTGCTTGCGGTGGCCGTTGCGGCCTTGGGTGCCGGCCATGACGCCGTAATCGTAGGACACCACCAAAGCGCGGCTTTTATCTTCGGTGAAATGTTCGGCGTTGATGGTGGCCAGCCCCATGATCAGCCCGTCGGCGGGCGATTCGGCGACCAACTGTTCGACCGTATGGGTGCGGCGACGAGCGGCGAGGGTCAGCGCGCCATACTCGACGAAGCTGCCGGGGTCGCAGACATCGTCGATATTTTCCCGTGCGGTGCGCATCCCGGTCGCCCGGCGTTTGGCGACCGCGCCAGGACGGGCGGCGTCTTTGGTGCGGGCATGGCGGGCCAGGACCTCGGCGAGGTCAGGGCGGATATGGTCAAGATCGATCGCTGCGGCCTGCTGCACCTGGCCGGATAATTCCGCCCGTGGTTCGACGAACGCCAGCGGGTGGCCTTCGAACACGGTATCCCCGGCGGCAACGGTGAAGCCGCGCAAGATGCCGGCTTCGGAGGCGGCGATGGCGTGCTGCATTTTCATCGCCTCCATCACCATGACTTCCTGACCGGCGAGCACGATGTCGCCCGGCGCGACGGTGAGGGAAATGATGGTGCCCTGCATCGGGGCGCGCAGCGGCGTGGTGCCTTCGGGTCCGGCGACATCGTCGGGATCGTCGGTTATGGCTGGGGCGGCTTCGGTCTTGCCAAAATTGACCACCCCCAGCGGATCGGTGGTTTCAAGCCGGGCGCCGGCGCGGCGGGCGGCGCTGGTGGCGGCTTCGAAATAGCGCGCGGGGGCGGCCTCGGCACTGGTCAGGCTGGCGATATGTTCATCGAC
>JANXRN010000062.1 GCA_025352995.1 Acetobacteraceae bacterium
TGGGACCCCGGACCCCTATCCCAAGAAAGCAAGGCTGGAATGAAGAAGGGGGCCTAGGTATCGGTTGCAACCGGTACCTAGCCCCCCTTCTTCGTTCCGATCTAACTCTTAACGGATAGGGGTCCGGGGTCCCACCCCGGCGGGGGTCGAGGGGGCAGCGCCCCTCGCCTTCCTTACTTCCTCCCCCACTCCGCCCGATCAGCCGAATGCGAAATGCTGCTCCATGTCCTTTTTGGTTTCGGTCATGTGTTCGAAATATTGGTAGAATCCGCCGTTATAGTTGCCATCTTGGCGGCGGTTGTCTTCGCCTTCGAAGTTGTAGTAGCCGGGGGTGCATTCTTTGTTGCGGTTGGTTTTGCCGCGGTGGCGGATCACTTCATCCACCCACCATTGTTCGGTTTCGGACTTGGCGTCGATGGTGGTGTAGTTGTGATCGCGGACGTATTTGATGCATTCGGCGATATGTCGGCCTTGGGTTTGCAGCATGAAGGTCAGGTTGAACTGGAACGATGCCTGATAGCCGCCCATGATGAACAGGTTGGGGTATCCGGAGGAGTGGATGCCGAAGACGGTGCGCATGCCGTCGGCGTATTTTTCGTTCAGTTCCAGCCCGTTTTCGCCCCGGATGTCGTTATAGATGCCGGTGACCTGGACTTCGAAGCCGGTGGCGTAGATCAGCACGTCGACCGGGTATTCCTTACCCTGGAACACGACGCCGCGCGCGTTGATTTCGGTCACGCCTTCGCCGTTGGTATCGACGAGATGGACGTTGGGTAGGTTGAAGGCGGGTAGGTACTCGTCATCGTAGCAGGGGCGTTTGCAGCGATGCATGTACCAGGGCTTGAGCGCTTGGGCGGTGGCGGGGTCTTTGACGATTTCATCGACGCGCGCGTGGATGCGCATTTGATGCTCGATGTTCTGGTTTTCCTGGCGACGGATTTTCTCTTCGCGGGAGAAGGAGGCGAGTTCGGCTTTTTGTTCGTCGGTCAGTTGGACGCCGCGGATGTGTTTGGCCAGGCGTTCGGCCTGCCAGCCGGGTTTCAGGGCGGCGGCCCATTCCGGATCGGTCGGGATATCGTCGCGGATATCGATCGAGGATGGGGTGCGCTGGAAGACGTAGAGCGCTTTGGAGGCACGGCCGACGCGCGGGATGATCTGCACCGCCGATGCGCCAGTGCCGATGATGCCGACGACTTTGTCTTTCAGGCCGGACAGGTCGGGCTTGGTGTAGGCGTAATCAAAGCGCGAGGTATGGAAGGAATGGCCCTTGAAGGTTTCCATGCCGGCGATGCGCGACAGTTTCGGCTTGGACAAGGTGCCGTTGGCGCAGATCACGAATTGCGCTGACAGCGTGTCGCCGCGATCGGTGGTGACCCGCCACAGCTTGGCTTCGGCATCCCAGCTTGTTCCATTGACCGTGGTCTGGAAGACCGCGAGTTCATAGAGGTTATATTTGCGCGCGATCGCCTGGCAGTGGGCGAAGATCTCGGGCCCTTTGGCGAAATAGCTGTCCGGCACATAGCCGAGCTCATCGAGCAGCGGCAGATAATCATAGGCCGACACGTCACAGGCGGCGCCGGGGTAGCGGTTCCAGTACCAGGTGCCGCCGACATCGCCGCCGCGTTCGACGATGCGGATGCTTTGCACCCCGCGTTCGCGCAGGCGGGCGGCGGTGAGCAGGGCCGAAAATCCGCCGCCGATCAGCAGGCATTCGACCGTATCGACGATCGGTTCGCGCGGGGCTGCGGGTTCCGCGTAGGGATCGACTTCGTATTTGGCGAGGTCGCCGGTCAGGTCGGAAGTATATTGCGCGCGGCCATCGGGCCGGTAGCTCAGGCGGAGGTCACGCGCTTCGGCAAATTTATTTTTGATATCCTCGTAATAGTCCTGCCCGTGCTCGGTCTGCCGGAGGGGATCGAAAGCCATCCGGCGGGCGGTGGTATTGGGATTCTGCTTCACGACGGGGCGAGGTTTTGTAGAACTATCCGACACGTTGACTTCCTATTTTTTCTCGGGGCGTTCAACAGGGCCGTCCCCGAATGGCCGCATTACCAACAGCGTAGCCATGTTCCGGCATGATGTGCAACGCTGCGTTTGCTGACGCATGTCTGCCCGGCGCTCCCTGGAGCATGATGGCCGTAGCGACTTAACAAAGGTTTAAATCACGCGACAAAACGTAACTGCCCAGGTTCTTTCTGAACCTCGCCACGGGAAGGCCAAAGCTAAGAAAGCACTCCTTTTTTTGAAAAAAAAGGAGCAAAAAAACTTTTCCACTTTGGTTCCCAGCGCTGCGCTGTTGCGGAGCGCGCACGCCAACGGCAAGGAATAGATAGAAAGTTTTTTTGGTTCTTTTTGTTCACAAAAAAGAACTGCTTGCCTTCTGACTTCCCTTGACTTGGAGTCTTCGCTTAAACAAAGAACCTGGGCAGTCGTGAACGGGCGCAAGCAAACGCATCCCGCTAAAGCGTTACCACCACGTAGCGCTCGGCGATCGTCACATCGACGGTTTCGGCAACCAGCGGTTCGGTGGTGACCGGGAAGGTGCGGGCATGGACGGAATTTGGTTCGCACCAGGACTGGCCGGTGCGGATATCGAATTCCCAGCAATGCCAGGGGCAGCGCAGCATTTCGCCGGGACGCGACAGGCGATAATCGCCGGGGAGTGCGGATTCGAGCCGGCTGACGATTTCGCCCGAACATAGTGCCGCACCCTGATGCGGGCAGCGGTTGAACAAAGCGAAAAATTCGCCGTCGAGGTTGAAAATGCCGATTTCCCGGCCGCGCACGGTGACGAGTTTGCGTCCGCCGGGGGGAATTTCGGCGGTACGGGCGACGACGTGTTTGGCCATCAGTCGAGTCGGTACAGCGCGCGGGCATTTTCCCGAAAGATCATCCGCATCCAGTCGGCCGGCAGCTTCACCTTGAACGCATAGCGCGGATCGTCCTGGTCCCAGTGCGGGTAATCGGTCGAAAACATCACCCGGTCCGGCCCGATCCAGTCGAGGATGGCGAGCATGTCGTCGGGGCGTTCGGGTTCTTCGATCGGCTGGGTGGTGACCCAGAAATGCTGATGGACGTATTCTGACGGTGCTTTGGTCAGGCTTGGGGCTTCGGTCTTGAGGCGCTTCCAGCTTTGGTCGAGCCGCCAGGACAGCGCCGGCACCCAGGCGAAGCCACCTTCGACGAGCACGACTTTGAGGTCGGGGATTTCCTCGAACGTTCCCTCGCAGACCAAGCTGGTGACGAGCGTCTGCATCGACTGCACGTAGGACGGGTGTTCTTCGTGATAAAAAGACGGCCAGCCGCCGCCGGTCGAGGCGTGGCCCGAGGTGCCGCCGAGATGAAGCGAAATCGGGAAGCCGTTGGCGGCGCAGGCGGCGAGGATTTTGCGGTAGCGGCGCCGGCCAAGCGGTTCCAGGCCACGCGGCGGGATGTTGACCTGGCAAAAGCGCTTGTCGCCGGCCCAGCGCTCGATTTCCGCAATGGCCGCGTCTTCGTGCTCGATGGTAATCTGGATCGAGCCTTTAAGCCGCGGGTCGGGGTCACAGAATTTGGCAACTTGCCAGTCATTGACCGCGATCGCCATGGCGGCGGCGTAATCGAGGTTGCGTTCGCCGGCCGCGCCGCCCACCAGTGGCGCCAGCAGGCCGTATTCGACCTGGAACAAATCAAGCAATTGTTCTTGCATCAGCGCCAGATCGGACCCCGGCATGCCGCCGCCCTTGGGCCAGGCATCCATCCGCATGCCGTTGCCGGGCGACATGCGCGGGTAGGCGCTGTTGCGCCCGAGGCCCTGGCGCGACCGGCCGCCAATGCCGCGCCGATGTTCGCGCCAGCGCTCGGACAGGAACGGGTCGAAATCCTCGCCCGATTTCACGAACGGATGCACGTCGCAATCGATGAAGCCGAGATGGCTCTGGCCGGTGAGATCGGCGCGGCGTTCGGGCGCGATGACGTTCATGCGGTGGTCTCCCCCACAGGGTTCAGCGCCGCGAGGCGCGGATAGGTGGCACGCGGATTGTCGAACAGGATTTTTGGCAGCAGCGCGGGCGGCAAGCCGTCGGGCAGCACGTCCATGCCGTCAAACTGCCAGTGCGGGTAATCGGACGAATAAAGCAGCATGTCATCCGACCCGATCTGGTCCAGCACCCGGGCAAGGGCTGCGCGATCGGGCGGGCTGTCAAACGGTTGCAAGGTCATGCGCACCCGGTCGCGGACAATCTCGGTCGGCAATTGCGCCAGCCACGGCACTTCGGAGCGCACCCCGCGCCAGGTTTTGTCGATCCGCCACAGGCTGGCCGGCAGCCAGCTGACGCCCGATTCGATCAGCACCACTTTGAGGTCGGGGAATTTCTGGAACACCCCTTCGGCGAGCAGCGAATTAAGCGCGCCGGCGAAGCCCTGCGCGTAGGACACATAGTCTTCGAGATAGAGCGACCCCCAGCCGCCGGCGCTCGGCGGATGGCGGAAGCTCGATCCGGCGTGAATGCCGATCGGCAGGCGGTATTTTTCCGCCACCTTGTAAAGCGGCCACATCTGCCGCCGCCCGAGCGGCAGTTCGGCCATTGCCAGCAGCAGAATTTGCACGAAGCGTGGGTCGCCGGCGAGGCGTTCAACCTCTTCGGCGGCAAGCTCCGCGCTATGGATCGGCACGGTGATTGAGGCGCGCAGGCGTGGATCGCGGTCGAGAAACTCGGCAATCAGCCAGTTATTGATGCCGCGGCAGAGGGCGAGCGACAGATCCTCGCTCATCATCATCTGCGCGCCATGCAGCACGTTGCAGATCGCCGCCGACGGGCGGAACGGGTCGAGTAGTTGCGCCTGGATTGCGGCGAGATTGGTTGCCGCCAGGCCATTGGCGCCGCGCCAGTCCGGCCGCGCGGTCAAAGGCGAGCCGGAGGGGTAGGCGGAGATGTCGAAACTCTCCCGCTCCAGCCCACGGCGCAGCAGATGTTCGCGCCAATAGGGTTCGAGATGCGGCAGCAGCGCACGCGCCGAGGGGACGGTGGGGTGAATATCGCAGTCAATCGCGCCGTGTGTCAGCGTCAATTCTGGGGTTTCCCTGAGTGTCTGACTGAAAATGCTACTATGCCGGCCATCTGACGCGCTTTTCTGCGCTTCCGGTGCTCACGGACCAGTGTCCGCTCCGCGCCGGTTCTCGAAAAACACGCCAGATGTCTCAGCCTAGCGCATTTTGAGTTAGACACTAAGCCGGTTTTGGTATCATCGTCAGGAATGGTCGGGCTTTGCAAGTCAAAGGTCCTGGCGGGTTGGCGGACCGTGCCCATATAGGGCGTGGAGTGAGGGTTGGGGAAACATGGTCGATGGTCTGAC
The DNA here is from genome assembly GCA_025352995.1 of Acetobacteraceae bacterium. GTDB lineage: Bacteria > Pseudomonadota > Alphaproteobacteria > Acetobacterales > Acetobacteraceae > CAITOL01. Next base: position 5,335 of record JANXRN010000062.1, read on the forward strand.
GGGATTGGCTCCGCTGCTGGTGCGGTCAGGCGCCTTCGCGCTGGTCGGGTTCGTGCTGGTGTTGTGGCCGCTGAGTTTGCGGCTGCGCGACGCCAGCATTGTCGATATTTTCTGGGGGCCGGGCTGTGCGGCGATGGCGTGGATTTACTATTTTTCCACCCCGGCCGCCGGCACCCGCGCGCTGATCTGTGTGGGGTTGGTGACCGCCTGGGGTTTGCGGCTGGGGCTATATATCGGTCGCCGCAATCATGCTGGTGAAGATCCGCGCTACGCCGCCATTCGCGCGGAGGTTGGCGCGCGGGGCGGCAATTTCGCGCTGTACAGCCTGCGCGTGGTGTTCATCTATCAGGGCCTGGCGATGATTGCGTGCAGCTTGCCGTCGCTGTTCGCCATCGCCGGCACCGCGCCGGGATTGGGGATGTTTGGCTCGGTCGGTGCCAGCGTAGCGCTTGCCGGTCTGGTCATCGAAACCGTCGCCGACCAGCAAATGTCGCGCTTTCGCGCCACGCGGCGGGACCGCGGCGAGGTGATGGATCGCGGCTTGTGGCGCTATTCGCGGCATCCGAATTATTTCGGGGAAATCCTGGTGCAATGGGGGATATTCCTGCTGGCAGCAGATACCGGCCCGTGGGCGCTACTCGCCGCAATCGGCCCGGCAATCCTGACTTATGCGATCATCGGCCCGATGGGGGCGGCATTGCTGGAAAAGCGGCTGGGCAGCAATCCGGCCTATGATAACTATGTCCGCCGCACCAGCCTGATTATTCTGTGGCCGCCGCGAAAATGATGAGTGCCTGATTTTAGCGCCGCGCTTTACGTTCATCGCGCTTGGCGAACGCATGGTGGGGGTCCGCCAACTGGCTGATCAGCAGCAGAACAAAAAACCCCACGATCGCCACCGTGCGCACTAAGGTGGACCCCATCGGTTGGACAGGAATCGGCTTGACTTAAGAGAGAGAGTCCCGCCGCGTTTCTAGCGTCCCTCCCGATCCGGAGGGGTGTCTGAATATCAGTATGGACCATCATCTATACTTGTCAATACATAGCTAATTCCTTTTCTTGACGATGTGCCTGTGAGTATGTGGGCAACACC
>JANXRN010000072.1 GCA_025352995.1 Acetobacteraceae bacterium
TGATTATCATCTTCGCCTGCTACGAGAATTTCATCGCGCCCATGCGCAGCGACGAAAACAGCAACTGGCCGACCTGGCTCACCAGGATCGATTTCACCGGCATGAAGCTCAAGCTGATGGCGTCAATCGTGTCGATTTCGGCCATTCAATTGCTGCGCGAGTTCATGTCGCTCGACAAGGCGTCCGATCGGGAGCTCTATTTTTCCATCGGGCTGCATTTGACCTTCGTGGTGTCAGGCCTGCTGATGGCGCTGACCGATCGGTTGTCTGGCCATGGCGATGATCACTAGCTGATCAGCGCGCGTTATCAGCCGTTACTGGCTTTGGCGGCGGATTTGATGTGTAATCGGATCGTATTGCGCAAGTCCGGGGAACCCTGATCATGTCGATCCGCCATATGCACCGGCTTTGCGTCCGATCTTCTGTGGCGCTCCTCACGCTCTGTTTGTCGTTGGGCGTCGTGGCGGCCCGCGTTGAGGCGCCGACCAATGAGTGCGATCGCCTTGCCCAGCCACCGCGTGCGCAACTGGGATCAGGTCCTGCGCGAACCGCAGGCATTGCGCCCGACCTTATCGATGGCAAAGCAGCGTTGGCGGCCTGTTTGCTGGCAGAGGCAGCCTACCCGGACGACCCGAGGTTTCATACATGGCACGCCTTGGCGCTGAGACGCCTAAGCCGGCCAGCCGAAGGATTGAGCGAACTGCATCTGGCGGCGCGGCTTGGCCATGCGCTCGCGCAGAGTTGGCTTGGCCAATATTATGACGCGCCCGGACCGGCGAAGAACGACGCCGAGGCGGCGCGGTATTACAAGCTGGCAGCAGACCAGGGATTTGCCGACGCACAGGACAGGTTCGGCGTGATGCTTGCCGCAGGACGCGGCGTTGCAAAAGATGATCGTGGAGCGCTGCGCTATTTCCGCCTGGCGGCCGATCAGGGTTTTGTCGATGCGATCTTCAATGTCGGCTTCATGTATGCCGACGGGCGGGGGGTGGAGAAGGATGACCGGCTCGCGTTAAAATATGTGCGCCAGGCTGCGGACCAAGGCTACGCCGCAGCGCAAAACTATGTGGGCGCGTTCTATTATGCCGGCCGTAGTGTCACGCGCGATGACGGCAAGGCGATCCGTTGGTGGCGACTTGCGGCGGCCCAGGGCAACGCGGATGCGCAAAACAGCCTGGGCGGAATGTATTTGAACGGCCGGGGCGTTGCGCAGGATTTCGGCGAGGCGCTGCGCTATCTCACCCTGGCGGTCGATCAAGGCAATCCGGACGCGATGGCCAATCTCGGCTTCATGTATGGGTTTGGCAAAGGGGTGGCAAAGGACAGCGCGCGCGCACTCGAATATTTGAACAAGGCGGTCGCGCTGGGGAATGCCGGCGCGCAAAATGTGCTTGGTGCGATGTATGAAAAAGGCGAAGGGGTCCCGCAAAGCGACGCCGAGGCCGCGCGATATTGGAAGCTGGCGGCCGCCCAGGGCAATGCGGATGCCAGGAGCAATCTTGCGCGCTATCTTGCAACAAGGCCGGGCGGCGCGGGAGATGTCGAGGCACGGCGCCTGGCCATGTTGGCGGCCGATGCGGGTGCCATCAATGCGCAGTTCGACCTCGGCGTGATGCTTTCGACGGGACTTGGCGGCCCGACTGATCTGCCGCGGGCCGTGCATTATTACCAATTGGCCAGCAAGCAGGGCCATCTCGGTGCGACGGTCAATCTTGGCGTGATGTACGAACATGGCCATGGCGTGCTGATCGACCTTGCAAAGGCGCGCGACTTGTTTTCCCAGGCGGCGGCCAAGGGTATTGCGGCGGCACAGGGCAATCTTGGCTGGATGTACGAAACTGGGACTGGCGTTGCCAAGGACGAGGCCGAAGCATCGCGGCTTTACCGGCTTGCCGCCGATCAGAATCAGGACATGGCGCAGTTCGCCCTGGCAAACATGTATTACCAGGGGCGCGGGGTTGGAAAAAATATCGCTGAAGCGTTGCGCTATTTCCGACTGTCGGCCGATCAGAACAATGCCCAGGCTCAGCTCGCCCTTGGTGTGATGTATCACCAAGGGCTCGGCGTCGAGAAAGATTATGGCGAGGCGGTACGCTACCTTCGCCTTGCCGCCGCACAAGGGCTACCGGTCGCCAACGCCGCTCTCGCCGAGATGTACGAAGAAGGCCAGGGCGTGCCCCGCAACGATGCCGAGGCCGTGCGCCTCTGGCAACTCGCCGCCCGCCAGGGGCAGACTGACGCCCAGGCCAAGCTCAAGGAGCATGGCCTGAAATGGTGATGCGCCGGTCAGGCCGCCCGCAAAGTCGGAATCTCCGAAACGTCAATCTCGCGCTCGGCATGCCATAAATCATACGCCGTCTGCATCCCGAGCCACAAAGCCGGGCCATTTCCGAACAGCTTGCCGAGGCGCACGGCGACCGACGGCGTCACAGCTTGTTTCTTCGTCAGAATGTCATGCAGTGTCTGACGGGAGAGCTGCAACAGCGCCGAGATTTCGGTTTTGGTCTTCCCAGTGGCGGGAATGGTGATTTCGGCCAGCAATTCGCCCGGATGAGTCGGCTCAAGTGCGGAATGCCGCGATGACTTAGGGACCGCGATAATCCTCCAGGTCGAGATCAATGGCGTCCTCACCATCCCATACGAACGTGATGCGCCAGTTGCGCGAGACCGTGACCGCATAGCGTCCGGCCTAAGTCCCGGTGAGTGGATGGAACCCCAATCCCGGCAAATCCAGATCGATCACCCGAAAAACGCAAGGTAACGCCTTACGTTCGTCAAGCGAGTCCGCAGGATCACAACGCCACGCCTACCCCATCGTCTGCACCCGTTCCGGCGTGATTTCGAAAATCATCCGGGTTTCCGCCGCATTCCGATACGGATAAGCGTCCAGCCCGAGATATTTCTTCGCCAACGCATCGATATGCGCGTCAGCCCCAATTTCGGTCACCTTCGACACCGTGCCGCGGATCTGCACATAGCGGTAGCCGTTCGCCAGATCGACAATCGACAGCGCAACCTTCGCGCCTTCCGGCATGTTGTTGCTTTTCACCCGGCCCTTGGCCGAATTCACCCGCAGCTTGCCGTCAGTGTAGTCAAACCAGATCGGCGTCACCTGGGGCGAGCCGTCTTTCATCGTTGTCGCCAGATGGGCCAGCGCCTTGGACGCCATAATGTCGAGGAAGCCGTCAGGAATTGCGGTCATGTCTATCTCCAGGTTGATTGACGCCTATATGGGGGCACGGGCCGCTCACGCAAACCCGTAAAGTTGCGCCGGGTTATCAACCAGCACCGCCTGGCGCCGCGCCGCATCCGGCAAGGCGCGCCCGAGCAAGCCCAGCAGATCGAGATTATCATGCGGCATATAAACCACCGGCCGCGGTGCGCCCGGTACATGCGGTCCAATATGCGGCCAGTCGGTGCCCCAAACGCAGTGCCTGGGATTGGCCGCAGCCAGCGCCTGGATCACCGGAACCGCGTCATCAAAGCCGCTCGCCAGGCGTGACACCCGATTGGCGCCGGATAATTTCACCCAGACATGCCCGTCTGCCAGCAATTTCAGCAAGGCATCGAACCCCGGCCGCGCCGCCGCCAGCTTGCCATCGCCGGCGCCCATGTGATCAACCACCACCGGCACCCCAAGGCCCGGGATCACCGCCGCCAGATCGGTGAACAGCGCCGGCGGCGCGTAAATCTGCACGTGCCAACCCAGCCGCCCGACCCGCGCCGCTGCCGCCCGCATCTGCGCAATCGCCGCCGCCGGATCTGGGGTGCCGTTGCTGATCAAATTGAGCCGCACGCCGCGCGTCCCGGCCTCGGCCAGTTCGGCAAGCGTGGCGTCCGTCGTCGCGTCATCAATGACCGCAACGCCGCGACTGGTCGCCCCCCGCGCCCACAGGGCACCCAGCATGCAGCTGTTATCGGTCCCGTAAGCGCTCGGTTGCACGAACACCACCCGGGAAAACCCCATCCGCGCCGCCTCCGCATCATAGCGGTCCAACCCCATTTCCACCGGGTCATAAGCCCGCCGCACCGCCGCCGGATAGCGCGCCGGATCGCCGAAAATATGCATATGGCTGTCGCAGGCATTGGCGGGCACTTGCATCATGTCTCTCCTCGATTGCCCACATTCGACGGCGGGGCAGGGAGGCTGTCAAACCCAGCCCGCTTCGGCCTATGCTGTCCTAAATAATGGAGGACCCGCGATGAACGACGCCAGCATAACTTTGCGCATCCCGTCCCTGCGCGAACGGGTGACCGAGGCTGAATGGCAGGCGCGCGTCACCCTCGCCGCCGCCTATCGCCTTTGTGACCATTTCGGCATGACCGACATGATCGCCACCCATCTGTCGATGCGGGTGCCCGGCACCACGGATCAGTTCCTGCTGATCGCCCACGGCTTGCTGTTCGGCGAAGTCACCGCATCGTCCCTGCTGAAAGTCGATGTCGAAGGCAACGTGCTGCTCCAGCCCGAATTCGGCGCCGATCTGCCCGATTATAATTTGCAGCCCGCCGCGTTCGTCATCCACAGCGCGCTCTACCGCGCCCGCCCTGACGTCCAAGCCGCAATCCACACCCACACCACCGCCGGCATCGCGGTGTCATCCCTGCAATGCGGGCTGCTGCCACTGACCCAAACCGCGCACCGCTTCATCGGCCGCATCGCCTATCACGACTTCAACGGCCCCGAACGCCATATCGAGGAACGCGAGGCGATCGCCGCCCATCTTGGCAGCATGAGCCTGATGATCTTGCGCAATCACGGCCTGCTGACCGTCGGGCGATCGATGCCGGAAGCCTTCAACTACATGTTCGCCCTCGAACGCGCCTGCCAGGCGCAGGTCACGGCGATGGCCTGCAACACGCCATTGAACCATCTGCCGCAGGCGGTCATCGACAAGTCGGTGGGGATGTATGCGCCGAGCGCGACCCGGCCTTATGGCGAAAAGGAGTGGCCCGGGCTGTTGCGGCTGTTGGATCGGCGGGATTCATCGTACAGGGATTAGGAGAGGAGGGGTCTTCTTTTTGGGTAACCCCCCGGCCGGCGCCCCCTCTCCCCCGCACCTCACTCTGCACAGAAACCTATTACACCGGCTTGGTTTGGTTTGAGTTCTCTACGTCCATGCCCATTCCCTTGATCTGAATGTGCAGCAGATGATCCCCGAAGGCTGGGTCGGCGCGGTGATGCGCGATCTGTTCGGCACCGGCCGGCTGTTTATGAGCAGATCAACCGGCGAGGGATTTTGGGCCCTGGGAAGGAGGAAATGCCGCCAGGTCGTGCAGGTGTACGCTACCCGCGTAACGCGGGACATCCTGGCAAATTTCCGACGCTCCCAGGGACAAAAGCACCCTCGGGCCGAGCCGACAGACTTTCCGGACAGACACTAAGCCCTTTTCCTGGCTTTAACCGGCTTAGGCAACAACGGCGCCAGGTAAGTCCCCGTGTGACTCTCCGCCACCATAGCCACCGCCTCCGGCGTCCCTTGCGCCACAATCCGCCCACCGCCATCTCCGCCTTCCGGCCCAAGATCGATCACCCAGTCAGCGGTTTTGATGACCTCGAGATTATGCTCAATCACCACCACAGTGTTGCCCTGATCGACCAGCGTGTGCAGCACTTCCAGCAATTTGCGCACATCTTCAAAATGCAGCCCCGTAGTGGGTTCGTCGAGGATATAGAGCGTCCGCCCGGTAGCCCGGCGCGCGAGTTCTTTCGACAATTTAATGCGCTGGGCTTCACCGCCCGACAGGGTGGTGGATGATTGTCCGAGCGCGATATAGCCAAGCCCGACCTGTTGCAGGATTTTCAGCCGGTCATGGATGCGGGTGGCCGCGGAGAAATACGGCACGGCTTCATCCACCGTCATTTGCAGGACTTCAGCGATGGATTTGTCGCGGAATTTTACTTCGAGGGTTTCGCGATTATAGCGGCGTCCCTTGCAGGTGTCGCAGGTCACGAAAACATCGGGCAGGAAGTGCATTTCGATTTTCAGCACTCCGTCGCCCTGGCAGGCTTCGCAGCGCCCGCCTTTGACGTTGAAGCTGAAGCGGCCAGATTTGTAGCCGCGCGCCCGGCTTTCCGGCAGTTCGGCAAACCAGTCGCGGATCGGGGCGAACAGATCGGTGTAGGTGGCCGGGTTGGATCGCGGGGTGCGGCCAATCGGCGACTGGTCAATGTCGATGATTTTATCGAGCAGTTCGAGGCCATCGATGCGGGTATGGGGGGATGGCACTTCGCCCGATCCCATCAGCTTGCGACTGGCGGCTTTGTAAAGCGTATCGACCACCAGGGTGGATTTGCCGCCGCCGGAAACCCCAGTGATCGCGGTGAACACGCCCAGCGGGAAACCGGCGCTGACGTCCTTCAGATTATTGCCGCGCGCGCCGATCACCTTCACCATGCGATCTTTTTGCATCGGCCGTCGCATCGCTGGCACCGCGATCGATTTGCGCCCAGACAGATAATCCCCGGTCAAGGATTTTGGATCTGCTGCGACTTCCTCGGCGGTGCCGTGCGACACCACATAGCCGCCATTGACCCCGGCAAGCGGCCCCATATCGATCAAATAATCAGCCGACCGGATCGCATCTTCATCATGCTCCACCACCAGCACGGTGTTGCCGAGCGCCTTGAGCCGCTGCAACGTTCCCAACAGGCGGGCATTGTCGCGCTGATGCAGCCCGATTGACGGTTCATCGAGCACGTAAAGCACCCCGGTCAGTCCGGAACCGATTTGGCTCGCCAAACGAATACGCTGGCTCTCGCCGCCTGACAAGGTCGCCGAGCCGCGCGCCAAGGTCAGATAATCCAAGCCAACATCGACAAGAAATTGCAGCCGGTCTTCAATTTCGCGCAATATCCGTCGGGCTATTTCCTGGCGCTGTGGGGTGAGCGTCGGCATCACCGAGGCGAACCAGTCGCGCGCTTTCCTGATCGACAGGTCGTTGGCGTCGGCGATGCTGCATCCAGCGATTTTGACCGACAGCGCCTCCGGCTTCAGTCGCGCGCCGTTGCACACCGCGCAGGGCTTTTCGGCCTGGTAGCGCGACAATTCCTCCCGCACCCAGGCGCTGTCGGTTTCCTTCATGCGTCGGGCGAGATTATGCATCACCCCTTCGAACGGCTTGGTGACGGTATATTCGCGCACCCCGTCCTTGTAAGCGAAAGCAACGGCCGTATCGCCGGTTCCGAACAAGATCGCCTGCTGCACCGGTTCGCGTAATTCTTCCCAAGCTGTGCGGGTGGTTATTTTATAGTGGCGCGCCAGGCTTTGCAGGGTCTGGTCATAATAGGGCGATTGCGCCCCGGTCCATGGCGCAACAACGCCCTCGGCGATTGATTTACGCGGATCGGGGATCACCAGTTCGGGATCGAAAAACGCCTCGACGCCAAGCCCGTCGCAAGACGGGCAGGCGCCATGCGGGGAATTGAAGCTGAACAGGCGTGGCTCGATTTCGGCGATGGTGAAGCCGGAAACCGGGCAGGCGAAGCGGCTGGAAAACACGATACGGTCGGGCGGTTCTGACAGGGTTTCGGCGTACACCACCCCGTCTGACAGGGCCAGGGCGGTTTCAAAACTATCCGCCAGGCGGCTTGCGATGTCGGGGCGAACGATGATGCGATCCACCACCGCTTCAATCTCGTGCTTGATTTTGCGGTTGAGCGCCGGAACGTCGCCGATTTCGTACAGCGTGCCATCGACCTTGGCGCGGGTAAAACCGCGGCGTTGCAACTCGGCCAGTTCCTTGCGGTACTCGCCCTTGCGGTCGCGCACCACCGGCGCCAGCAACATCAGCCGCGTGCCTTCCGGCAGCGCCATCACCCGATCGACCATTTGCGCCACCGACTGCGCCTCGATCGGCAAACCCGTCGCCGGGGAATAGGGCACGCCGGCGCGCGCCCACAACAAACGCATATAATCATTAATCTCGGTCACCGTGCCGACGGTCGATCGCGGGTTGCGGCTGGTGGTTTTCTGCTCAATCGAAATCGCCGGCGACAGGCCCTCGATGCTGTCCACATCAGGCTTGCCCATCAGTTCCAGGAACTGCCGCGCATAGGCCGACAGGCTTTCAACGTAGCGGCGCTGGCCCTCGGCATAAATCGTGTCAAACGCCAGCGATGACTTGCCGGAGCCGGAAAGCCCGGTGATCACCGTCAGCATGTCGCGCGGGATTTCGACGTCGACGTTCTTCAGATTATGCTCGCGCGCGCCGCGCACGACGATATTGCCGGCCATCGG
>JANXRN010000156.1 GCA_025352995.1 Acetobacteraceae bacterium
GCCAGCGGCTTCGAGTTCGGCGCGGCTGAACGACTTGCCGGGAATGCCGACCATGAAATTCACTGGCTTATCGAGGGCAGCACACACCGCGCGCACCGCATCCAGGTCCGGCAATCCTGGCGCCATCAGCACATCGGCGCCAGCGGCGGCAAAGGCTTGCAGGCGGCGGATGGTGTCGGCGAGGTCAGGATTACCGCGCAGGAAATTCTCGGTCCGTGCGGTCAGCACGAAGCCGTTGCCGAGCGCCTTCGCGGCGGCGGCGGACGCGGCCACCCGGGCGACGGCGGTATCGAAATCATACAGCGGCTGGTTGGGGAAGCCGGTTGCGTCCTCGATCGAGCAGCCAACCAGGCCGACGCCGGAGGCCAGCCGCACTGTTTCGGCGGCATAATCCGGCGCATGGCCGAAGCCGTTTTCGAGATCGGCGGCAACCGGGATATCAACCGCGTCCACCACCAGTTTCGAATGGGCAAGCGCTTCATCGCGGCTGATCCGGCCATCGCGGCGGCCGAGCGTGCCGGCGCAGGCGCCACTGGATGTGGCGAGCGCCTTGGCACCGAGGCCGGCGAGCAGGCGGGCCGATCCGGCATCGAACGGGTTGGGGATGATGAATGCGCCAGGGCCGGCATGAAGGGTGCGGAAGGCGGCAATTTTTTCGAGTTGGCTGGGCATTCTATCCTCCGGTCACGCTCATATGGCGCACCACGGCTGGGCCTTGATGGTCGCGGTCGATGATGAAGTCATGGCCGCGGGGCTTACGAGCGATCGCGGCGCGAAAGCTGCAACCGGGTGCGGCTGACCTGCACTGGCACGCTCTACATGTGCCTCGGGCAGGATGACGCCGCCGATTTCCGCGGCCTGCTGCGCGACGGCATCGACGATGCCGGGTTGGATGCCGCTATTCACGCCGCCATCACGCGAAAACCCAAAGGTCATGATTTCATTATTGACCGTGACCATCAAGGCCCGGCCGTGGTGCGCCATATGAGCGTAACCGGCGGCTAATGGTCCGGGGCGCCAATGGACATGACGCGATGCGGGCGCCACACGTAAAGCGCGGCGGTGGGGTGCCAAAGGCCAGCCTAACCCGGGGGACCTTTACCGACGATCCCGATCTTCACCTTGTGGCAGATGGCACGCGGGTGGAACCGCGGGTAATGTCCGCCGGACGCTGGTGCTTTGACATTCCCCCCGGCACGTCCCGCCTGTGGCTGATGTCGCGTTCTGCCCGCCCGGCCGAAATCGGCCTGAATGACGATCAACGCCTGCTCGGACTCTGCGTTTACGCAATCGAGGTGCAGACCCCAACCGCGACCTTGACCTTAAAGCCCGACAGTCCGGCGCTGTGCGAAGGGTTTCATCCAGCCGAGCAAAACGACGGCATTGCATTGCGCTGGACCGACGGCAAATCCGAACTGCCAAGTTTTCTTTGCGCGGACGACAATGGGGCGGTCTTGGTCATAAGTGGCGACGCGCTGCCACGTTATTGTCGTCTGCCCCGGGAACAGACCTCGATGCTGGGCGATGCCTTTGAAAATCTGGGCAGCAACTGCGATTTTGCTTTGTTCCAGCGCCATCTTGGCCAGTCCGGCGCGGTGAGCCTGCTGCGTTGGGCGAATATTACCCATCATGATCTTATCAGCGGGCTCGAAAATCGCTTTGAGGGGCTGGGCGATTTGGCCGAAACCAGTTTAATTGATGATGACGACTACCGCCTGCAAACCCGTTATTTCCGGCTGCACACTTTCGCTCCAGTGGCGCAAGGTGGGGAAAGGGCGGAAATCCTGCGGACCGGATGCGCCACCTTGCGGCTGCTGCGGCGCAAGCTATTGCACGACATTTCAACCGCCCGTCGCATTTTTGTCTTTCGCAGCCCCGATCCGGATTTCGATCATGTAGCGATGCGGCGCATGGCGCGCGCGCTGTCAGCAATCGGCCCTGCAAGCTTGCTCTGCGTCGGATTGCGGGACGCGTCCGAGGCAACCGATCGGGTCACCTGCCTGCAACCTGGGCTTTATGCTGGCTATCTGAGCCGGTTCGTCGCTGCGGAGGGGCCATTTGATGAATGGCGGGATGTCTGCACCCAGACCTTGGCGTTGGCGAGGCCAGATGCTGGAATGGAGCGATGGGGGTAGGCTTGAGTCAGACTGTTGTTCTATCGGCATTTGCCGACCTGCTCGCGCAGGTTTGCGAGCAGACGCCGTTTGACCTGCGACCTGACACCGCGCTCGCCGATATTCCCGGCATCGACAGTTTGCGCCTGCTCCAGGCGATCGCGCTGCTGGAGGAAAACTGCATGGTCGAAATCATGATCCCGGCACTCGAAAATCTATACCTGGTCGGCGATGTCGTGGATGCGATTTTGCAGGCCGACCGATGAGCGTAAATGGCCCGGAAACAGAGCCGGTCTGGGGGTTGCCCGGCGTGCTGATTGCGCCGGCGCTGCCGGGGATCGAAGCGCGTTGCACCGAGCATCCGCTGGAGCTTTTGCGCCGGGCGGCGGCTTTCGCGCCAGACGCCTTGGCGCTGGTGGGGCGTGATGCGCGGATAAGCTTCGCGCAAATGATGAGGCTGGTGGAAACCGTGGCAGGAGAGGTCGCGCTGAGGGTGCCGCCAGAGCAGGCGGTTGCCTGTCTGCTGCCGCGCAACCCGCACGGCGTAGCGATGCTGCTGGGCTGCCTGGTTTCGGGACGCGCCTGCGTGGTGCTGGACCCATCGGACCCGCCCGGGCGAATTGCCGGTTTGCTGGAGGAGGCCGCACCTGCTCTGATTGTCCAAGCCGACGAAACGGCGGCGAACTGGACGATTCCGGTGCTTGATCTTGCCCATTTCACCGACACTCAGCAAGCCGTCGCGCCCCTCGATCCTGGTTGGAACCCGGACGCGGTCATGGCGGTCCATTTCACTTCCGGCAGCACCGGCCGGCCCAAGGGTATCGCGTTGTCGGGCCGATCGGTGATGTATCGCAGCCTGCATGTGCTCCATACGCTACAGCTCGATCGCGATGACCGGGTGATCGCGAATTCCTTACCCACCACGAGTGCCGGGCTGGCGTTGCTGCTGGCGGCGCTGATCGCCGGCGCACGGGTGGTTTTGGCCCATTTTGGCCGCGAGGGTGCGACTGGCTTCCTGGCGATGATGCGGGCCGAGGCGGTGAACTGCCTGATCATTCCGCCGCCTTTGATGCGGGTTCTTGCTGGGCTCGCGCGCGCTAGGGAAAGCTTCGCCGGCCTGCGGCTGGTGCGCACAGGTGCTGCCTTGCTGCCCACCACCGATGTCGCAGCGTGGCGCGCGATCCTGCCTGCGGGCTGCCCGATCATTCACGGCTATGCTTCGACCGAAGCCCTTGTCATAGCAGTCGGGCAGGTGGACGATCCCATCCCGACCAATGAACCCGTGGCAGCGTCGGGGGTTCTGCAACCTGGATATGATCATGCCGTGGTGGACGAAAATCTTGCGCGGGTTGCCGCGTTTGCTGCTGGAGAGCTGATCGTGCGCAGCCGCTATCTCGCCAAGGGTGAATGGCGGGACGGCCGGCTGGTT
>JANXRN010000095.1 GCA_025352995.1 Acetobacteraceae bacterium
ATATGCGGGCGGTCGCGCCACCGTCAAAGTGCTGACCACGCCGGCCGCCCCGGAACAGGGGGTGATGACCGGGGTGCGGCAAATCCTCGGCCAGGCCGGATTGCAGCCATCCGACATCGCGATTTTGATCCACGGCACCACTTTGGCCACCAACGCGATTATCGAACGCAAGGGCGCGGTGACGGCGCTGATCACGACCGAGGGCTTTCGCGACGTGCTGGCGATGGGCAATGAAAGCCGGTACGATCAGTATGATCTCAACATCGTGCTGCCGACGCCGCTGGTGCCGCGCCATTTGCGCTTGCCGGTGGCGGAACGGCTCGACAATACCGGGCGGGTTCTGTTGGCACTGGATGAGCCGGGGTTGCGCGCCCTGGTGCCGGTCTTGGAGCGCGAGGGGGTTGCAAGCATCGCCATCGGCTTCCTGCATAGCTTTGTGAACCCGGCCCATGAACGCCGCGCCCGGGAAATTCTGGCCGCCGAACTGCCGGACATCCCGATTTCAATTTCGTCGGAAATATCGCCGGAAATGCGTGAATGGGAACGATTTTCCACCACCGCGGCCAATGCCTATGTGCAACCGCTGATGGCGAGCTACCTCAATCGGCTTGCCAGCGAGCTGGCAGCCCTCGGCATGACGGCGCCGGTGTTCCTGATGCTGTCGGGTGGCGGGCTGACGACGATTGAAACCGCGTGCCGCTTTCCGATCCGACTGGTGGAATCGGGGCCGGCGGGCGGGGCGATTTTCTCCGCCGAAATCGCGCGCGAATGCGGCCTGACCAACGTGCTGTCGTTCGACATGGGCGGGACAACGGCGAAAATCTGCCTGATCGATGATTTCGCGCCGCAAACCGCGCGTACCTTCGAGGTTGCACGCGTTGGGCGGTTTCGCAAAGGGTCGGGTCTGCCACTGCGTATTCCGGTGATCGAGATGGTCGAAATCGGCGCCGGCGGCGGCAGTATTGCGGCGGTTGATACGCTGGGCCGCATCCAGGTTGGCCCGGAAAGTGCGGGGGCCGATCCGGGGCCGGCATGCTACGGGCGGGGCGGACGCAAACCCGCGGTCACCGATGCCAATCTGGCGCTTGGCCGCTACGATCCGGTCCGATTCGCCGGTGGCACCATGCCATTGCAAACCGCGCCGGCGCTTGCGGCACTGGCGGGGTCGATTGGCGATCCTTTAGGGTTGGTGCCGGACATGGCGGCACTTGGCGTGATCGAAATGGTCGATGAGAACATGGCCAACGCGGCGCGGGTGCATGCCATCGAGTCCGGCAAAACCTATGACGGGCGCTGCATGATCGCCTTTGGCGGCGGCGGGCCGGTGCATGCGTGTCGGGTTGCCGAGAAAATCGGCATCAATCGCATCCTGGTGCCGTCGGGGGCGGGCGTGGGCAGTGCCATCGGGTTCCTGCGCGCGCCGGTGGGCTACGAAGTTGTTCGCAGCCTGTATCAGCGCTTTCGCAGCTTCGATGTCGCCGCCGTCAACGCGCTGCTGTCGGACATGGAAGCCGAAGCCCAGACTGTGGTGGCGCAAGGATCGTTCGGCGCGCCGACCAGCCAGAGCCGCATCGCCTATATGCGCTATGTCGGCCAGGGCCATGAAATCGCGGTGCCGTTGCCGGCACGGGTGCTGACCGCTGCCGACGTGCCCGCCATCCGCGCCGAATATGATGTCCAATACAGCCGCTTCTTCGACCGCCCGGTTCCCGGATCGGATGTCGAAATCATGAGCTATGCGGTCGTTGTCGCCACCCTGCCGGCCCGCAATGTGCTGACCCACCCGGTTGCTACCAGCAGCGCCGGGGTACCGGTGCGGCATCGGGCGGTGCGCGATACCGCAACCGCCGCGGTCGTCGATTGGGCGATATACGACCGAGCCGATCTGGCGCGCGGCGCGCGCCTTGCCGGCCCGGCAATCATTGCCGAAGACGAAACATCGACCCTGGTCGGCCCGGGCTGGTCGGCGAAAATCACTGATCAGGGCTATATCGAACTCAGCCGGGGGACCATCTGATGGATAGCGCGCTCGCTGAAATCCAGCGCCAGATCATGTGGAACCGGCTGATCGCGGTGGTCGAAGAACAGGCCCAGGTGATGATCCGCACCGCGTTTTCGACCACGGTGCGCGAAGCCGGCGATTTGTCGGCGGGGATTTTCGACTTGCAAGGCCGCATGCTGGCGCAAGCGGTGACCGGCACGCCGGGCCATGTCAATTCGATGATGGAATCGGTCAATCATTTCCTGGCCAAATTCCCGGCGGCAACCATGAGGCCCGGCGATCACTACATCACCAACGATCCATGGCTCGGCACCGGGCATTTGCATGATCTGACGGTGGTGACACCCGCGTTCCGCAATGGCGCCATGGTCGGGCTATTCGCCAATACCGCCCATGTGATCGATATTGGCGGCCTCGGCATGGGTCCGGAAGGGCGGTCAGTGTTCGAGGAAGGCTTGTATATCCCGATTGTGAAATGTTTCGATCAGGGCGCGCCCAACGAAACCTTCTTCGATTTCCTGCGCTGGGGCAGCCGCCTGCCGGTGGAACTGGAAGGCGATGTTTATTCGCTGTGCGCGTGCAACGATGCTGGCGCAAGGCGGCTGGTCGAGATGATGGACGAATTTGCCCTCGACAGCCTCGACCCGCTTGCCGACTTCATCTTTGCCGCATCGTTGCGCGCCACCATTGCCGAAATCGGCAAGATCGGGCGAGGGACGTATCGCGGGGAAATTTATTCGGATGGCTATGAGGCGCCGGTGCGCCTGGCGGCTGAAATGACCGTGCTTGATGACGCGATTGAGGTGGATTTCACCGGCACATCGGGGCTTTCCGGGCGCGGCATCAACGTGCCGGCAGCCTATACCCGCGCCTATGCCTGCTTCGGCATCAAAGTGGTGGTGGCGCCGGAAATTCCCAATAACTGGGCATCTTTGGCGCCGTTCCGGATGAAAATTCCGGAAGGCTGCATCTTGAACGCGCCGCGCCCCTATCCGGTCAGTGTGCGCCACGTCATCGGGCATTTATTGCCCGATCTGATGATGGGTTGCCTGCACCAGACCGTGCCGGCGCGGGTCGCCGCCGAAGGATCGTCCTGCCTGTGGAACCCACCCTTGCGCGGCGGTGGATCGGTATCCGGCCAGGGCACGTCGAACCGACCGGTGATTGGTGATTTCGAAATCATTACTTTCAATTCCGGGGGCACCGGTGCGCGGCCCACACTTGATGGCTTGGATGCCACCGCCTTCCCGTCCGGGGTGCGCACCATGCCAGTCGAAGCGACCGAAAACGTCGCCCCGGTGGTGATCTGGCGCAAGGAATTGCGGCCTGACTCGGGCGGCGCCGGACGCACCCGCGGCGGGATTGGCCAGATCATGGAAATTGCGACGAAAGGCGAGTTGGAATTTGCCGTCAACGCCACGTTTGACCGCATCGCCAACGCGCCCAAGGGCCGCGAAGCCGGCGGGCCGGGCGCCCCCGGCGTGGTCACTCTGAAATCCGGCCCGGCGTTGCGCACCAAGGGCTTTCAGGTCATTCCCGATGGCGATCGGTTGCTGCTGATGATGCCGGGCGGCGGCGGCATGGGGCGGCCGGAAGATCGCGCGCCGGCGACGGTTGGTGATGACGTGCGCAACGGGCTGGTCTCAGTCGAAAACGCCCGCTTGCTCTACAAGGTTGCGACATCGGCACTCGGCATCGTCGATGACGCCGCGACCGCTTTGTTGAGACGCGCCACTGTGACCTGATCGCCCGCCAAGTCCGGAAAATAGCAGGAGGAAACAAAAATGCCGACCCTTACAAGCAACGGCGTCAATATTTACTACGAGGTGCATGGCAGCGGCCCGACTTTGCTGCTGAGCCATGGGTTTTCGGCCACATCGGGCATGTGGGCGGGCCAGATCGACGCACTTTCCGCCCAGCATCGCCTGGTGCTGTGGGACATGCGCGGCCATGGCCAGTCCGACTATCCGGATGACCCGGCAGCTTATTCCGAAGCTGAAACCGTGGCCGACATGGCGGCCATCCTTGATGCGGTCGGCGCGCCCACCGCCATTGTCGGCGGCTTGTCGTTGGGCGGCTACATGTCGCTCGCCTTCTATGCACGGCATCCGGAACGCGCCACCGCGCTGCT
>JANXRN010000104.1 GCA_025352995.1 Acetobacteraceae bacterium
TGAAGCAGGAATTTGCCCCATGGACGCACCCACCGCCACCACGACGAACGGCCAGATACGCGGCGCCATCGATAACGGCGTGCATGTGTTCAAGGGCATTCCTTACGCCACATCCAAGCGCTTCGCTGCGCCAACGGCCCCGCCCGCCTGGGCTGGCATCCAGGATGCGGTGGCTTATGCGCCGATGTGCCCACAGCCAACGATCAATCTCGGCGGGCTGTTCGCGTCCTGGACGTTCGACAAGGAGATGAGCGAGGATTGCCTCGCCATCAATGTCTGGACCCCAGCTTTGCGCGATGGCGGCAAGCGGCCGGTGATGGTGTGGTTCCATGGCGGGGATTTTTCGTCGCTGTCCGGATCGCGCAACGTGTTTGATGGCGTGCGGCTGTGCAATAGCGGTGATGTGGTGGTGGTGACGCTGAACCACCGGCTCAACGCGTTCGGCTTCATGTATCTTGGGGAAGTTGCGCCGCAGCTTGATGCAGTCGCCAATCCTGGCATGCTCGATCTGGTGGCCGGGCTGCAATGGGTGCGCGACAATATCGCCGAATTCGGTGGCGATCCCAGCAACGTCACAATCTTTGGCCAATCCGGCGGTGGCGGCAAGGTTGCGACCATCATGGCGATGCCGGCGGCGGCCGGATTGTTTCATCGCGCGATCATTCAAAGCGGGTCCTACGCCCGCAACGCGCATCTGCAGGCGATGACGCCAGCGGAGGCATCGGTTCTCACCCGCAGCCTGCTTGCCGCACTGGAAATTGCGCCCGATCGGCTGGCGGATTTGCCGATGGAGGCACTGGTTGTCGGCCTCGCCAAGGCCGCGCGCGGCCCGAAGCGGCCAGTCTGGCGCCCGGTGGCGGATGGGACGGTGCTGCCGGAGGGACCATGGTGGCCGAAGGCGCCTGCGATGTCCGCCAACGTGCCATTGATGATCGGCACCACCGCCACCGAAACGACCATGCTGATCGGCACGTTTGATCCCGCAACGTTCGATCTGGATGACGCAGGTTTGCGCACCAGGATGGCGGCGATCTTCAAGCCTGATCAGTTTGATCATGTGCTGGCCGGCATGAAAGCCGCCCATCCCGGCGCCAGCCCGTCCGATCTGTTCTTCTGGATCACCACCGCCAACATGTTCCAGAAAGGCGCCTGGATTCACGCGGGCCAAAAGGCCGCGCAGGGTGCCGCGCCGGTTTATTTATATGAACTGACCTGGTGCACCCCGGTCGATGGCGGCAAATGGCAAAGCCCACATTCGGCCGATTTGCCATTGGTCTTCGACAATGTTGCAAAATCGGCGTCGATGGTCGGCACTGGCCCCGACGCGCAGACGGTGGCAGACGCAATGAGTGCCGCCTGGATCGCCTTCGCCCGCAGCGGCAACCCTACAACGCCGACACTGGCCTGGCCTGCCTGGACTACGGATACGCGCGCGACCATGGTTTTTGATGTGAAGTCGCGGGTGGTGAATGGCTATCGTGACGATGAACGCGTGCTGCTTGAAGGAGTTTCGACATGACCACGGAACAGAACTCTTATCCTGGATTTCCTGGCAAGATCGGCCGTACCCGCGCAGAGTCCGAAGAACATTTCACCCCGCCAGTCCGCCCGGCGAAGGGATCGCCCAACGTTGTTGTCATTTTCATGGATGATCTCGGCTGGGCCGATATTGGTTGCTATGGTGGGGAGATCGCCACCCCCAACATCGATGCACTGGCGGCGCGTGGCCTGCGCTTCAATCATTACACCACCCATCCGATTTGTTCCCCGGCGCGGGCGGCGCTGCTGACCGGGCGCAATGCCCATTCGGTGGCAACCGGATGGCTGGCGCAGAACACACCCGGCTATCCAGGCTATTCCGGCGAAATCCCGCTTGATGCACCAACCATTGCCGAAACCATGCGCGCCGCTGGTTACGCCACCGCGATGGTCGGCAAGTGGCACAACTCACCCAACTACGCGACGCCGAACAGTGCCTGGCCGACCTTTCGTGGCTTCGATCGGTTCTACGGATTTTTGCAGGGCGAAACTGGTTACTTCTTCCCGGCACGGATCATGAACGGGTCGACAGTTGCGTCGATCGATGAATATCCAGAAGGCTATTACGCCACCGATGACTGGACCGATAAGGCGATCCAGTTCGCGACCGACATCCGCAACCACGATGCCACGCGGCCGTTCCTGCTTTACGTGGCCTATAACGCGGTCCACGGCCCATTGCAGGCCAAGGATGCCGATCTGGCGAAATATCGCGGCCGGTTTGATGCAGGCTGGGACGTTCTTCGTGGAGAGCGTCTCGCCCGACAGAAGGCTTTGGGGATCGTGCCGGCCGATACGGCCTTGTCCGACCGCGATCCGGCAGTGCGGCCCTGGGCCGAAATCCCCGAAGACCAGCGCAAGCTTTTTGCCCGCTACATGGAAGCCTATGCGGCGGTGCTGGATTGCGCCGACCAGAATATCGGCCGGCTGGTCGCCCATCTGCAACGGATGGGGGAACTCGACAACACCATCATCGTGTTTTCGTCCGACAATGGCGGCACCGGTTCTGCCGGGCCGGACGGGATGATCAATTTCAACCGCAATTTTGCCGGCCTGCCCGCGGCGCCGATCGCTCAGGAGGTTGAGCGGATGGATTGGATCGGCACCGGCAAGACCACCGCGCTTTATCCCAGCGGCTGGGGTCAGGTGTCTAACGCGCCCTTCCCGTCCTACAAAACCTATACCGGCGGTGGCGGCCGACGCGTTGCCTGCATCGTGTCCTGGCCAGCGCAGTTCAAGGATGTCGGCGCCATCCGCCCGCAATTCGGGCATGTGACGGACCTGATGCCGACCGTACTCGATTTATGTGGCGTGCCAACATTGAAAGAAGCCAACGGCAAGCCTGCGCAACAGCCGCATGGCGCAAGCCTGGCGCCCTTGTTGCGCGACGCCTCGGCGCCACCGTCGCGGACCGAGCAATATTACGAATGCTGGGCCAATCGCGCCTATTACCGCGACGGCTGGGTGGCAGTGTCGTTGCAGGTAAAAGGCCGCGAAGTCGATTTCGACAACTGGACCTTGCATCGCCATGAGGATGATTTTTCCGAAACGACTGACCTCGCCCGCCAGCACCCGGCGCTGCTGAAGGAAATGACGGAGGCCTTCGACAAAGCCGCGTGGGCCAACATGGTCTATCCGTTAGACAGCCGGTCGCGGGCACAGAAGTTCAATTCGCAGCCGCCGCATCAGCGCCCCCCCGCAACATCCACCCGGCGCTTCCTGCCCGGCGGGCAAAGCGTGCATCCAGGGGCGGTGATGCCGCTCCTGGTCGATCGCTGCTACAGCATCACCATTCGCGTGGCTCAGCCAGAGTCCGGCCAGGGCGTGCTGTTCGCCGTCGGCGATGTCTCCGGCGGCATGGTTGCCTATATCGAAGATGGCCACGCCAAACTATTCTATAACGGTTTCGGGACGTATTTTTCCCTGCTCGGCCCGACGGTATCGGCGGGCGAGCGCCGCGTGGTGCTGGAATATGAAGCGCTGGGCAAACGTCGCGGGCGCGGGCGCTTCCTGGTGGACGATGTTGCGGGCGACTGGGGCGAACTCAGCGCCACTTTCATGGGATCAATCCACGAAGGACTGGATATCGGCCTCGATCGGCGCGGCCCCGTCAGTTGGG
>JANXRN010000157.1 GCA_025352995.1 Acetobacteraceae bacterium
TTGACCCTGTCGCTCGGCGGGCGTGGCCTCAAACCCAATGAATTGCTGCGCGCCACCTTCCAACCGGCGGCGTTGTGCGGCTTGGGCACCGGGCTGTGCTTCGCGTTCACCGCGATTTTCATCAAGGACGGCAATCGCGCGCTGGGCGATATTGGCGCCGGCGATTTCGGCATTGTGACCAAGGCGGTGTTCGCGCTCGTCGTTACCAATGTCCTGCAAACCCTGATGCAAGGGCTGTGGATCTTGTGGCGGGAACCGGCGCAGTTACGCCTGTCTTTCACCACCTGGCGCAGTTCGATGTGGGTGGGCGCGCTGTCCGCCTGCGGCTCGGCGGCCTGGTTTTCCGCCTTCGCGCTCGCCCCGGTCGCGCTGGTGCGTGCGCTGGGCCAGATCGAAATGGTGTTCACCCTGATGTTCAGCCGCTTCTACCTCAAGGAGAAATTGCGCGGCGCCGACATTCTTGGGCTGATGCTGGTGGTGGGCGGCGTTGGCCTGGTGCTACTTGGCCGGTAAGGTGGCGATCTGGCGAAGGCAGGCGCCCTCGGCTTTCGCTTCCCCGCGGGTTTGCGCCAGGGTCAGTTTCTGGCGATCGCCTTCGCGGTAGAACACCAGATCGAGCTTGCAGTCCGGGCCGCCGGCATAAAGCCAGGATTCCGCATCGCCATCGCGCCGACGCAAAATTGGCGTGCCGAATACCGCCAGAAGACGATCAGGGCTGCTGCCAAGCAGATCGATGATTTTTGCCGGTGGCGGCAGCCGCACCAGCGCCGGCTGGGCGCCCGGGCTGCTGATCGCGGGCGTTGGACCAGGGGCGGCGCAGCCCGCAACCGCCAGCGCCAGGCCCAGCAAAGCCGCGCGAATCACGCCGCCGGTTCGGTCCGGGCCGGCTCGGGGTGGGCCGCGTCGCTGATCATTTCGATCTGCCCGCTGATCTGCCCGCCATCTTCCACTTGCAGCCGGGCGCAGCGCGCAACCCCGATCACTCGGCCAGTGGCGCGGATCGTCAGCGTGCCGCGCGCGGTGACGGTGCCATCGCACACGCCCGCGATATCGGCGTCTTCCACCATCGCCTCGCCTCGGAACAGCCCGCCGAAAGCCACCACAAGCTCGTGCGATTCAATGCGCGGGCTTTCCACCACGCCTTCAACCGTCAGCCGCTCGGCGTCCTGGATGGTGCCGTGCACCGAAATGCCTTTGCCAACCACCAGCGCGCGCCGTTCGGCGGGCGGGCGGGCGGGCGCTGCGCGGCTTTGCGCGACGGGTTGCGGGGCGGAGGGGAACGGCGGACGGCTCATGCTCGGGGCCTCTTTCGACGGTTGCACGCGAAAACTTGGCGGGGCGCCCGGTGGGTCGCGCAACGGGGGGGCAGGCGGGGTCACGGCCGGCGACAGATCATCGGCCGTGGTTTGTGCCGCATCGGCGGACTTGCGACGCATGAAACCTGGCAGCACAGGCGCTCCGATCGGTTAGGGTTCCGGGGTGCCCCGCGTAACACGGGGCGGACCATTGAAACAACTGCGCCTGAGTGATAGGCGGGCCAGCTTCGCATGCAGGAGACAGAGTATGGCCGCGCCGCGTTTTGACATTCTTGGGATCGGCAACGCCATCGTCGATGTTCTCGCCCCCGTGCCGGATAATTTCCTGGCCACCCACGCAATGCAAAAGGGTGCGATGGCGCTCATCGACGATGCCACCGCCGAGAAGCTCTATGCCGCAATGCCGCCGGCACAGGAAGTCAGCGGCGGATCGGCCGGCAATACCTGCGCGGTAGCGGCAGCCCTCGGGGCCCGCGTCGCCTATTTCGGCAAGGTTGCCGCCGACCAACTTGGCGGCGTTTTCCGCCACGACATTACCGCTGCCGGGGTGCATTTCCCCACCGCGCCGCTGTCGGGCGGCGCGCCCACCGCGCGTTGCCTGATCCTGGTGACGCCGGACGGCCAGCGCACCATGAACACGTATCTGGGTGCCTGCGTGACGTTCGCCGAAGCCGATATTGACGCATCCGTCGTGCAGGATTCTGCCGTCACTTATATGGAAGGCTATTTGTTCGACCCGCCGGCAGCCCAGGCCGCGTTCTACCGTGCCGCTGCCATTGCCCATGCGGCTGGCCGCCAAGTGGCGCTGTCGCTGTCCGATAGTTTCTGCGTTGGCCGCCATCGCGCCGCCTTTCGCGATCTGGTCGCCGGCCATGTCGATATCCTGTTCGCCAATGAAGACGAGATCATCGCACTATACGAAACCGCTGATTTCGCCACCGCCGCAGCGCTTGCCAGCAAGGATGTGGCACTCGCCGCACTCACTCGCGGCGAACACGGCAGCGTCGTGATCCGGGGGGCCGAACAGCATGTCATCGCCATCGAACCGACGACGATGGTCGATAGCACTGGCGCAGGCGATGCCTATGCCGCTGGCTTCCTCGCCGCCTATACCAAGGGCCTCGGCCTGGCGCAGTGCGGGACGCTTGCCAGCATCGCGGCTGCCGAGGTGATCAGCCATTTCGGCGCCCGCCCGCAGCGGGATTTAAGTGAAGAATTGGCGAAACTTGCCGCGCAAGGCTGATCCCCGCGATTCTTGCTCGCTTTTGCGCAGGCTTTCACCTATTTGACGCGCTGCAACATAGCCGACCTTGCCGCATTGGCGGCCGATCGCATCCGGGACTCGCATGGAAATCCGTAATATCGCCATCATCGCACACGTCGATCATGGCAAGACCACCCTTGTTGACCAGCTGCTGAAACAGTCCGGCGCGTTCCGCGACAATCAGCACGTCGCCGAACGCGCGCTCGATCGTAATGATCTCGAACGCGAACGCGGCATCACCATTCTGGCCAAATGCACGGCGGTGATGTGGAAAGATACCCGCATCAACATCGTCGATACCCCCGGGCATGCTGATTTCGGCGGCGAAGTCGAACGCATCCTGAACATGGTCGATGGCGCCATCGTGCTCGTCGATGCCGCCGAAGGCGTGCTGCCGCAGACCAAGTTCGTGGTCGGCAAGGCGCTCGCCCGTGGCATCAAGCCGATCGTGGTGGTCAACAAGATCGACCGCCAGGACGCCCGCGCCGACGAAGTCCATGTCGAAGTGTTCGATTTGTTCGCGGCCCTCGGCGCAACCGACGAACAGCTTGATTTCCCGATGCTTTATGCGTCGGGCCGTCAGGGCTGGGCGACTGAAACGCTGGACGGCGAAAGGGTCGATCTCGGCCCGATGTTTGACCTGGTGCTGCGCCACGTGCTGCCGCCGGCGCTGGACAAGGACGCGCCGTTCGGCATGGTCGCCTCGATTTTGGACTATGACAACTTCCTCGGCCGGGTGCTGACCGGGCGGCTCGAACAGGGCCGCGCCCGCCTCAACATGCCGCTGAAAGTGCTGCGTCCGGATGGCACGCTGGTGGAAACCGGCCGCTTGACCAAGCTGATGGGCTTTCGTGGCCTGGAACGGGTGAATATCGAGGAAGCCGAGGCGGGGGACATCATCGCCATCGCCGGCCTGACCGACGCCACCATCCCCGATACCATCGGTTCGCCCGACATTGCCGGCGCCCTGCCGGCCACCCCGGTCGATCCGCCGACGCTCGCCATGACCTTTCGCATCAATGATGGCCCGTTGGGCGGTCGCGAAGGCAAGAAAGTCACATCCCGCCAGATCCGCGATCGCCTGATGCGCGAAACCGAAGGCAACGTCGCCATCAAGGTCACCATTAGCCACGAACATGACGCGTTCGAAGTGGCCGGCCGTGGCGAATTGCAGCTCGGCGTGCTGATCGAGCAAATGCGCCGCGAAGGCTTCGAGCTCACCATCGGCCGCCCCCGCGTGCTGACCCGCGAAAACCCCGAAACCGGCGTCCGCGAAGAGCCGATGGAAGACGTGCTGGTCGATGTCGACGAACCCTATACCGGTGTCGTCGTCGAAAAACTGAGCCGCCGCAAAGGCGTGATGCAGGACATGCGCCCGTCCGGCGGCGGCAAGGTCCGCATGACCTTCCACATGCCAAGCCGCGGCCTGATCGGCTATCACGGCGAATTCCTCACCGATACGCGCGGCTCCGGCATTATGAACCGCATGTTCGCTGGCTACGCCCCCTGGGTTGGCACCATCGAAGGCCGCCGCAATGGCAGCCTGATTTCCAACTCCGACGGCAACGCGGTGCTGTACTCGCTGTGGTACCTGCAAGAACGTGGCGAATTGTTCGTCGATCCGGGCGACAAGGTTTATGTCGGCCTGATCCTCGGCCAGCATTCGCGTGACAGCGACCTCGATGTGAACGTGATCAAGGAAAAGAAGCTCACCAATATCCGCGCCGCCGGCAAGGACGAGGCGATGCTGCTGATCCCGCCGCGCCGGATGAGCCTGGAGCAGGCGATTGCCTATATCGAAGACGACGAGTTGGTTGAAGTCACACCGACCGCTATTCGTTTGCGCAAGCGTTATTTGGACCCGCATGAGCGTAAGCGGTTCGAGAAGCGGGCGGTGGATGTGGATGCTATGGCTTAAAGCAAGACTCTTCTTTGTTTGAAAACAAAGAAGATAGCTGCCCAGGTTTTTTGTTACGAAAGACGCCAAGTCAAGGAAGGTCAGAAGGCAAGCAGTTCTTTTTGTGAACAAAAAGAACCAAAAAAACTTTCTATCCATTCCTTGCCATTGGCGTGCGCGCCGCCGCAACAGCGAAGCGCTCGGAACCAAAGTGGAAAAGTTTTTTTGCTCCTTTTTTTTCAAAAAAAGGAGTGCTTTCTTGCCTTTAGTCCTCCTGCGGTAAGGTCCAGGGAGGACCTGGGCAGCACCCAAAGAAGCAAAAAAACTTTCCTACTCTACTGCCTGGCCGTTGGCTTGGGTTTGCGGATTGGGCATTGAATTTGGCATCATTTGATGCTAGATAAATGCCTCTCCGGAGATCTTCCTATGCGGACCACATTGGCGATGGACGATGAACTTCTTGATCGCGCCCAGTCCTTCACCGGCTTGAAAGAACGCTCGGCCATCGTCCACGAAGCGCTCAAGGCGCTCATCGAACGCGAAAGTGCGCGCCGCTTAGCGCGCCTCGGCGGCTCCGAACCCGACCTTCAAGACACCCCGCGCCGCCGTGCCGCCGTCGGGTGATCCTGGTCGATAGTTCGATCTGGATTGACCATCTGCGCGCGACCGATCCTGACTTCGCCTCACTTCTTTCGCGCGGTCAGGTGCTGGTCCACCGCTTTGTCATCGGCGAATTGGCGCTGGGCAATTTGCGCCAGCGTGACGAAATTCTGCGGCTGCTTGGCGAACTGCCGCAGGCCGTTGTGGCGACGGACGCGGAAGTCCTGCATTTCATCGACGCCAATCGGCTCGGCGGCCTCGGGATTGGCTACGTCGACGCCCATCTGCTTGCCTCCGCCCGATTGAGCGACGCGGCACGTCTCTGGACGCGCGACAAGCGATTGCATGCGGTTGCGGTGAAGCTCGGGTTGGCCCGGCTTTACCCGCTCGGCGCAGGCGGTTAGCTTTCGCGCAACAACGCGGAGGACGCCATGTCGGACAATCTCGTAACCCTGGACATCAAGGACGGCATCGGGGTCATCACCGTCAATAACCCGCCGGTGAATGCGCTCAGCCCCGGGGTTCCGGAAGGCATTGCCGCCTGCTTTGAAAAAGCCCATGCCGATCCGGCGGTCAAAGCCATGGTGCTGATCGGCGGCGGGCGCAGCTTCATCGCGGGCGCCGATATTCGCCAGTTCGGCAAAGGCCGGGTGCGCGCGCCGATTGGCACTGGCACCACCGATACGCTCGATGCCAGCACCAAGCCGATCGTGGCTGCCATCCATGGCTATGCGCTCGGCGGCGGTCTCGAAACCGCGATGGGCTGCAATTATCGCATCGCGGTGCGCTCGGCCAAGGTCGGGCTGCCGGAAGTGCTGATCGGCATTCTGCCCGGCGGCGGCGGCACCCAGCGCTTGCCGCGCCTGGCGGGTGTGCAGGTCGCGCTCGACATGATCACGTCGGGCCGGCACGTTCCGGCTGATGAAGCCAAAAGCCTCGGCATTTTGGATGAAGTTGTCGACGGTGACCTGCTGAACGCGGCCATCGCGATGGCCAAGCGGGTGGCCGATATCCGCCCGCTGCCGCAGATCAGCAGCAACAACAGCCGCGTCACCGGCATCGATCCGAAGATTTTCGACGCCCAACGC
Source organism: Acetobacteraceae bacterium (assembly GCA_025352995.1). Lineage (GTDB taxonomy): Bacteria > Pseudomonadota > Alphaproteobacteria > Acetobacterales > Acetobacteraceae > CAITOL01. The sequence continues at coordinate 6,166 of JANXRN010000157.1, forward strand.
AAATCCATCGCCCGCCGCGCCCGCAACCAGAAAGCGCCGTATAACTGCATTCTGGCGGTCGAAGCTTCGACCCAGTTGCCCTTCCTGCAAGGCCTGGCGCGCGAACGGGACTTGTTCGGCGAACTGGAAAACGCCGATGAAGCCCGCAGCCTACGCTACGCCTTCTTCGGCGAACGCGAAGCCAAGAACGTCCCCGGCATTCCCGCCAACGCCCCGGTCAAGGAAATCAACGCCGCTGCGGTAATCGGCGCCGGCACCATGGGCGGCGGCATCGCGATGAGCTTTGCCGATTTCGGCATCCCGGTCCAAATTCTCGAAGCGACCCAGGAAGCGCTCGATCGCGGCATGAAGCGCATCCGCGATAATTATGCGACGTCGGTCAAACGTGGCAGCCTCGCCGAAGACGATATGACCGCGCGGCTGGCCCGCATTACCCCGGTGCTGGACTACGCTGCGATCGCTGATGCCGATGTGGTGATCGAGGCAATTTTTGAAGAAATGGCGCCCAAGCAAGCCGTGTTCCGCCAGTTGGACGCGGTGATGAAGCCGGGCGCGCTGATGCTGTCGAACACATCGGCGCTCAACATCGATGAAATCGCCAGCGTCACCAAGCGGCCGGATGTTGTCGCCGGCGCGCATTTCTTTTCCCCAGCCAACGTGATGAAGCTGTTGGAAGTGGTGAAAGGCACGGAAACATCGTCCGCCACCATGAACAGCGTGATGGCGATGGGCCGTGCGATCGGCAAGATCAGCGTCGGCTGCGGCAATTGCGACGGGTTCCTGGCCAATCGCAGCCGCGGTCCGTTCGGAATGGAAATGGTCATCTTGCTGGAAGAAGGCGCGCTGCCCGAACAGATCGACAAGGTGATGGTCGAATTCGGCTACCCGATGGGCCCTGTCGCGGTCGGCGATCTCGCCGGCCTCGACATCGGCTGGGCGGCCCGCAAGCGTCGTGCCGCCGCCGATCCGAACTACCGAAAGCAGCCGATTTCCGACCGGCTGTGCGAACTCGGCCGCTTCGGGCAGAAGACCGGCAAGGGCTGGTATCGCTACGAACCCGGCGATCGCACCCCGCACCCTGATCCGGAAGTGACGGCCATCATCGAACAAGTGTCCAAGGAAATGGGCATCACCCGCCGCGCGATCTCGGATGAAGAAATCCTGCGCCGACTGCTGTTCGCGTCCGTCAACGAAGCGTGCAAAATCCTCGAAGAAGGCATTGCCTACCGTGCGTCAGACGTTGACGTGATGTGGCTCTACGGCTTCGGTTTCCCGCGCTATCGCGGCGGGCTGATGTTCTGGGCTGACCAGATCGGGGTGAAGGAAGTGTTCGAGCAAATCCAGCGCTGGCATCAGCTGTACGGTGCGCGCTGGGCGCCGTCGGCACTGCTGCGGCGGTTGGCGGAGAGCGGGACGGCATTCAAGGATGCTAAGGCAGGGTAAGGCAGGAATCTTCTTTGTTTGAAAACAAAGAAGCAAAAAAACTTTGATTATTGTTGCCGTTGGCCTGGGCCCCTCCGCAGTCCCAAGCCAACGGCAACAATTGATAAAGTTTTTTTGGTTCTTTTTGTTCACAAAAAGAACAAATCTTAAGGCTTTGTCTTCATAATCGACAAAACCCTAAGCTCAATTGCCGGCATCATCGCCCGGGCGATTTAAGGAACCCAAATGGACCGCAAAAAATCTTCCGATTTCCCGCAGGAACTTCTGAACCTGTATGATGGCTATGTGCATGGGCGGATGAACCGGCGCGCGTTTCTGGATAAGGCGCAAAGCTTCGCTGTGGGCGGTGTGACCGCGGCAATGTTGTTCGACATGCTCAAGCCCAATTACGCTTGGGCCACGCAAGTTCCGCCGGACGATAAGCGGATTGTGGCGGAGTATGCCATGGTGCTGTCGCCGCAGGGCAATGGCAGCATTAAGGGCTATCTGGTGCGGCCGGCGGGCGCGACAAAGCTGCCGGTGGTTCTGGTGCTGCACGAAAATCGGGGACTCAATCCCTATATCGAAGACGTCGCGCGCCGGGTGGCGCTGGCCAACTTCATCGCCTTTGCGCCGGACGCGCTGACGTCGGTCGGCGGATATCCAGGCGATGATGAAAAAGGCCTGGTGCTGTATCGCGGCATCGATAACGCCAAGATGCGGCAGGATTTTCTCGCGGCGGCGATGTGGTTGAAGTCGCGCGCGGACTCCACCGGCAAGCTCGGTGCGGTTGGATTTTGCGCGGGTGGCACCATGGTCAACCAACTCGCGGTGCTGATGGGCGCCGAGCTTGCGGCGGGCGTGCCATTTTACGGCAGCCAACCCAGTGCCGCCGACACCGCCCGGATCAAGGCGCCGATCAATGCGCAATATGCTGAACTCGACGCACGGATCACCGATGGCTGGCCGGCATTCGATGCGGAACTGACCGCGCAGCATGTCCCGCATGAGGGGCATATTTACAAAGCCACCAACCACGGTTTTCACAACGACACGACGCCGCGTTACGACGAGGCCGCGGCCAAGGAAGCCTGGGGGCACACGCTGGGATGGTTCAACAAGTATCTGCGGGCTTGAATTGATGCGGCTGAGGTTAAAGCTTCCCCAATTCCCCTAACAATGTCGCAATCGTCGCCAACGGCAACACAAGTGTTTCCGCCGTATCCAACAATGAAACCGCGCCATAACTCGCATACCAGGCCGCGGCGCGTTCATTCTTTGCGTCGATGACCAGAATAGTGCCGCCAATTGCGGACGCGACCTGGATGCACCGGCGCCCCGCCGCAAGCAGAGTTTGCCCGCCGAGGCCGTGGCCTTGCCAGCGCCGATCAACCGCCAGCCGTGCCAGGCGAAAGCCCGGCACTTCATGGCGGGCGAGGCCGCCGCGCGCAATATCCGGCACGCGGTGATAAGCCAGGGATGCCGGTGCGAGGCTGTAAAAGCCAAGTATGGTTCTCGTGCCGTCTTCAATTGCCAGGAAGGTTTTGGCCGCCCCGTTGTCGTGGCTCTGGCGCGCATAGCGCCGCAGGAAATCGTTTAGGTCCGCATCACCGCAGTCAAACGCGCCGCGATCATGTTTGCGGGTGATCGCTTCTTCATGCCAGGCAGGGCCCGTCACGTCGGATCGGGCAGAGACATCGCCGCTGCGCGCAGCCTTGTGTTCGCGGTTGGTGGATTGTCGAGCAGGTCGAGCACGCGAACGCTGTCGCGTTCGGACAATATCAGGTGGTCAGCAGCTTCAATGATCGCCGCCGCCTCGCGCAGCGCCGGTTGCAGAACGAAGTCGGTTAGATCGGTGTTCCGCAGCGCGGCGGCACGCATCAACGTCGCCTTTTGTTCTGGGCGCACGCGCAAATTCATCCGCTTATTATCATCCACGGCGGCTCTCGGCACTTGAACCTCCTTTGTAGTACGCCTGCCAAGCTAGGAGATTTGGCTCAGCATAGCAAGAATGTACGTATTCAATGCGTCCGTAGTCGCCCCTTCCCGCCACCCCCAAATCATGGTTTCTTCCGCCCGCCGGGGCACCAGCCCCACGCGACACTACCAAGGGGGACTAACCAGATGTTCAGCCATATGATGGTCGGCAGCAATGATATCGACCGCTCGAAGAAATTCTACGACGCAACCTTCGCCGCCCTCGGCGCGGCGCCCGCGATGGTCGATCCGCGCGGTCGGCTGATCTACTCCTGCAATGGCGGCCGCTTCCTGGTCACCAAGCCGATTGACGGCCAGTCGGCCACCCACGCCAATGGCGGCACTATCGGGTTTCTGATGTCCGGGCCGGAGCAGGCCAATGCCTGGCATGCGGCCGGCGTTGCCAATGGCGGGACTTCCATCGAAGACGCGCCGGGCATTCGCCAGGGTGCGGCAGGCCAGATGTATCTCGCCTATTTGCGCGATCCGGATGGCAACAAGCTGTGCGCGCTGCACCGCGTGCCGGCTTGATTTGATCCGGGTGCGTCAACAGCGTTGACGCACCCACCGCGCCCGGCGCAGGGTTGCAGCAACCCAGGAACAGGGACTGCGCGCCATGGGAAATGCTGAACCAACCGTCAACTATATGGACCGCACGCGGCTTTATTATCGCGCGCTTGGCTACAGCAATGACTACCAATGGGCGCGATTTGATGATGTGCCGTTCGCGCGCCTGGCTCGGCCACTCGCACAATCGCGCGTCGCGCTGATCACGACATCCAGCCCGACTGACCGCCACAACAAGGACGCACGTGGCGTTAAGCATGTCTGGTCCCTGCCCGTCGCTAACCCACCGGATCGGCTGTTCACTGACGATCTGGCGTGGGACAAGGAATCGACCCACACCGATGACCGCGAAAGCTTCCTACCCATCGCGGCCGCCCAGAAGCTGGCTGCCGAAGGCGTGTTCGGCGGCCTGACCACAAATTTCCACGGCGTGCCGACTGAATACAGCCACCGTAAGACCGAAACCGAGGACGCGCCCGCGCTGCTGTCCTTGCTGCGCGACGAACGTGCCGAAGGTGCCATTCTTTACCCCATATGACCGGTCTGCCACCAAACCGTGAGTTTGGTCGCACGCTATCTTGAAGAAAACGGTATCCCGACGGTGATTGTCGGCTCCGCGATGGATATCGTCACAAATTGTGGCGTGCCGCGTTTCCTGTTCACCGATTTCCCGCTCGGCAACCCTGCCGGCCACCCAGACAATGCGGCGATGCAGCGTGAGATCACGCGGATGGCCTTTGGCCTGTTGGCAAACGCCGATGCACCACGCACGATCGTCACCGCCCCGTTCCGCTGGCGCGATGATCCCGACTGGCGCGGGCGCTACGGCCATATCGATCCGGTCAAGATCGCGAAATTGCGCGAGGCTGGGGAGGAGCGGCGGAAGAAGCAGGACGCGGCCAAGGCGTTGAAACTGGGGTTCTAATACCCCCGCGCCAAATCGACCAAGTTCGGCAATGCCACCCCCGCGCGCCAGGCGGCGAGGTTGGTAAAGAAGATATCGAGGCTGTCATCGTTATAGCTCGTCGGGTCATCCGCCGCGACATGCGGGGTGACGACAAGGTTTCGCGTCGTCCAAATCCGGTCCCCCGAGGCAACCGGCTCCGGATCGAACACATCGCACACCGCGCCCGATAGGGTTCCGGCATCGAGGCGATCGCATAGCGCTGCCATATCCAGCAGCGCGCCACGCCCAACATTGACCAGCCCAGCGCCCGGCGGCAGTAACCGGATCCGCTCGGCATTCAGCAAATTCCGCGTCTGCTCAGTCAACGGGCAGGCGAGCACCAAGAATTCGCTGGTCGGTATAACGGCATCAAGCTCGGTCACCACCCGGTCGAAATCCGCGTGCGCCTGGCCGGATGTGTTCACCCCGGTCACCACCATGCCGAAATGCCGGGCCTGGCGGGCAGCACCGGACCCGAGATCGCCGGTGCCGACAATCGTCACATGCCGCCCGCGTAGCACCGGGCTGAAATGCGGCTGCCAGACCTGCGCCCTTTGCTGCGCGGCATAGTCCGGCATGCGGTTGGCCAGCATCAGCAGCGCCATCGCGACATATTCGCCGATTTTGCGGCCATGCACGCCACGATTATTCACCAGCGCCACCCCCGGCGGCAGCCAGGTGAACGGCATCAGCCGATCCGGGCCGGAGGCGGTCAGGAAGATCAGTTTCAGCTGCGGCAAAGCCAGCGGCAGCATGCGTGCGAGCACGCCGGGCGGGGCGATCAGGATGTCGGTGTCATCCGGCACAGCGCCGAAGCTTACCGACAGGCCAGCGGTTCCGTGCCGCAGCGCCGCCGCATCCCACTGCGCCCGGGTGATCGCAAACGGATCGTCGCCGTCCGGGTTCTGGATGTGGATGCGCATCATGCCAACGCCGCCAGGAACACCGCGCCGGCCTGGGCAACGTTGAGGCTCTGGCCATGACCGCGCCCGACAATCCGCACCTGGCGCCGACACGCGGCCAGCACCAGGGCGGAAACGCCGTTTTCTTCGTTGCCCAGCACCAAAGCCACCGCCCGGTCGCGCGGCAGATCGGCCAAGCTCATCGCATCTGTCCCAAGCGAGGACGCCACCGTCCGGTAATGCGGGTCCATCATGGTCAACGCGCGCGGCAGATCACGGGTGCGGTAAAGATCGAGATATTCCAACCCACCCTCCGCTACCCGAAACGCCGCATCCGAGGGCAATGCGTTGCCGGCGCCTTCGCCGATCAGCATCGCTTTCACCCCGAAAAACGCCGCTGACCGGGCGATCGCGCCGAGATTATGCGGGTTGCCAATGCCATCCAGCACCAGCAGCAGCTTGCATTTTGGCGGATTGGTGGGGTCCAGAATCGCCGGCGCCTTGCCGGTTGCCACCGCGACAATGCCGCCATGGTGCGGGGTGCCGGCAATTTTTTCCAACTCGTCCGCTTCCACCATGCGGTACGGTTTGCGCGCACCGGCAAGCGTCGCGCAGAACGGGCCGGCGGAAATTTTCTGCGCCGGGGTGTAGAACAGCCGCTGCACCGCCTCTGGCCGGCGATGGAATGCGGCTGCGACGGCGTTATACCCGCTGAGCGTATCTGTTTTCATCCGCACCGCTTCCGCCGCAGCGCGCGCTCTGTCAACCTGGAACCCGCATGGATATCCCCATTTTGTTCCGCGACGACCGCGTGATTGTGCTCGACAAGCCGGCTGGCCTGCCGGTGCATGCCGGGCGCGCGGGCGGGCCGAGCGTGGAAGATATTTTCCCCGCGCTCAGCCGCCGCCGCGACGGGCCGTGGCTGGCGCATCGGCTTGATACCGACACCGCGGGATGCCTGGTGGTGGCGCTGCGCAAGGCGGCCCTGATCGCCGCCCAAACGGAGTTCGCCGCTGGCCGAGTGGCGAAAACCTACTGGGCAGTGGTGGTTGGCGGGCCATTCGAAAACGCGGGCGTGCTTTCGGCGCCCCTGGCAAAAGTCACCACTGGGCGTGCCTGGAAAATGCAGGTTGGGCCCGCCGGGCAGACGGCCATCACGGCGTGGCAGGTGCTGGGCCGAGGCGATGGCCTCGCCTGGCTGGAACTGCGCCCGCAAACTGGCCGCACCCATCAGGTCCGCGCCCATTGCGCCGCGCTCGGCTGCCCGATCCTGGGGGACCAGATTTATGGCGGCGGGCTTGGTGCGCTGCATCTGCTGGCGCGGGCGATCCATCTGTCGCTTGCCCCGCCGGTCGATGCCATCGCCCCGCCGCCTGCCCATATGCGCGCCGCCTTGTGCGGTTGCGGGTGGGTCTGATTGATGATCGCACCAATTTATGTCAAAAGGTAATAAAAGCGACAAACCTTGTCCGCGCCATTGCAATCGCCGTGCAATTGCGTCAACTCCGAGTCAGACCTAGGGGGCTGAATGTATCCGGGCATCAGCAGCGACGCTGAACAACGGCTTTTGGGATTGTTGGACCCGGCGGTCACTGATTTGGTGGCCGATAGCCTGGCCGAGTGCGCCTTCGCAATCTTTACCGGTGAGGACGCCGAGGCGCGCGCGCTGGGGATCACCGTGCAGGGCGAGCTGACCATCGTGGTGACCGACCCTGATCGGCCGCTCGGCGATCTGCGCGTCCAATGCGGTGGCAAAAACACCGTGTTGTTTGTCGATAACCGCACCTGGGGCGGCAATATGTATGCCTCAATCCGGGTGCTTGGGTCTGATTCCGTTCTGTTTTTCAATGATATCGGCGATGCCTATGTGTCGCTTCCGGACATCTATCTCCGATCCAACAGCCAGATTTTGTTCTGGGGGCGCGGCGCCAGCGCGGTGGGCTGCTCGATGGAAATTGATGGCACTGGGGCAAGCGTCGCAATCGGCGATGACGCGCTGATCTCTGGCGGGGTGTGGATCCGCAACCACGATATGCACGCTATTCACGATCTGACCACTGGCGCGCAAATCGGCCGTCCGGCGGTTGATACCGTGCTCGAACGCCATGTATGGCTCGGCCAGGATGCGATGCTGCTGCAGGTTGAACGGATCGGCATGGGATCGATCATCGGCGCGCGCGCGTTGCTCAAAGGCCGGGTGCCACCACGGGTGGCGATGGCTGGTATTCCGGCGAAATTGATCCGCCAGGATGTTAGCTGGGGACGCGATCTGGAGGGCATGACGGGTGCCGAACGCGCCTCGATCGGGTTGCCGCCACTGTAGCGAGCCGCCATTTTGGATGGTAGAATGCCCCAAATAGGGGAGCACCAAACCATGTCGAACGTCTGTCATTTTGGCTGGTACGAACTGATGACCCCCGATACCGCCGCCGCGACGGCGTTCTACAGCGCGGTGGTTGGCTGGCAGGCACGGGATTCCGGGATGCCGGGACAGAGCTACACGATCCTTAGCGCAAATGGCGCCGACGTCGCAGGCGCCATGGGCATGGTGCCAGGCGCACCGCCATGCTGGACCGGCTACATCGCGGTGCCGAGTGTTGACGATTATGTCGGCAAGGTCACCGCCGCCGGCGGCAGCGTGCAGCGCCCGCCCGAAGATATTCCCGGCGTTGGCCGTTTCGCGGTGGTCGCCGATCCGCAGGGCGCGGTGTTCATCCTGTTCACCCCGAATGCCGGCATGACCCGTCCGACGATAGCGCCCTACACGCCAGGCCATGTAGGCTGGCACGAACTCCATGCCGGCGATGGGGTCAGCGCGTTTGCTTTCTACAGCGCCCTGTTCGGCTGGACCCGCGTCAACGCCGTCGATATGGGCCCGATGGGCACCTATCAGACTTTTGGTGAAGGCGATGCCGTGTTTGGCGGCATGATGACCAAGCCGGACGGCGCGCCAGGCCCGTGCTGGCGCTATTATTTCACCGTTGACGGCATCAATGCCGCGATCGGCCGGGTCAACGCCGTCGGCGGACAAGTGGTTTTCGGACCGATGGAGGTGCCCGGCGGCGGCTTTGTCGCCAACTGCATCGATCCGCAAGGCGCCGCGTTCTCGATGGTGGGACCAGCCTAGCCTAGTTTCTGAGCGGCATCCTTCACCTCGGCGGCGTGGCCATCGACTTTCACCTTGTGCCATGCCGCCGCGACCTGCCCCTTGGCATCGATCAGGAAGGTGCTGCGTTCGATGCCCATGTACTTCCGGCCATACATGGATTTTTCGACCCAGACGCCATAGGCCTCGACAGCCGTTTTCTCGGTATCGGACGCCAGCGGGAAGGTCAGCTTGTATTTGGCGGCGAATTTCTCAATCGGCGGCATCGGGTCGGGCGACACGCCGATAATGTCGAGGCCGAGTGCGCCGAATTGCGGCAAGGCTTCTTCAAACGCGCAGGCCTGCTTGGTGCAGCCGGATGTGTCCGCCTTGGGGTAGAAATAGAGCACGAATGGCTTGCCCTTTTGCCCCGCCAGGCTTGCTGTTCGGCCATTGCTGGCGGGAAGCTTGAAATCGGGGGCCTGGTCGCCGGCGTTGATCGTCATGGCGCGGGATCTCCTATGATGCGGACAAAAGCGGCGCGCACATCGGCGGCCAATTGCTGCAACGTGGCGCGCAACGCCTGCATGTCAATTGCCGGCGCCACTGCGAGCAACGCGGCCGCGGCGGCACTCGACAAAGGTTCGGGCGGATTGCGGCCATAGGCGATGCGCAGCAGGCCCTGCACGCTGCGCCAGGTGCGATCGGCGCGGATCAGCAAGGCGGCGTCCTCAGCGGTCAGCGCACCGGTATCCGCCAGATTTTGCAGGGCAACGCGCGTGGTCGGGTTGGCCCGTTCCGGATGGATCAGTTGCAAGGTCTGGGTGATGAATTCGACCTCGATCTGGCCGCCGGGCCGCAACTTCACGTCCCATGGGCCGCTGGGCGGCAGATCGCGCAGCAGGCGTGCCCGCATTGCGGCGGCGTCGGCACGGATTTTCTCGGGCGCGCCGGCGTCGGCAATGGCGACCCGGATGGCGGTTTCGATCTTGCGCCGCAGTGCCGGCGGGCCGGCCACCACCCGCGCCCGGGTCAGCGCCATGCGTTCATAGGTCCAGGCGCCCTCGCCTTCGTGGATCGGCTGGTGATAGCGCTCGAACCCTGCCAGCGACACTGCCACCGGCCCCTTGTTACCCGATGGCCGCAGCCGCATGTCCACCGCATACATCGGGCCGTCCGCATCGGGCGCGGTGAGTGCCGCAATATAGGCGTGCACCGCGCGGATGAACCATTGGCTGGACGGCAGCGGCCGGGCTGGGCTGGTGGCGGTGCTGCTCGCCACTTTCTCCGGATGATCATAGATCAGCATCAGGTCGAGGTCGGACCCCGCCATCATTTCCCGACCCCCAGCCTTGCCCATCAGCACCACCGCCAGCCCGCCGCCGCGCACTTTCCCGAAGCGGCGGGCGAAATCCGCCAACACCGGCGCCAGCAGCGCGTCAAGTGCGGCGTCCGCCAGCGCGGCGCGGGCAATGCCGGCCGTATCGGCATCCATCCGCCCTTCGAGGGTCGCAACCGCAATCGCAAATTCTTCTTCACGCACCGTGGTGCGGATGCCGACGATGCTGTCTTCCAGCAATTCGGCATCCCCCAGCTGGGCGGTCAGCAGCGGCCGATAATCCGGCGTGGCGCGCGGGGCGAGCAGCCCTTCCAGCGCCGCCGGATGCCGGGTCAGATGGTCGGCCAGCATCGGGGACGCGCCGAGCACGGCAGCGATCCGGCCGAGCAGATCGGGGTAGTGCTGGAACAGGGACAGAATGGCGACGCCGGCGGGCAAATGGGTCAGGAAATCATCGAACCGGGCCAGCGCGCCAATCGGGTTGGATTGCCGCGACAGCGCCGCCAGGACCGCCGGCAGCAATTGCGCCATCAATTCCTGGGCCCGTGCGGATCGTAGCGCCCGTGGCCGGCCGGCGCGCCAAGCGCGGACGGTGACGCCGACCTTGTCAGGGTCGGCAAATCCCATCGCAGTGAGGGCTGCTGCGGTTTCCGCCGGGATTTCATCGGTACCGGCGAAATTCAGCACGGTCGGCTCACTCGCGTCGGCCACGCCGAACAGCGCGCGATAGGCGTTCTGGACATGGACCCGATGGCGCAGCAGGGTGTTTTCGAACGCGTCGGCGCTGTCAAATCCCATGAAGCAGGCGAAATTCGCCAAACCCGCGTCGGTTTCCGGCAGCGAATGGGTTTGCCGGTCGGCGACCATTTGCAGCCGATGTTCCACCTGGCGCAAAAACCGATAGGCTTTTTCCAGCGCAGTTTGCGTCCGGCGCGGCAAATGCCCGGCCTTCACCAGCAGCTTCAGCGCCGGCAAGGTGCGCGGTTCGCGCAGTCCCGGATCGTGCCCGCCCCATACCATCTGCAACGTCTGGGTCAGGAATTCGATTTCGCGAATGCCGCCGCTGCCAAGCTTGACATTATAAGCCGCCGCCGAGGCGCGATGGACATCGATCCGCCGCTTCATCGCGCCAATATCGGCTATGGCGGCGAAATCGCGCTGGCGGCGCCAGACGAAGGGGCGCAACTCCCCCAGAAACTGGGCGCCGAGGGCCAGATCGCCGGCCACCGGGCGCGCTTTCAGCATCGCCGCGCGTTCCCAGTTCTGCCCCATGCTTTCGTAATACGCGATCGCTGCGCTCAGCCCGATGCAGGGTGGCGTCGCCGCCGGATCGGGCCGCAACCGCAAATCGGTGCGGAACACATAGCCATCCGCATCCCGGGCTTCCATCAATGTGACAAGATTTCGCGCCAAACGGGTGTAAAACCCGGTAGGCAGATCATCATTATAAACTCCCGCGTCAGGGTCATGCAGCAGGATGAGGTCGATATCGCTCGAATAGTTCAATTCCGCGGCGCCGAGCTTGCCCATGCCGAGGGCGACGAAGCCGCAGGCGCGGGCTGGATCGTCCTTGAAGGGCAGCGTCAGTTCGCCCCGGTCATGCGCGTCACGCAGCAAATGCGCGACGACGAGGCCGAGCGTGGCTTCGGCCAGGGCGGACAGTGTTTCGGTGACCTGTTCGAGGGTCCAGACGCCGCCAATATCGGCAATGGCGACGGCGAGCGCCACCACGCGCTTGGCCGCGCGGACTTCCGCCGCGATGCGCGCGCGTGCGGCCGTCGGTGGAATTTTCGCCAAAGCGGTGAATGCCGCGGCCACAACGGCATCCGGGCCAAGCCGCAAAATCCGTCGCATGGCAGCGGCCTCGCGGATCACCAGATCGGCGAGATAGGGCGAATTGCCGCCGAGGCACTGCAACATCGCCGCAATCGGCGCGGCGCGGGCAAGCTTGGCCTCCGCCGGCCCCAGGTCGGAAAACCGTTCGAGCAGCCGCGCGCCCGCGCCATGATCGGCGGGATGCGGCCAGGATGTGATTGCGTGAACCATCATGCGACAGGCTGGGCATGAGGCAAAGGATCGGTCAAGCCATTACCGGCACCGCACGGCTGCTGCATTTCCTGGTGCAGCTTGCCGTCACCTTGGGCATTGTCGGGCTTGGCCTGGCGCTGCTGCTGGCTTGGCGGTTGACCCAAGGGCCGTTGGAAGTGCCGTGGCTGGTCGACCGGCTGGAAGCGGCCGCCAGCGATAGCGCGGGCCTCACCCAGCTGAATATCGGCCACGCCGCTTTGGCCTGGGAAGGGTTTTCGGACGGGCTGGATCGGCCGCTCGATATCGTTGTCACCGACATCACCATCAAGGACGCTAACGGCCGCCCGCATGCGTCCTTGCCGCGCGCCACGGTGTCGCTGTCGCTGCGGGCCCTGTTGCTGGGGGAAATTCTGCCGCGCGCCATTGAACTGGACGGCCTGCGCCTGCGCGTGCTGCGGGCAACCGATGGCGCGATGGAGCTTGATCTCGGGACGTTGGCGGAAACCATTGATGACAATGTCACCGCCCCCGGTTCCGATCCGGCTAAGCTGGGCGCTGCCATCATCGACATGTTCGCCCGCCCGCCAAGTGCGGAGCCTGCCGCGGACTTGCAACGATACCGGTCGCTGACCCGGCTGCGGATTCGCAACGGTGCAGCCAGCATGATCGATCGCCAGCTTGGCACGGTCTGGCAGGTCCCGGAATTTTCCCTCGATATGCGGCGGGCGCCAGCCGGCGGGGCCAAGGCGGACGCCAAGGTTGCGCTGAAGGTCGGCGACCAGACCTTGGCGCTGTCTGTCAGCGCCGACGTGCCGGTGGGGGGCAATAATGCAGCGATTTCGGCCAGCCTGACCCGGGTTTGGCCCGCCCGGCTGGCGACCAGTGTGCCGGCACTGGCAAGCCTTGCCGCCCTGGACGCCCCGCTCGACCTCAGCGCCGCCTTTCGCTTGGGGGCCGCACTTGATGTCACCGACCTGACGCTGCGTGCCGAAATCGGCGCAGGCCGCGCGATGCTGGGACAGGGCAGCCTGCCGATTCTCGGCGCCAGCATCGCCGCCACCGGCAGTCTGGACCGGATGGAGATCAGTTTATCGCGCCTCGCGCTGACCCAGGCGCCAGGGGCGACCAGCGATCTTCCCCCCACCACCGCCGCCGGCCATGCCAGCGTGAACCGCGCGGCGGGCAAGATCGCCGCCAAGATTGAGGCCAGCCTCGATCAGGTCGCGTTCGCTGACATCGACCGAGTTTGGCCGCCAGGGGTGGGCGGCAAGGGCGCGCGGATCTGGATTACCGAAAACCTCACGGGCGGGATTGCGCATGACCTCACGCTCAAACTCGCGCTCGAAGCGACCGAGGATCTATCGGCGATCACGGTGACCGAGGCGATCGGGCACATGCAGGGCTCGAACGTCACCGCCCACTGGCTGCGGCCGATCCCCCCGATCGAGCACGGGGTTGCGGAGCTTACCCTGGTATCGCCAGACCGAATTGACATCGCTATTTCCGCCGGCACCCAGGCCGGCACCGCGCTTGAGTTGCGGAGCGGGCTGGTGGTGATCACCAACCTGACAGGGGAAGACGCGTTCGCTGATATCACCGGCGAGTTTGCCGGGCCGGCGGCCGATCTGGTCGGGGTGCTGCAAAACCCACGGCTGCATTTGTTCGAGAAAAACAAGATCGATTTGCCTAACCCGAAGGGCGAGGTCGCGGGCAAGCTCGTCATCACTGCGCTGCCGCTGATTGCCGATGTCAAAGTTGAACAGGTGCTGCTGAAAGCCACTGGCCGCATCACCAATGGGCATCTGACCGGGATTGCGGCGGGGTACGATCTTGACGCCGGCATGCTCGACATCGCGGTGGATAATGACAGTCTGAAGCTGCGCGGAACCGCGACCATCGCCGCCATCCCGACCATGCTTGCCGTGGAAATGGATTTTCGCGCTGGGCCGCCGACGCAGATCGTCCAGAAAGTGACGGTCAGCGGCACGACGGACGCCGCCGGGCTGGCCGGGATCAAGCTCGACCCATCCGGGCTGATGTCCGGCACCGCGGCCATCACGGCGGATTTGACGATGCGGCGCAACCAGACCGCCGAAGCGCTGGTGCGCGCCGATCTGACCAATACCGGGCTGGAGCAGACGCGGCTGGGGTTCAGCAAACCGGCCGGCAAGCCGGCGATCTTGGAAGCACGGGTGCAACTGGTGAAGGACCGCATTACCGGCATCAATCGGCTGCTGGTGTCCGGCAGTGGCATCGACTTGCAGGCACAGATCGATTTTGCCGTGGGGCGGATGCAACTGGTACGGTTTTCGCGCCTGCGCTTCGGTGATTTGACCGATATTTCCGGCGACGTGGTCTGGCCGCGCCAGCCCGGCGACCCATGGGGCGTTACCATCAAGGGCGCGGCGCTGGATGCGTCGGGCGAGTTCGGCCCGCGCGGTAAAACTGCCGCCGCGCCAGCGCGCGACGATGCGGGCGACCCGTGGACGCTCGATGCCCGGATCGATCGGGTGCGGCTGGGGCCGGGGCGCCAACTTTACGGGGTGAATTTGCGCGCCAGCAATGATGGCCGGATCAGTCGCCAGGCCCGCATCACCGCCCGGACCGGGCAAAACGGGGGCGCGTTCGATATCCAGATCACCCCCGGCGGAAAAGGGCGGACATTATCCGGCACCGCCGAAGATGCCGGCGCGCTGTTGATCGCGGCGGATGTGATCGACGACATGCGCGGCGGGAAGCTGACTTTGTCCGGCACCTATGATGACGCCGCGCCCGGACATCCATTGTCGGGCCGGGCGGAGATCACCGATTACCGCATCCATAATGCCCCCGCACTTGGCCGGCTGCTGCAGGCGATCACGGTTTATGGCGTGTTCGAAGCCGCGCAGTCATCGGACCTCGGGTTTACAAAAATGATCGCGCCGTTCCGCCTGACCGGGGACACGCTGGAGATTTTTGACGGCCAGGCGTTCAGCGCCAGCCTTGGATTTACCGGCAAAGGCCGGCTTGATCTCGGGCGGCGGATTGCCGATGTGCAGGGCACGGTGGTGCCGGCCTATTTCATCAATTCGCTCTTGGGTCGCATTCCGCTGGTGGGGAATTTGCTGAGTGCCGAAAAGGGTGGCGGGCTGCTGGCAATAGGGTTTTCGGTGCGCGGGCCGTTCGATGATCCGTCGGTGCTGGTCAACCCGCTGACCGCGGTGACGCCAGGGTTTCTGCGCAATTTGTTCGGGATTTTTGACGGTACCCCAACCGTGCCTGCGCCGGGTGCGCCACTGGCGCCCGCCGCCCCGGCGCAGCCCGCAAGGCCGCCGGCGGAAGTTTCCGGAAGTCGCAACTGACCCTTGCATGCGGCGTCTGACCGTCCGATCTTGTCGGGATGAGCAAGATCATTCTTTCCGACGTTCGTGCCGTTCTGTTCGACGTGTTTGGCAGCGTGGTGGACTGGCGTAGCAGCCTGATCGCCGATCTGTCCGCCTGGGGGGCGACGCGGGGGCTGGCACCCGATTGGGCCGGGCTGGTCGATGACTGGCGCGGCGCCTATGCGCCATCGATGGACCGGGTGCGGAAGGGCGAACTGCCTTGGACGATCCTTGATGATTTGCATCGCGCGTCGCTCGAAATCCTGGTGGTGAAATACGGGCTGACCGGGCTGAGCGATGCCGATCTGGACTATATCAACAAAGGTTGGCACCGGCTGCTTCCATGGGCAGATGCGGTTGCGGGCCTGACGCGGCTGAAAAACCGCTATATCATCGGCCCGCTATCGAACGGCAATGTGGCGCTGCTGGTCAACATGGCCAAGCATTCCGGCCTGCCGTGGGATATCATCACCTCGACCGAGTTGTTCCGCCATTTCAAGCCCGATCCGGAAACCTATCTCGGGGCGGCGAAAATCCTTGGGCTTGAGCCGCATCAGGTGATGCTGGCTGCCGCGCATAACAACGATCTTGCCGCCGCACGCGCCTGCGGGCTTGCCACCGGGTTCTTTGCCCGCCCGACCGAATACGGCCCGCGCCAAGTGCGCGATTATGCCGCCGATGCAGACTGGGATGTAGTGGCGGCCGATATTGGCGACCTGGCGCACAAAATGGGCTGCTGATGATGGACGACATCCAAACGCTGCCAATGTTGTTCATGCCGGACCGGCTGCCTCCGCGCCCGGCCCTGACCCCGCTCACGGTCGTATCGCCGTACGAGCCGGCGGGCGACCAGCCGACCGCGATCCGTGATCTGGTGGCAGGCCTGCGCGCCGGGGAAATGGATCAGGTGCTGCTGGGCGTCACCGGGTCCGGCAAAACCTTCACCATGGCCAAGGTGATTGAAGCCGTGCAGCGCCCGACGCTTATTCTGGCGCCCAACAAGACCCTGGCGGCGCAATTATACGGCGAAATGAAAAGCTTTTTCCCCAATAATGCGGTGGAATATTTCGTCAGCTACTATGATTACTACCAGCCGGAAGCGTACGTCGCGCGCACCGATACCTATATCGAGAAAGACGCGCAGATCAACGAACAAATCGACCGGTTGCGCCATGCCGCCACGCAATCGCTATTGGAACGCAACGATGTCGTGATCGTGGCCTCGGTTTCATGCATTTACGGCATCGGGTCGGTCGAAACTTACGCCAAAATGGTGGTCAAGCTTGAAGTCGGCGGCAAGATCGATCGTGACCGGCTGGCTAAGGGCCTGGTCGATCTGCAATATCGCCGCAACGATGTTGCCTTCCAGCGCGGCACCTTCCGGCTGCGCGGCGAGGTGGTCGATATCTACCCCAGCCACTACGAAGACCGCGCCTGGCGGGTGACCCTGTTTGGCGACGATATCGAGGCAATCAACGAGTTCGATCCGCTGACCGGGGAGAAAACCGCCGATCTGCCTGAGATCACCGTTTACGCCAATTCGCACTATGTCACGCCGCGCCCGACGCTCACCCAGGCGATCCGCGACATCAAGATCGAACTGAAAGACCGCCTCGCGGAATTGACTGCCGCTGGCCGCCTGCTGGAAGTCGAACGGCTGCAACAACGCTGCACCTTCGATATCGAAATGATGGAAACCACCGGCGTGTGCGCAGGGATTGAGAATTATTCCCGCTATTTGTCCGGCCGTGGCGCTGGCGACCCGCCGCCGACGCTGTTTGAATATTTGCCGGAAAACGCGCTGCTGATCGTCGATGAAAGCCACGTGACAGTGCCGCAGATCGGCGGCATGTCGCGCGGGGACTTTGCGCGCAAATCCATCCTGTCCGAATTCGGCTTCCGCCTGCCAAGCTGCATGGATAACCGACCCTTGAAGTTCGAGGAATGGGAGCGCTTCCGCCCGCAAACCATGTTCGTCAGTGCCACCCCCGGCCCGTGGGAACTCGAACGAGTGCAAGGCGTGTTTGCCGAACAATTAATCCGCCCGACCGGCCTGATCGATCCGGTCACTGACATCCGCCCGGTCGAACGCCAGGTCGATGATCTGCTCGCCGAATGCCGGATCACCGCGCAAGCCGGGGGCCGGGTGCTGGTGACGGTGCTGACCAAGCGCATGGCCGAAGACCTTACCGAATATCTTGGCGAACATGGGGTGAAGGTGCGCTACCTCCATTCCGATATCGATACACTCGAACGCATCGAAATCATCCGCGATCTGCGCCTTGGCGTGTTCGACGTGCTGATCGGGATCAATTTGTTGCGCGAAGGGCTCGATATCCCGGAATGCTCCCTGGTCGCCATTCTCGACGCCGACAAGGAAGGCTTCCTGCGCAGCGCCACCAGCCTGGTGCAAACCATCGGCCGCGCCGCCCGCAACATCGATGGCCGCGTCATCCTTTACGCCGATACCATGACGCGGTCCTTGCGCTACGCGATCGAAGAAACCGATCGCCGCCGCAACCGCCAGCGCGCCTTCAACGAAGCCAACGGCATAACCCCGCTCACGATCAAACGCACCATTGGTAAGGTGTTGGAAAGCGTCTTCGAGCAAGATTATGTCACCGTCGCGCCGATCAAGGACAGCACGGTTGCAGAGTTCGTCGGCAAAGACCTGAAATCCTCGATCACCGAACTCGAAAAACGCATGCGCGCCGCGGCGGCCGATCTGGAATTCGAAGAAGCCGGGCGGCTGCGGGACGAAATCCGCCGGTTGGAAGCGCTGGACCTTGGGCTGCCGCCGCCGCCGATTGCCAGCGCGCAGTTGCGGCCGAAGCGCGGGCCGGAGCCTATGGGGCCTGGGGGTGGGGGATGGGACCCGAAGAAAAGGCGAGGTAGGGGAAGGAAGTAAGGATGTTCTTTTTGTGAACAAAAAGAACCAAAAAAACTTTTCCTCACTTTGTTTCGATTGCCGTGCGACTGCGGTAGGTGCCCGAGCCAACGGCCAGAATTGACAAAGTTTTTTTTGCTTCGCACTTGCTCGTCTTCACCCTGGAGGATCCCATCATGCCCTACGCCCAAGCCGAAGGTTGCAAACTCTATTACGAGGAAACCGGCCACGGTGCCGCGATTGTCTTCGTCCATGAATTTGGCGCTGACCATCGCGAGTGGGAAACCCAGGTTCGCTTCTTTTCCCGCGAATATCGCTGCATCACCTATGCCGCGCGCGGCTATCCGCCGTCGGACGTGCCGGATGATGGCGCGCTCTACGGCCAGGAATTCGCCGCCGCCGACATCGCCGCCGTGATGCGGGCGGCAGGCGTCACCCGCGCCCATATCGTCGGGCTATCGATGGGCGGCTTCGCGACGTTGCTGTTCGGCATTCGCTACCCGGACATGGCCAGCGCTTTGGTGGTGGCCGGCGCCGGATCGGGCGCGCCGAAGGCGGAGCATGCAGCCTTCATGGCGGCCAACCAGGCGAGTTCGGCCAAGCTGATCGCCCAGGGCTGGCCGGGGGAACTGGCGCAGGCAACCGGGCATTCCCCCACCCGCATCCAGCTGAAAAAGAAGGACCCACGCGGCTGGGCGGAATTTGTCAGCCATCTGGAAGACCATTCCGCCCTCGGCACCGGCCTGACCCAGCGGCATTATCAGGGCGGGCGCGAGTCGATATTTGACTGGGAAGCGGCGCTGCGCGGCATGACGATCCCGACCTTGCTGGCGGTCGGGGACGAAGACGGGCCGTGCATCGAAACCAATATCTTCCTCAAGAAAACCCTGCCCAATGCGGGGCTGTGGATGCAGCCGCGCACCGGGCACGCGATAAATCTGGAAGAGCCGGCAGCGTTCAACCGGGCATGTCAGGATTTCTTTTCAACGGTTGAACGCGGCCGTTGGCAGCTTGGATAAGGTCAGTCGATGCGCTTCAGGCCTTTTTTGAAGCGCTGCCAGTTGGCGACGTAGTTTTTCGCGCCAGACCGCATGCGGGCGGCGGAGGCTTCATCGAGCACCCGCGTTACCTTGGCCGGCGCGCCCATGATCATGGAATTATCGGGGAATTCCTTGCCCTCGGTCACCAGCGCGTTGGCGCCGACCAGGCAGCCTTTGCCGATCTTGGCGCCGTTTAGGATGGTCGCCCCCATGCCGATCAGCGAGCCATCGCCGACCGTGCAGCCATGCAGAATGGCGTGGTGGCCGATGGTGACGTCTTCGCCCACGGTGATCGGAAAGCCGCGATCAGTGTGCAGCATTGCACCTTCCTGGACGTTGCTGCGCGCACCGATGCTGATCAGGTCATTATCGCCGCGCAAAACCGCGCCGAACCAGACGCCGACATCTTCGGCAAAGCGCACCCGGCCCATCACATGCGCGTCCGGTGCGACCCAGTAGCGGTCTTCGTCGGGCAGTTCGGGGGTCAGGTCATCAAGGGCGTACACGGGCATGGGCGAATCTCCTACGCTGTTTTACCGTCAAGCTCGGCGCAGGGGAAGGCGCGCGTTTTGTTTGCGTCAGTCGGGCCGATGTTCGTTGAATTCATCCAAAGCAAGGGCGATGAGGGCTTCGGCGAGAGCAATTTCCGTGCTTTGTTCCTGTCGATTGAGGGAAACCAGAAACGGCGCGGCGTGCTGGTCGCCTGATCGCGGTAAGGGGGGCGACCATGCACGACTGCTACATGACCGGCTTTGGCAATGGCTTTGAAACCGAAGCGCTGCCGGGGGCGTTGCCGATCGGGCGCAATTCGCCACAGCGCTGCGCGTACGGGCTTTATGCCGAGCAGATCAGCGGATCGCCCTTCACCGCGCCGCGCGCCAGCAATGAACGAACCTGGCTTTACCGCATTCGCCCAACGGTCGCCCATTGGGGTGATTTCCGCCCGCGCGACGCCGGGCTGTGGCGCACGGCACCGTGCCAGGCGGCGCAAATGCCGCCGGCGCCGTTGCGCTGGGACCCTCTGCCAATCCCCGATGGGCCAATGACGTTCCTGAACGGCATCCACACCATCACCACCGCCGGGGATGCCGGCGCGCAGGCCGGGATGGGAACCCATGTTTACCTTGCGACCATGTCGATGGTGGATGAGTATTTCTACAACGCCGACGGCGAAATGCTGATTGTCCCGCAACACGGCGCCCTACGCCTGCGCACCGAATTCGGGGTGATCGACATCGCCCCGGGCGAAATCGCGGTGCTGCCGCGCGGGGTGAAATTCCTGGTGGAACTGCCGGATGGACCGGTGCGCGGCTATATTTGCGAAAACTACGGCGGTGGTTTCACTCTGCCCGAACGCGGCCCGATCGGCGCCAACTGCCTCGCCAATCCGCGCGACTTCCTGACCCCGGTTGCAGCCTTTGAAGATCGCGACGCGCCATCGCGCCTGGTGGTGAAATATGGTGGTGCATTGTGGGAAGCTGATATCGACCACTCGCCTTTGGACGTCGTCGCCTGGCACGGCAATTACGCGCCCTATAAATATGATCTGCGCCGCTTCTCCCCGGTTGGGCCAGTGCTGTTCGACCATGCCGACCCGAGCATTTTCACGACGCTCACCTCGCCCAGCGACACGCCAGGCACCGCCAATATCGACTTCGTGATTTTCCCCGATCGCTGGCTGGTCGCCGAAAACACCTTCCGCCCGCCTTGGTACCATGTGAATGTGATGAGCGAGTTCATGGGGCTGATTTACGGCGCCTATGACGCGAAGAAGCACGGCTTTGTGCCGGGCGGGATATCGCTGCATAATTCGATGCTGCCGCATGGGCCGGATCGCGATAGTTTCGAGGCGGCGAGCACTGCAACCCTGGCGCCGCATAAGCTCGAAAACACCATGGCGTTTATGTTCGAGTGCCGGTTTGTGCAGAAGGTGACGGCGTTCGCCGCGCGCGCCGCCCAGTTGCAGCCGGGGTATCGGGATTATGGGCGCAGCCTTGGTAGGAAGTTTGATCCTAGCAAGCCTTAAGCAAGGTGTTCTTTTTGTGAACAAAAAGAACCAAAAAAACTTCGTCTATTCCTGACCGTTGGCGTGCGAACTCTCCGTGGTCCCGAGCCAACGGCAACAAAGTGAGAAAGTTTTTTTGCTTCTTTTTGTTCACAAAAAGAAGACCTTCCTTCCTGCCTGCCCTGCACATCCCCCCATTGCCAAGCCGCCCTGAACCGTCACAATCGCCCGCAAGTGGCAACCCCTTGGGAGGGAAAATATGGATTACAGTTCAGCCTTCGCCGGCATGAAAGTCGTGGACCTCACCGGCGGGGTGGCAGGGCCGTCCTGCGCGATGATGTTCGCCCAGCATGGCGCCGACGTCATCAAGGTGGAAACCCCGCATGGCGGCGGTGACTGGGCCCGCATCCTGGGCAAGACCTACGAAACCCATTCGGCGTTTTCGGTTTACGGCACGCTCGGCAAACGCTCGATTGCCATCGACCTCAAAACCGCTGCCGGCAAGGAAATCCTCTGGCGCCTGGTCAAGGGCGCGGATGTGTTCATGGAAGGCTTCCGCCCGGGCACCATCCAGCGCTACGGCTTCGGCTATGATGAGGTCAGCAAGCGCGAACCCGGCATTATTTATTACTCGATTTCCGGCTTCGGCCAGGTCGGTCCGATTGCGGCGCGGCCGGCGATGGACCCGGTGTTGCAGGCCTTCACCGGCATCGTCGATGAAAATCGTGGCGAGCAGGACAATCATCCGCATCGCATGGCAATTTCGATGATCGACATGTTCACCGGGCTGTTGGGGTTCCAGGCGATTGCGACCTCGCTTTATGTGCGGCGCGAACAGACGGTGAAGCAGGGCCGCTACATCGAATGCAGCCTGATGCAGGGCGGAGCGATGCTGTCGGTGATCCGGATGGTGGCCAATTACCTCGAACGCGGCACCACCCAACGCACCGCGATGCCGAACGGGGTGTTCGACACGTCTGATGGCCAGATCAACGTCACCATGATCCGCCCGACCGATTGGGAGCCGTTCTGCGACGCGATCGAACGAAATGATTTGCTGACCGATCCGCGTTTCAACTCGATGGCCAATCGTCGCGATAACCTCGACGCACTGTTGGCAATCGTGCGCCCGATCTTCAAATCCCACACCAAGGCGTGGCTGGGCGAGCGCCTATCGGCACGCGCGATCATGAACGGGCCGGTCAACACCTATACTGAGTTCCTTAAGGAGGAGCAGGTGGCGGCAACCAACATCATGTCGTGGTTGAACCATCCCGGCATGCCCGAAGCGGTGCCGATGCCGAATATCCCCGGCCTGCCGCCGTTCGAGGACGGCACCAAGCGGGCGCACGCGCCGGCGTTGGGGGAAAACACCCGCGACGTGCTGGTGCAGCACGGGTACTCCGCCGAGGAAATTACCGCGCTCTACGACACTAAAGTTGTGGCTGGCTAACCCAACCCGAGCCACTGATATAGT
>JANXRN010000164.1 GCA_025352995.1 Acetobacteraceae bacterium
GCCGATTGCACGGGTGGGGACATCTTTGTTCCTGTTCAATCTCTACAACTACACCGCAATAGCCTTCCCGACCCGGATACGCTCGGTCGCCTTCGCCTGGACTGACGGGCTGGGCCATCTTGGCGCGTGGGCGGGCGTGACGTTGCTGGGGCCATTGTACCAGCTGGGCCCGAACCATCTTGGTTGGATTTTGTTCATCATCATTCCCGGTGCGTTGCTGCCGGGACTGCTGATCAAGTTCTTCGGCATCAAACAGGCCGAGCGGGTGCTGGAAGACGTCGCCAAGTAGCCCAACCTTGACTTAGGGGGGCGCGGCGGCTTGTCTGCCGCGCCTTTTCAAGTTCAGGACCTTACCGCCATGCACGCCTACCGTACCCATAGCTGCGCCGCCCTCCGCGCAACCGACGCGGGTAAAACCGCCCGCCTGTCCGGCTGGGTGCATTCCAAGCGCGATCATGGCGGGCTGCTGTTCATCGATCTGCGCGATCATTATGGCCTGACCCAGATCGTCTTCGCCGCCGGCAGCGCGGCCTTTGCGGCGATCGAAGGGGTGCGGGTCGAATCGGTCATCACCGTCACTGGCGAAGTCGTGCTGCGCGAAGGCACCACGGTGAACCCGAAACTGCCCACTGGGGACATCGAACTGCGCGCCGCCGATCTGGCGGTGCAGTCGCACGCCGACGTGCTGCCAATGCAGGTCGCGGGCGAAGAAAAATTCGCCGAAGATATCCGCCTGCGCTACCGCTTCCTCGACCTGCGGCGCGAAAAACTCCATCGCAACATCATGCTGCGCGCCGGCGTTATCGCGTCCATCCGCCAGCGCATGATCGGCCAGGGCTTTACCGAATTCCAAACCCCGATCCTGACCGCGTCCAGCCCCGAAGGTGCGCGCGACTTCCTGGTGCCAGCCCGCCTCCATCCCGGTAAATTCTACGCGCTGCCGCAAGCGCCGCAGCAGTTCAAGCAATTGGCGATGGTCGCCGGCTTTGACCGCTATTTCCAGATCGCGCCCTGTTTCCGCGACGAAGCCAGCCGTGCCGATCGCTCGCCCGGCGAATTCTACCAGCTCGATTTCGAGATGAGCTTCGTCACCCAGGAAGACGTTTTCAACACCATTGAACCCGTCATCGCTGGCGTGTTCGAGGAATTTGCCGACGGCCGTGCGGTCTCCAAGCCGCCTTTCCGCCGCATCCCTTACGACCAGTCGATGCTGGATTTTGGCTCCGACAAGCCCGATTTGCGCAACCCGCTGATCATCCGCGATGTAACCGCGCAATTCGCCCGCTCCGGCTTCGGGCTGTTCGCCAAAATCGCGGCGTCCGGCGGCATCGTTCGCGCCATCCCGGCACCTGGTTGCGCTGCCAATCCGCGCAGCTTTTTCGACAAGCTCAATGAATGGGCGCGCGAGCAGGGCGCCGGCGGCCTTGGCTATATTACGTTCGACGCTGACGGCGCCAAAGGCCCGATTGCCCGCAACCTCGAAGCCGACCGCGCCGAGGCCATCCGCGTCGCCTGCGGCCTTTCGGCCGGGGACGCCGTGTTCTTCGCTGCCGGCAAGCGCGACGAAGCGCCGAAATTCGCCGGCAGCGTGCGCACCAAACTCGGCCAGGAACTCGGCCTGATCGTGCCGGGGAAATTCGAGTTCTGCTGGATCACCGATTTCCCGATGTACGAACTGAACGAAGAAACCGGCCGCGTCGATTTCAGCCATAACCCGTTCAGCATGCCGCAAGGCGGGATGGACGCGCTCGACACCATGGACCCGCTCGATATCAAAGCGTTCCAATACGACATCGTCTGCAACGGCATTGAACTGTCCTCGGGCGCCATCCGCAACCACCGCGCCGACATCATGATCAAAGCCTTCGACATCGCCGGCTACCCGGAATCCGAAGTCCAAGCCCGCTTCGGCGGCATGCTCAACGCCTTCCGCTACGGCGCCCCGCCGCATGGTGGCTCGGCGCCCGGCATCGACCGCATCGTGATGCTGCTGGCCGATGAGCCGAATATCCGCGAAGTGATCCTGTTCCCGCTCAACCAGCAGGGCGAGGACCTGATGATGGGCGCGCCGAATGAGACGACGTCGCAGCGGTTGAAGG
Source organism: Acetobacteraceae bacterium (assembly GCA_025352995.1). Classification (GTDB taxonomy): domain Bacteria; phylum Pseudomonadota; class Alphaproteobacteria; order Acetobacterales; family Acetobacteraceae; genus CAITOL01. The sequence continues at coordinate 2,100 of JANXRN010000164.1, forward strand.
AGCTTTCCATTCGGTTGGATTTGGCGCCTAAGGTTAGGAAGGATTAAGTGAGAATTTACTTTGTTTGAAAACAGAGTAGCAAAAAAACTTTCCCACGTTACTGCCTGGCCGTTGGCTCGGGCTCTCGGCAGGCGCACGGCAACCGTACCAAGTGTGAAAAAGTTTTTTTGGTTCTTTTTGTTCACAAAAAGAACTGCTTGCCTTGCCTTAATCTTGCCTAGCAAACCTGCTCTAAGAACGTCATTGCTTCCAGGGAACCTCACCAGTGACCAAACCCCTCCGCAAAGCCGTCCTCCCCGTCGCCGGCCTCGGCACCCGCTTCCTGCCCGCCACCAAGGCGATGGCCAAGGAAATGCTGCCGGTGGTGGACAAGCCCTTGATCCAATACGCGATCGAGGAAGCCCGCGCTGCCGGGATTGAGCAATTTTGCCTCGTCACCGGCCGCGGCAAAACCGCGATCGTGGAGCATTTTGACATCGCCTATGAGCTGGAGGCGACCTTGCGCGCCCGTGGCAAGGAAGCCGATTTGCGCATGCTGCGCGAATGGCAGTTGCCGCCCGGCGCGATGGTGACGGTGCGTCAGCAGGAGCCGATGGGCCTGGGCCATGCAATCTGGTGCGCGCGGGCGTTCATCGGGGAAGACCCGTTCGCCATTTTGCTGCCCGATGATCTGATTTTGTCGGAAACCCCCTGCACGATGCAATTGGCCAACGCTTATTACGAAACCGGCGGCTGCGTGGTGGCGGTGACCGAGGTGCCGCATGAGCAGACTAGTCGCTATGGGATCCTGGACATCGCCTCCGATGACGGGCGGCTGGTGGATGTGAAGGGGCTGGTGGAAAAGCCGAAGCCGGAGGACGCGCCGTCCGACCTTTCGATCATCGGGCGCTATGTGATGATGCCGGAGATCATTCCGCATTTGTCGCGGCTGGAACGTGGCGCCGGCAACGAGGTGCAGTTGACCGATGCGATGGCCAAGCTGATCGGCCAGGTGCCGTTCCATGGGCTGCGTTACGAGGGGCGCCGCTTTGATTGCGGTGACAAGATCGGGTTTCTGGAAGCCCAGATCGCGTTTGCCCTGAAGCGGGCCGACATGGCGGACGCGGTGAAAGCGTTCCTTAAGACCTATTGCGCAGAATTGTTCGGCTGATTGAGGGTATGATGAATTTCCGTCACGATTTTGATCCCACCACCCTGCGCGAATATGACATTCGCGGCATTGTCGGCAAAACCCTGCATGAGGCTGATGCCTTCGCGATCGGCCGCTGTTTCGCGAGCGTCGTCGTGCGTGGCGGCGGCACGGTTGTGGCCGTCGGCTATGATGGCCGACTGTCATCGCCGTCGTTGGAAGCAGCGTTGGTCGCCGGATTGAAAGCTTCGGGCGTTGAAGTCATTCGGGTCGGGCTTGGCCCCACCCCGATGCTGTACTACGCAACAACGGTGCTGAAAGCGGCGGGCGGCATCATGCTGACCGGCAGCCACAACCCGCCGGACTATAACGGCTTCAAGATGATGCTGGGCGGTAAGCCGTTCTTTGGCAAGCAGATTATCGAAATCGGCCGCATGGCGGCTGCTGGCGATGTGGTGCCGGAAGCTGTTGGCAGCGATCGCGCGCTGGATGTCTCGGCCGACTATATTGACCGGCTGGTGCAGGACTGGGACGGCAATCGCGATCTGAAAGTCGTGTGGGACAATGGCAACGGCGCGGCCGGCGCGGTGCTCGAACGCCTGGTCAAGCGCCTGCCTGGTCAGCACACCGTGCTGTTCCCGGAAATTGACGGGCGCTTCCCCAACCACCACCCTGACCCGACAGTGTTGAAAAACCTCGAAGCTTTGTCGGCCGAAGTGCGCGCCCAGGATGCGGATATCGGGATTGCTTTTGATGGCGATGCAGACCGCATCGGCGTGGTCGATGATGAAGGCCATATGCTGTTCGGCGACCAGTTGCTGGTGGTGCTGGCGCGCGACGTGCTCAAAACCCATCCTGGCGCCCGCATTATCGCCGACGTGAAGGCGAGCCAGGTGCTGTTCGACGAAATCGCGCGTGCCGGCGGCCAGCCGGAAATGTGGAAAACCGGCCATAGTCTGATCAAGGCGCGCATGGCCGAAACTGGCTGCCCGCTGGCGGGTGAAATGTCGGGGCACATCTTCTTTGCCGATAAATGGTATGGCTTTGATGACGCGCTGTACGCGGGAATACGGGTGCTTGGCATTTTGGCCCGCGGCACTGAAAAAATGTCGGCGATCCGCAAGGCCTTGCCGCAGGTCATCAATACGCCGGAATTGCGCTTTGATTGCGCCGACACGCGTAAATTCGCGGTGATCACCGAAGTGGCCGGCCGGCTGAAAGCCGAAGGCGCGAAACTGTCGGACATCGATGGCGTTCGGGTCAGCACCGATGATGGCTGGTGGCTGTTGCGCGCATCGAACACCCAGGCGGTGCTGGTGGCGCGCTGCGAAGCGTCATCGAATGCCGGGTTGGAACGGCTGAAGGCGGCGCTGGTCAGTCAGTTGGAAGCATCAGGCTTGGCGGCACCTGATTTTTCTGGTGAAAACGCGGGGCACTAGGCTGGGTTCTTCGCCGATCGCGTTATTTCTTAGGCTCTGTGCGGCTCAGCAGCTTTCTCAAGATCGGCTCAAACTCCCAGCATGCCAGCCCGATCAGCGCGACGGCGGCCCAGCCGGAATAAGATGGTAGCGCGTCGCGCGCCAGGTAAATCCAAATCGCGGCGGCGCAATAGGCCCCCGCCAGCACGCCGCGATGCCAGCCATTCATGACGAAATCCCGCGGATGCCGAGCCTATCCATAGGTCAATGAAATATAATTGAACCGATGGAAAGTCAGGTCACGAATTGTAAAAGAGTGTCACCCGTCTGGAACACGTGCATCGCCCCAGGTTAACGACGCGCCGTGGCGTAAAATTTCATCCGCCGCCGGGGTGAAGCGACCATCCGCTTCATGCAGCACCAGGCCCGCCAGCAGCCGGCATGGCCCGCGACCACCCTTGATCGCGCGCAGCAGCATCAGCTTGCCTGGCAAGCCGATCTTGGGCCAAAGCGGGAAAATGGCCGGGCTGCCACAGCCGGCAGCTTCGGTCGCGGCCAGCGCTTCGGGCAAGGCGGCGGCCGGGAAAATCAAGGTCAGGCTGCCATGATGGCGAAGGCGCGTCGCCAGTGCCGCCGCCCACAGCGCAAAAACGGCTTGCGGTGCGCGCCGCGCCAGTTCCCGGCCGGTATCGGGGGACGCTGTGCCCGGCGGATGCCAGGGCAGATTGGCGATTGCGTGGTCGAAGCGCAGGGCCGCGCCCAAATCCAACCCGGTATCGGTCAGATCGCCCACGACAAACCGTAGGCCGGTCGCTTGATTGGCCAGCGCGTTAGCCTCGGCACACGCCAGCGGTTCCGGCGCGATTTCGACCCCAACGCCGATCAGGTGCGGGACGCGTGCGGCCAGGCACAATAGCCCGGCGCCGGCGCCGCTGCCGCCTTCGAGCACCCGGGCGCCCGGCCGCGCCGGGACACTCGCTGCCAGCAACACGGGTTCGATGCCACTGCGATGGCCAATTGCTGGCTGGCAGTAGCGCACCCGCCCGCCGAGCAGGGTGCCGTCAGTGACAGTCACACCTCGCCAGCCTCGGCCAGCACCCGTCTTGCCTGCGCGGCCTGGTCACTTGCCACCACGAGGCGGCGCGGCAGGGCGCCGATGCTGCCTTCCATTGTGCTGGTGTGGCCGTCGAGCAAGATCGGTTCGATCCCGGCATCGCGCAGCAGGGACGCCAGGAAGCTGAGGCGCACCGGGTCGTTGGTAACAGTGATGACTTCCATATTCCCTTTCCGCGCGGCGGGCTTGCCTTGCCCCCCAATCGCCGCGCCGATATGGTGCGCCTCCGGCCGTTGCGGGCGCAAGTTGTGCATCCGTGGGTAAGGAGAATGTTTTGGGCGCCGCCATCAGACAGCTGGAAGCAAGCGTGGAACCCGTTGGTGGGGAGGACGTGCTTGCCATTTTGGTCGGCCTGGTCGCCGACGATATGCAGGCCTGTAACCGCACCATCGTTGCCCGCATGGACAGCCCGGTGGCGCTGATCCCGCAACTTGCTGCCCATATTGTCGCGGCTGGCGGTAAGCGGCTGCGGCCACTGCTGACGCTCGCCGCCGCGCGGATGTTAGGCTATGCGGGCACGCGCCATATCCAGCTCGCGACATGTGTGGAATTCATCCATACCGCGACCTTGCTGCATGATGATGTCGTCGATGAAAGCCTGCTGCGCCGTGGCCTCGCCAGCGCCAACGCGGTGTTCGGCAACAAGGCATCGGTGCTGGTCGGCGATTTTCTGTTCGCCCGCGCGTTCGAACTGATGGTTGAAGATGGGTCCTTGCGGGTGCTGGAAATCCTGTCGCGCGCGTCGGCGACCATTGCCGAGGGCGAGGTGCTGCAACTGGTGACCCAGAACGATCTGGGCACGACCGAGGCGCAATATCTCGATGTGGTGAAGGGCAAGACCGCCGCTTTGTTCGCTGCCGCCTGCCGGGTTGGCAGCGTGGTTGCGGATGGCGACGCGGCGACTGAGGCGGCGTTGGCCAATTACGGCATGAATCTGGGGATCGCGTTTCAACTGGTCGATGATGCGCTAGATTACGCGGCCGACCAGACCAAGCTCGGCAAAACCGTCGGCGATGACTTCCGGGAGGGCAAGATCACCTTGCCGGTGCTGCATGCCTTCGCCCAGGGCAACGCTGCCGAACAGGCGTTCTGGCGCCGCACGATTGAGGCGAGTGAACAGACCGACGCCGATCTGGCCGAAGCCCTGCGCCTGATGGCGCGGCACGGCGCCATTCCGGTGACGCTTGCGCGCGCCCAGGATTTCGCCAACGCGGCCCAGGCCGATCTTGCCGGGCTGGCACCGTCCGCCATCCGTAATTGCCTGATGGCAGTGGCGGATTACACGGTCAGCAGGCTGCGCTAACCAAGCCCTGCGAACCGGCGCAATTTCAGGCCCGCGGCGCAGCCAGGCAGCACCGCCACGAACCAGATGATGCCATGCAAACTACCCGACGCCGCGCCGCTGACGAAGGCGCCGATATTGCAGCCATAGGACAGGCGCGCGCCCACCCCCATGGCAAGCCCACCCAGCATTGCGCCAATCGCGCCGGGCAGGCCGATCTTGGTGCGATGACGGAGCTTCCCCAGCAGCGCCGCCGCTGCGAACGCACCAATCAGCACCCCGATATCGGACAGGGCGCTCGGCATCGCCGTAATTGGTCCGGCGAGCAGCGCCCGCAGCCAGTCGACCGACCACGCATCCGTCGCCGCGATATCCAGGCCCAATGCCTGGACTGATTTGGCGCCGATTACCGTCAGCCCCATGGTGATCCCCCAGGCTTGGCCGGCCACCAGGAACCACGAAGCCGCCAAGGCGCCGATCAACGAAGCAGCACCGAGCTGCCGCCGATCCGGCCTGACGCCGCGCGCAACCAGCAACGCCGAAGCTAGCAGCAGCAACTCCGTCGCCAGCAACGCGCCCCAGCGCCCGAACGAATCCACCAGGTCAATCACCCCAAGCCCAGGCAGGGTTTCCGCCAGGGGCAGCAGCAGCGATCCCCCCACCCCGCCGAGGCAGAAGAATGGCAGCGCAATCAACATGCGCCGCGAGCCTTGTCCGGCTGCGACGAGGCACCCCGAGCCGCACCCGTTGGCGATCTGCATCCCGATCCCGAACAACGCCGCCCCGATGATCAGCGACGTATTGATCGGGGCCACCGCGCGTCCGTAGCCGAAAGCCCCTGCGCCGACCGGCAGAATCACCAGCGCCGCCACCGCCGGAATGGCAAAGCAGGCGGCAAGGGCCCGCCCGTCGCCCGCCCCGAGCCAGTTGCGGAACGCACCCGAAAACCCGACATCGAAGCGCACGAACACCGCCCCGAGCGCGAACGACACCAGCAATAATCCGACCTGGGCAGCGATTTCCATATCGGACAATACGCCCGGGGCGCGGAAATGTTACAGTCGCCGCGCGCCCGGCCATAGTAAGTCCATCAGGCTAAACCCGCTTCACCCCATACATTTGCGGGAACCCGTCGCGGATATCGGTGATCGAGTTCCGGTAGATCGTCGGACCCGCATAATAGCCCAAGGGCACGTAAGGCGCTTCCTGGAACATCAGCTTCTGCATGTCGAGGCTGATGGATTTCTGTTCCGCCAGATCGCCGGCATCGAGCCATTTGTCACGCAGCGCTTCCATCGCCGGCATGTTCGGCCAACCGAACCAAGCGGCATCGCCACTGCGGATGGCCGATGCCGCAGCCGGCGACACGTTGCCTGAGCCGCCAAGATTGGTCATGAAAATGTTCCAACCGCCCTTGCTGGTGGGTTCCTTGCTGGCGCGCCGCTGCACCACGGTGCCCCATTCCAGCGCCTGGTAATCGACATTCATCCCGATCCGCGCCAACAAATCGGCGGTCACCTGCGAATAGGCGTGTAGCGCGGGAATGGTGGTCGGCCCGAGCAGCACGATTTTCTCGCCATTATACCCAGCGGCGGCCAGGTCCTTTTTCACCTGGTCGAAATTCTTGGCGAGCCGGCCGACCGCCTCGGTGCCGACATTGCTGGCGAGCGGCGAGCCAGAGGAAAACAAGCCCACGGGGTTTTTGATGATCGACGGCTCGGCGCCGGCATAGGCCTGCATGAACTCATCCTGGCTCACCGCCGACAGCACCGCGCGCCGTACCGCCGCCTTGTCGAACGGCGCGTTCAATTGGTTGAAACGCAGACAGCCGATCGAGCCATAGGGGTCGATGGTTTTGGTGACGAGGTTCTTGTCCTTCTTGAGCGACGGCAGCAGATCGATCGCGGGAAATTCCCACCAGTCGATTTCATTGTTGGTAATGGCGGCGGCAATCGTTGCGGTATCGGCCTGGATGATCCACTCCACCCGCTCGAAATAGGCGGTCTTGGGGCCGGCGGTGAAGGTCGATGCCGCCCCGCCGCGCGGCACATAGCCATCGAACTTGGCGAACACGACCTTGGCGCCGGGCACCCGTTCGTCGGTCAGGATGCGATAAGGGCCACTGCCGATCACGTCGGAAACCTGGGTATTGCCGTCGGTTTTGGCGACCCTTTCCGGCATGATGCTGGCCGGCGCGCCGGACAGCGCATCGCGCAGCAGCCCGAACGGACGCTTGAGCTTGATGCGGATGACTTTGTCGGACGGCGCCGAAATATCTTCCATGCGCTGCGCCATCACGTTCAGCAGCGGATCGCGCTGGGCGCCGCGCTTGATCGACGCCACGCAATCGCGCGCCAGCACAGGCGTGCCATCATGGAATTTCAGCCCATCGCGCAGGGTGAGTTCCCATAATTTGCCGCCATCCTCGATCTTCTCACCGGCCAGCATCTGCAATTGCGGCTGCAACTGCGCATCCACCCCGTAAAGCGTGTCAAACACGGCGAGCGAATAGTTGCGGGTAATGTCGGCGGTGGTCCAAACCGGATCGAACGACACCGGATCGGCATGCGGCACGAAGCGCAGCACGTTCTTGCCTTGGCCGGATGCGATATGCGGCGCGGCGAGGGCGGCGGCCCCAGCAAAAGCGGACTTCAGAACATCGCGGCGTTGCATGGCAGGCTCCCGAAATAATGTGCCGGTATCCTGGCCTGCGCTTGGCGCAGTTTCAAGCTTTATGAGAGACTTCGCGCAGAGGAGACCGAAATATGGCCGATACCAACTGGCGTACCCGTGCAGCGACCAGCTTCGTCACCGAAAAACAGCCGGCGACCGGCAGTTTGGGCATGGTGGTGAGCAATCATCCCCTCGCGTCCGCGGCCGGAGCGGAAATGTTGGCAGCCGGTGGCAACGCCATCGATGCGGCGATAGCGACCTTGTTCGCGCTGACAGTTGTGGAGCCGATGATGGTGGGCATTGTCGGCGGCGGCACCGGCCATATCCGCCTGGCCGACGGCAGCCATCTTGTTCTGGACGGGATGTCCACCGTGCCGCTGTCCGGCCGGCCCGATATGTATGTGCCGGCTGGTGATGGCTCGCCAGAGGATTACACAACCGTCGATCGCCGGAACAGGGTGGGGCCGAGCGCGGTTGCAGCCCCCGGATCGTTGCGCGGCTGGTGTGAGGCGCTGCGTCGCTTCGGCACGCTTTCGTTGGATGACGTGTTGCAGCCGGCCATTCGCCATGCGTCGCGTGGCTTCACCGCCACGCCCTATTTGCAAACCTGCATCGAAGGTGCCGCTGCCGACCTCGCGCGCGACAAGGCGGCGAGTGCGCTCCTGCTGCCCGGCGGCCGGCCGTTGCAGGCGGGGCAGAAGCTGATCAACGGTGACTATGCCGAAACCCTGAAGCTGGTGGCGCAGCAAGGCGAAGCTGCGCTGCATGGCGGGCCGATCGGCGATATCGTCGCCGCCCACATGGCCGCCAATGGCGGGTACGTGACCCGTGAAGATTTAATCAGCTACAAGGTGATGGAACGCGCCCCGATCCGCGGCACCTATCGTGGCTATGACATTGTCGGCCCGCCGCCGCCGGCCGGTTCGGGCGTCCATATCACCCAGATGCTGAACATCCTGGAAGGCTACGACATTGGGGCCTTGGGCTTCGGCACGCCGGATAATATTCATCTGCTTGCCGAAGTGCTGAAAATCGCCTTTGCCGACCGCATGGTGGCAACCGGCGATCCGGCCTTTATCCAGGTCCCGGTCGAAAAACTCATTTCCAAAGGCTACGCCGCCGAGCGCCGTGCGCAGATCGAGATGGGCCGGGCGCAGAAATTTGGGCCGGGCGTGTCTCCCGGTGAAGGCGCCTATACCACCCATCTGACCACTGCCGACCGCGCTGGCAATGTCGTCGCCACCACCCAAACTATCGAAACCACCTTTGGCGCCCGCTACATCATCCCCGGCACCGGCATCTTTCCCAATAACTATATGGGATTGTTCGACCCGCGCCCCGGCAGCACGCAATCCATTGCGCCCGGCAAACGCGTTACCACGTCCATGGCCCCGATGATGGTGCTGCGGGACGGCCGCATCCAGTTCGCGCTCGGCCTGCCCGGCGGCAAGCGGATTTTCCCCAGCGCCATGCAGGCGATCATCAACATGATCGACCACGGCATGACGCTTCAGGAAGCCGTCGAGGCCCCGCGGGTGTGGACCGAAGGGCCAGTGCTGGAGATCGAGGACACGATTTCCGAAAATGTGCAAAAGGCGCTGCGCCTGCGGGGCCACCCGATCCAGATGCTGCCCCATGTCGCTGGCGGCATGAATGGCATCGCCTTCCTACCCGACGGCACGATGCAAGGCGCGGCCTGCTGGCGCGCCGATGGCACCGCGGTGGGCGTGGGCGGCGGGCTGACCAAGCGGCGGGTGGCGTTCTGGCCGGGTAGCCCGGGGACGGTTTAGGGGGGGCAAGGCGTTCTTTGGGTGAACAAAAAGAGTAACTGCCCAGGTTCTCCCTGAACCTTTTTGCAGGAAGACTAAAGCCAAGAAAGCACTCCTTTTTTTGAAAAAAAGGGAGCAAAAAAACTTTCCCACTTTGGTTCCGAGCGCTTCGCTGTTGCGGGGGGAGGCACGCCAACGGCAAGGAATGGATAAAAAGTTTTTTTGGTTCTTTTTGTTCACAAAAAGAACTGCTTGTCTTCTGATGTTCCCTGACTAGGAGTCTTTCTTCTCAAAGAACCTGGGCAGTTACCAAAAAGAACGTCATCAAACTCAGGATGGTCCGGGGATCGCGAGCCGGACATCCGTGGTGCCGAAATCGTCGCCGATGAACAATAATGGCGCGTTGAGCGCCTGTGCCAACGCATAAGAAAAAGCATCGCCAAAATTCAGCAAACCCCCATGACCCATGCCCTTGCCGTGGGTAATGCGGGCGCGCAATGCGATTCTGGCTTGGGTCGGGTCAATCGGTGCGATATTGATACCAGCTTCGTCAAGGAACTGATCGAGTTCGACAATTGCGCGCAATTTGTTGCCCTGCCGACGCCCCGCCAGAACGGTGCCGGTTTCGACGTAGGACGCGGCTGACATCACCCGGTCAGGGTCTTCGGCTAAGCGTGCCGACAGCGCCGCAGCCATGGGTTCGTTGAATAGAATGGCGATGATGGCGGACGAGTCGACGACAATCACAAATCGTCGCCCGACGCATCATCCCATTCGGCTCGGCTGATTGGACGAGTGTTGTAGTTTCCGCGCAGGCGTTCGGATAGGGCAGCCAGCCGGGCTGGCAGTTCCATGGCAGCCGCACGGCGTGCATTTTCTCGATCCAGGCGTTCGCGCAATGCGGTGGTGACCGCTTCCGTCATGGTCTCCCCGGTCAAATGGGCGAGACGGCGGGCGAGTAGATCGGCGTCGGCGGTTTTGATGCTGAGAGCCATGGCGATCTCATCATTTCTAGATGCTCTGTCTAGATAGAGAATTGATCTTCAAATTGCGAGTCTTGGATTCCGCTCGGTCAAATGGGCCAAACATCCCGCGCGATCCGCCCGGCATCCGTCCTGCCACCACCAGGCCCTGATTGCGGCGAGCCGTTGGCCAATTTCCGGGCCTGGCGCCATGCCGGCCTCGGTCAGGTCACGCCCGAGCAGTGGAAAGACCGGGACAGGCAGGGCGATGAGCCGGTCGCGCAACACCCCCGACCGATGCGCCAGCCAGGCGCGGCCGAGCAGCATATCGCGCGGGGTATCGGCAAGTGCCCGGCGCAGCGTGTCATCATCTGCGTCATCCGCTGGCACCTCGCCACGCAGCCCGAGCAACTGATCGCGCTCCGCCCCTGACAGGCGCAGCCGTGCTGCGAACGCTTCCGCATTGCCGTCAAGCAAGGACGCCAGCCGCAAAATCGGGTCAGCCGGTGCGCCAGATGCGATCAATGCGGCCAATCTTGCGGGCGCCGCACTTTCCGGTAGTACCGCCGCGAGCACGCCCAGTTCATCCATCAACGCAATGGAGGCGCGCGGGTCGGGGGCAGCGAGAATCCGTTTGAGTTCGTGCCACACCCGCTCTACCGAAAGCCGCGCCAGACCCGGCACCGCGTCGATCAGCGCTTGCCGGGTTACGGCATCAGGTGGCGAGCGACCAAACCGCGCCTGGAAGCGGAAAAACCGCAGCAGGCGCAGATAATCCTCCGCCAGCCGCGCTGCCGGATCGCCGACAAACCGCACCAATCCGGCAGCGAGGTCATCCTGCCCGCCGAAATAATCATGCAGCACCCCGGCGCGATCGACTGACATC